>CAILVI010000273.1 GCA_903837595.1 uncultured Thiodictyon sp.
AGGGCGTTGCCCTGGGCTGGAAATATCGCGCCCCTTTGGGGCTTAGGCGGGGAGCAAGATAAGGCGGAAAACCCAATTAGAAATCCTGGTACAACCGCCCGGGGTTCAGGATGCCCTGGGGGTCGAAGGCGTGCTTGAGGTGGCGGTGCAGCGCCATCAGCGGTGCCCCCAAGGGGTGCAATACCGCTCCCATGCGCTCACCACCGCGAAACAGGGTGGCGTGCCCGCCGGCCCGGGTCACGACGGCGCGGATGGCCGTGGGCTCGGCTGCGCTGCGCAGCCAGCGCTGGGCGCCAACCCACTCCAGGAGTTGCGGACCCGGCAGGTCCAGTGGCGCCGTGGCCTGGGGCAGCGCAATCCGCCACAGCGCCAGGTCGCCGCCGAAAAAGCCGTGTTGCTGCTCGCGGATCGACTCGGTCCAGAAGGCCGCGGCGTCCTCATCCGCCAGTGGCTCACCGCCGATCACCGACTGCGCCGCCCGCACCCCCTGCTCGGCCCCGGCCAGGCGGACCCACAGACGCCCACCGTCACCGGCGTCCGTCCAACAGGTGGCGGTGACGGGCAAGGGCCTCGCCGCCCAGCGGTTCATCCGCTCCAGTGCCGTCACCTGATCGCACGCCTGCATCAGGGTGCGCGAGAAGGGCGGGATCGGCAGGACTTTGAAGCTGATATCCAGCAGCACCCCCAGGGTGCCGAAGGCCCCGACCATGAGCCGGGAGCAGTCGTAGCCGGCCACGTTCTTCATCACCTCGCCGCCAAAGCGCAGGACCTCCGCCCGGCCGGTCAGCACGCGGGCGCCCAGCACCAAGTCACGGGCGGCCCCCGCGAATGGCCGGGCAGGACCGGAAAGACCACAGGCGATGGTGCCCCCCAGGGTCGCGCCCGGCCGGTCCTTGCTGCCGAGGCGCGGCGGCTCGAACGGGATCTGTTGGCCATGCTCGGCGAGCACGGAGTCGATGGCGTCCAGGGTGGTGCCGCAACGGGCGGTGATGACCAGTTCCTTGGGCTGGTAGTTGATGATCCCGCTATGGCCGGCCAGGTCCAGGGGCTCCGCCGAGTCCGTGACCGGCCGACCGAGGAGGGACTTGGTGCCCGCCCCGCGCAGCACCAGCGGTCGGCCCGCGGCAGCGGCGGCGCGCATCTGCTCGGTTAGCGCCGTCGTGAGGTCTTTGCTCGCTGCCTCGCCGCGGGTCTGGTCGTCCAACGTGGGTCTCCGGTGGTTTGCGGGTGTCTGGGGTCAGGTGCACTGAACGCGGTCTAGCCCTGAAGGGCGGGACATCAGGCGCTGTGCCGATATGTTACGCCTCTTCAGGGCTAGACTGACGAAACCATGCGATCACGAGGTGTTGCCCCGGACTGGTATGTCGCGTCCCTGCGAGGCTGCTGCCCCAGCCTTCATATCCGCCCGAGTAAAAGCAGGATGAGGAGGATTATCACAACCAGACCTAACCCGCCGCTGGGATAATAGCCCCAACTTTGGCTATGCGGCCAGGCCGGAAAGGCACCGATCAGCAGTAGAATCAGAACGACCAACAGGATGGTTCCAAGACTCATGGTCTTCTCCTTGGGGGTTGCGAGTGAACTCAGCTCGGCGGCATTGCCGCCGGGGTGTCGCGACGATCATGGCGCGGTTTCATGGTGACGTTAGTCCACCACCATGAAGCGCAGTTTAAGCGCAAGTCCCTGGCTGGCGTCGGTGCGTTGGCGAACACAGCGCCAGTGCCGATGTCCATCCGCCGTTTTCCCCGTTCGCCGCGGGCCGGATAGGCGTTTGACGCTTGGTGAGGAGGCAATAACACGCGGGATCAAGAATAGCTGCAAGGGATCGCCCGGCCCGGGTTGCAATCTATTGAGCGCGGTTTGTGGCAGCAAGATGTCTATCGCATTGATGAGCGGTGTGCTAATGCGCTCTCGCTATTTTGCCGCTTGCCGCGACAATAATACCTAAATGGTGAATTGTTGCCTCCACTCGATACCGGCGCTGTGCTCGGGATCAGCAGCAGCTACCGGCTGGGGCCGGCTAATCGGACCCTCATGGTCCGCGCTCCGCGCGGTCGTCGAACTGGGCTCCGGGTGGACGCGCTGGAGTCCCTGGAGCCGTTGGACCCTGGCCGCTTCCAGTCCCTGGCACCGGCGACGACGACACCGGCGGGTGGACGTGCGATGTTGTCCGTTGTATGAGGCGCCCCCATTAACCCTCGACCCTCCCGTGAGTAGCCGACCAACCTGAGGTAAGACCAGGCCGTGATCCAGAACTACACCCAACTCAGCACCAAGAAGGCGCTGCAGGCCCTGGAGATGGCGGTGGCCGAACTCGCCGGCCAGCGCCGCAACGTCCTCACGCCGGATTTCATCCTGGTCGCCCTGTTATCCCAGCCCGATGCCGAACCCCAGGCCATCCTGCACAACCTGCTGTCGCACCCCCACGAGGCGACCGAGCGCCTTAAGGGACGTGTGCGCCAGCAGTACGAGCGCACGGCCCCCGTCCAGACCAACCAGATCGTCGTCAGCCAGGAGGTGGCGGAGCTCTTTCGCATCGCCTACGAGGAGGGCAAGAGCCTCGGCGACAGCCTTATCTCCACCGGCACCCTGTTCATCGCACTGTTCGATCCGAAGACCGGCCACACCGCGGAGCTGCTGCGCGAGGAGGGCATCAACCGCGACCAGGTGCGCAAGGCGCTCCGGGAGATTCGCGGCGGTCGCACCATCAACGGCGAGGACGCGGAAACCGAACCCGATGTGCTGGAACGCTACACGCGCGACCTGACCGAGATGGCCCGCCGCGGCGAGCTGGACCCCGTGATCGGGCGCGAGGAGGAAATCGCCCAGGTGATCCAGACCCTGTCCAGGCGCAAGAAGAACAACCCGGCGCTGATCGGGGAGGCAGGGGTCGGCAAGACGGTGATCGTCGAGGGCCTGGCGGCCCGGATCGCCGGGGCGGACGTGCCCGACACCCTGCTCAACAAACGCCTGCTGGCCTTGGACATGGGTGAGATCATCGCCGGGGCCAAGATGCGCGGTGAGTTCGAGGAGCGGCTGAAGGCGGTGCGCGACGCCGTGATCGAGGCCAAGGGCAAGGTGATCCTGTTCATCGACGAGCTGCACACGGTGGTCGGCGCCGGTGGTGGGGCCGGCGGGATGGATGCCCCCAGCCTGCTGAAAACGGCCCTGGCGCAGGGGACGCTGCAAGTCATCGGCGCCGATACGCTCGAGGAGTACCACCGCTTCGTCGAAACGGACAAGGCCCTGGAGCGGCGCTTTCACCCCATCCAGGTGCGTGAGCCGTCGATCGAGGAGACCATCCGTATCCTGCGGGGGATCGCACCGCGCTACGAGGGCCACCACCACGTCCATTACGCGACGGACGCGCTGGATGCCGCGGCCCAGTTCGCCGAGCGCTATATCGCGGACCGCCGATTGCCGGACAAGGCGGTCGACCTGCTCGACGAGGCCGGCGCCCAGAAGCATCTGCGTCAGATCGCCATTCCCCAGGCGGTGAGGGACCTGGAGCGCGAACGCCAACGCCTGCTCGCCGAGAAGACCGACGCCTTCAACGGCCAGGCCTTCGAGCAGGTGGCGCAACGGCAGATGGAGATCCTGAAGCTCGAGGAGCGCCTGGCCGCGGCCCGTCAGGACTGGGAGACCGCCCGCGAACAGGAGAACCAGGATATCCACCACGAGGACATCGCCCGGGTCGTGTCCCGCTGGACCGGCATCCCGGTGTCGCGCATGGTGGAGACGGAGGCCGTCAAGCTCGCCCGCATGGAGGAGAACCTGCACCAGCGGATCGTCGGGCAGGAGGACGCCGTGCGCGCAGTCTCCGACGCCATCCGGCGCAACCGTGCCGGCATCACCGCAGCGCAACGCCCCATCGGCTCCTTCCTCTTCCTTGGCCCCACGGGGGTGGGCAAGACCGAATTGGCGCGGGCACTGGCCGCCTTCCTATTGGACGACGAGACGCGGATCGTGCGGCTCGACATGTCGGAGTACATGGAGCGCCACGAGGTCTCCAAGATGATCGGCGCGCCCCCGGGCTACATCGGCTATGGCGAGGGCGGCCAGCTCACCGAGCGGGTGCGGCGCAATCCCTATACGGTGGTCCTGCTCGACGAGGTGGAGAAGGCCCACCCGGACGTCTTCAACATGCTACTCCAGATCCTGGAGGATGGCCGCCTGACCGACGCCCAGGGTCGCACCGTCTCATTCCGTAACACCATCCTGATCGGGACCTCCAACCTCGGCACGGAGAGCCTGTCGCTGGACAAGCGCCCGATCGGCTTTGTCCAGTCCGTCACCCCCAGCTATACGGAGGCGCGGGACCTGGTGATGCACGAGGTGCGCAGATTCTTCAAGCCCGAGTTCCTCAATCGGCTGGACGATGTGATCGTCTTCCGCTACCTGGAGCCGGTAGACGTGCGCGCGATCGCCCAGCTCTTTGTCGATGAGCTGGTGGGACGCCTGGCCGGGCACCAGATCGAGGTCGTGGTCGACGACGCCGTACTCGACAAGCTCGCCGCCGACGGCTTCGATCCCATCTACGGCGCCCGGCCGCTGCGCCGCGAAGTGGAGCGCCAGTTGGAGAACCCGCTGGCTATGAAGATGGTCACTGGCGAGTGTCCTGACGGCAGCCAGGTGCATGTGCTTGTGCGGGATGGGCAGATCGCATTGGAGCCTGGAGTCTGAGGGGTGCTGGTGCGCACGGGGCGCGATGGACTGCCTGGTCCGGAGCGTCATCCAGCGGTTGAGAGGGAGCGGGTTTAACGCCGCCCGATTCGTTAAGATTCTTAACATGCCGGTGCCAGAGGGAACGAATCTTTCGCTGTCGCTTGACAGCTTTGCGTTCAAGGTCTAGCCTGCTTTTCAACTACCCCGAAGGTGGGGTTAGTTGAGCGACCGACAATGGCTTTGCGCGGGCCCTGGGTCGCTCCTGACAGCAGGCGAACGAGATAGGGTCGGTCCGGTTCGTCGAACTCAGACAGCTGTCCGATGCGAATTCCCTGAGGCTGCGGCAATATCGGCCCCGCCCGGAGCCGACTCGCGCGGGCTATGAATTTCGCTCGAACCGCTCGATCGTGCGACTGTGCTTAAAGGCTTCGATTAATTGGAGAATCGGAATGAAGTTAGTAAACAAGGTGGCTGCGATCGGAGCGGTATTTGCTCTTTCAAGCGCCGTAAGCGCTGATGTATTCAAGGCATACGATGGGTCATGGGCTGCCAAGTACGCCATCAAGAATTATCGCCAACCTTATGCGGCCGGCACCACGACAGGGAACCCGTTTCGCAACTTCTCTATTCTAGAAGGCGGCAACTGCACGAATTTCGTGAGCCAAGCCTTGATTGCGGGCTTCATAAAAAGCGATGTCATGAGAACTGTTTTTGATAACCGATATGAGTTCGACACGGATTTTGGCTGCGCCAACTGCAGCCTGGCTTGATATTATCGCAGCGACAGTCAACGGGGGCCGGCGTGGACTGGGGCAAACAAATTATATGAATACGCCAAGTCGAACAAACCTGAGTACCGCGGAGTTCATTTCCAGCTTATTACCTACGATACCGCAAGAGCCTTTATGGACTACAATAAGGTTCAGGTGGGGGATATAATATTTGCGGACTGGGGTATCGATGTCAACAAGGACGGAAAAATTGACACCATCGGCGACGGAGTCATGTCATTGATCATGCGATGATTGTAACCTCCTACGATTACTATACGCGCTTCGGGTATAACAAGATTGAAGTGACATATCAGTCTTACAATGACAGCCGGCGACTTGGCGCTATCAATGAAGAGCAGAATTATAAGGCGTTCTTTTATGTCTACAGGCCGTTGAACTACAATCCGAACGGCAAGTAGGGCGGCGGATCTGCTGCAATTGCGAGCCCTGAACCTAAATTTCCCATTTCTGAGTGCCATGGCGCCCCTTGCCGCTACCTTATTAGTCCGAGGAAAGTGAAATGAACCCAACGCTTGCGCCGCAGCACACGACGCCCCGCCGCCCCCGCGCGGTTCGATTCGCCCGTGCCGCCTGGTTGTTACTGGCGTACCTCGGCGGCAGCACGGCGCTCGCCGCAGTGCCGCAGGTGATCAACTACCAAGGTTATCTCGCCGACGCGGCGGGCAAGGCGGTTCAGGGCAATGTCACGGTGACGTTCAAGCTCTACGCGTCCGCGACTGCGACCACCCCGCTGTGGACCGGCACCTATCCGGTGACCGCCACCGCGGGCTTTCTCGAGCAGGACCTGGGACCGATCGCGCTCGACTTCGCCAGTCCGGTTTACATCGGTGTCACGGTCAACAACGACGCCGAGATGACTCCCCGACGTCTGTTGACCAGCGTTCCCTATGCTTATCGCGCGCTCAGCGCGGAGAACGACCGCGATACGCTCGGGTCTCTGAGTTGCGCCTCCGGTCAGATCGCCAAATGGAGCGGCACCGCCTGGCAATGTGGCGCGGACGCGGCCGGAACGTCCGGTATCAGCGGGGTGACGGCGGGCGCGGGACTGGCGGGCGGCGGCACGTCCGGCACGGTCGCGCTGTCCATCCCGAGCGGGGGGGTCACCACGGCAATGATTGCGGCCGACGCCGTTGACGGCACCAAGGTCGCCGACGGCACGATCGCCAGCGCCGACGTTGCATTCCCGTATGCTGCCAGCGCGACCAAGGGCGGCGATGCCGCGGGTCTGACCTGTACCGGCTGCGTTGCCGGCAACGAGATCGCCGGTGCGCAGGTGGTGAAATCGGTCAACGGTCTGACCGATGCAGTCACGGTACAAGGCGGCACCGGCATCACCATTAGCGCCGCGGCCAATGCGATCACCATCGCCGCGGCCGCGGCGCCCGCCCAGGCCGTCACCGTCGTCGATGCGAGCAACATCGGGAGCGTCACGGTCACACCGGGGAGCATGGTGCAACTGCGTGAGCGCATCAGCCTCGCGAGCGTATCCGGTTATACCCGGGCGCTGAACAAAGACAATCTACACATCCAGGGCGGTGGCTTTATTGGAACCGGTACCGAGCAGATCGACCTCGGCAGGTACGCGGTGATCGCCAACACCTATTTCGAAAATGTTCGAGTTTATTCCATTAATGCCACTTTTCAAGGATGCGAATTCGGCAACAACGTCATCTTCGACGGCGTCGATCCCACGTTTATTGCCGGCCGTTTTGGACCAGGTGCACTCTCGATATTTGGTGGTACCTTCATTGGCGGCGTTATGAACAGCGTTCAACTCGGCGTCAATTACAGTATTTCCACCATTTCGTCGATGAGCATCCTGAGTTCGAATGTCAAAGTCGAGCGCTTGCAGGACAGCGATGTCGGCGATACACAGTTGTCGGTTGGGCGTGCGCGTGGCAATCGCTTCCGCGACACCAAGGCGACCCTGTCTTCTGGCAGCGTTTTTTCTGAAAATTTCTGCACGAGATGCTCCGTGCAACTCCCTAATGCCGTTTTTGGGCAGGTGCTCGTCTCCGATAATCACTTCCAAGATTTGTTGGCGACTGAGGGCAGCATAATCTGGATTCAGGCGACCGATAATTGGTGGCGGAATTTCATTATTTCCGACAATACGTTTATCGTGCAGCCAGGAGATCAGTCTGCGATCCTGGTAACTGGTTCACCAACCGGCACTTACCAAACATTGAAGATATCCGGTAACAGTTTTATGAAAGGCAGTTATGCCATTATCTATGTTGGAAACTTCAAGACGATCGTAACCGACAACCTGGTTCGCGCCACACAATTGGGTGTCACAGATAATGGCATCTACAATTGGGTTCAGAATAACATCGTGCTGCCCTGATGGCATACGCGGCCCCTCACCCTGGACCTGATGATCACGCGGCGGGGTCGGTTTATCCGAGCGTCTCCGGATGCGTCGGCGAGCCGGGCTATGCTACCTAAGCCGGCCGCGGTCCGCGATGCGATGAATCCCTGCCGGCCGTGTGCCGCCGTCGTGAAATAACAAGAGCAAGTGCGATGAACACTGGTTGCCGTGCATTTTCCGCCTTGGTTTTGTGCCTCTTGGGGGCCGGGTCCGCGATCGGACAGGGAGTCATGGCCAATGCCCCCGCGCCCTTGCTCATGGGGCAAGCGAGCGCCGCGTATCAGCTGGGCCGCGATGCCCCGACCTCGGGGGCCGCTGTCGTGATATCGCCAAGCTATACGATGACGGGTTGGATCGGGCGCCCCGGCCACTACTCGGGCATGACCTCGGCGGCCTATGCGATGACCCAGCGCTGGGCTCCCGACACCGCGGTTCCGACGATCGTGATCGTCAGCCCCACCAGCGGCGTGGACTACAGCGCCCCCGGCACCCCGCTCAGCCTCAGCGGCACCGCCACGGACGACCGTGGCATAACGGCAGTGACCTGGACCAACGACCGCGGCGGAAGTGGTATCGCCAGCGGCACCACCAGTTGGAGCATCAGCGGGATCGCGCTGGTAAGCGGCATCAACCTCATCACCGTAAGTGCGCAGGATGCCGCGGGCAATGTCGGTACCGACACGCTCACCGTGACCTACGCGGGCGCGTCCGGCACGACACGCCAGATCGTTATGCCGTCGCCGACCGCCTTGACAGTCGTCAACGGAGCGTTGTTGGCCCTGCGCGTCGAGTACGACACCAGCGACCATCGCCAGGACTTGCTGGGACTCGGGCTGCGCCTGCATTGGGACTCGACGAAGCTACAGTTTGCGGGCATCAGCAATCGGCTAGCCAAGGATTTCTTCAGCCAGGACAGTCTGTGTCAGGCCGACACGACTGATTTGGACGGCGACCCCGCGACCGACTGTTACATCAATACGATGTGGTTGAGCTTCGTCGGGCAATGGCCGGGGGCCGCCCTGCCAACCCTGCTGTATCAGGCGGTCTTCGTCTCCAAGCTCCCCGTCGGTGCGAGTACCCAGGTCCGTTTTAGTTCCAGCTCCAGTGCGCTGGGTTATGATTTCGCCGCCACCCCGATCACCGTTTCCAACCCGACGCCGGTTGATCAGGACGGCGACCGATTGCCGGATGCGACCGACAACTGCCCACAGGCGTTCAATCCCGATCAGCGTGATACCGATGGCGATGGTCAGGGCGATGCCTGTGATGCCGACGACGACGGTGATGCAGTGCCGGATGGGGCCGACAACTGCCCATTGGTCGCCAATCCCAACCAGGTGGATGCGGACCACGACGGACTGGGTGATGTCTGTGATGCGACGCCATCCTTCTGCTGGGATTGCCTGCCCAGCCCGGGCGGTTGGCGCGCCACCCTGCCTGGTAGATGAGCGGTGCGGTCGCTGGGTGACTCCTGAGCGTGCACTGCGCTCGGATTATCCAGAACCAAGCGCATCGGCACCCGGGCCATCCAGCAGGTTCATCGGGAACGAGGATATCGAGTCGCCAGCGGCAACCCGTCGCGGCCGGGGGGCCGCTCCTAC
>CAILVI010000274.1 GCA_903837595.1 uncultured Thiodictyon sp.
CCAGCCGAATAACTGCCGGCCGCGTACCGTGGGGATGCGTAGCGCTTCAAAGGCGAGGCCGTAATCTGCCGGCGATCCGGTTTCCCGAATGCGGGGCGCACGAAAACCAAGATGTACACTCGCTGGAATCAAGGCGATGATCATCACGATCAAGATACTAAAGGTCGTAAGCATAGTCTAAAATGGCTCGCTCTAGGAGCCGCAACCGGCTATCCTGGGTGATTGATCCGCCAAACCTCACTGAGTATAGAGAATAGACATGAAATACATTAACGCTCGTTTCACAGTTGGAGTGCTCGCCGTTGCCCTGTCTGGCGTGGCGCTGGCTGCTGATGTCAAACCCGCGGACCAGATCCAGATCCGCCAAGCCGGTTACCGCTTCATGAGCTGGAACATGGGCAAGATCAAGGCCAACCTGGAAGGGAGCTTTGATGCAAAGCAGGTTACGGCGTCCGCTAACGTCATTGCTGCGATTGCGAACTCCGGCATGGGCGCGCTCTATGGTCCGGGCACTGATAAAGACATCGGCGACGTGCACACCAATGTCAAGCCGGAGTTTTTCGAGAAAATGCCGGAGGTCGGTAAGCTTGCCGGTAACTTCGTCGCTGCGGCTGATAATCTGGCCAAGGTTGCTGCGACCGGCGATGCGGCTGCAGTGAAAACCGCCTTTGGTGATTTGGGTAAGAGTTGCAAGGCGTGTCACGATCAGTTCCGCGCCAAGGATTGAATGTGGTTTCGGCTTGGCCCGGCGAGCCGCCCATCCGGGCGGCTTGATGTCACCAGGTGGGTACCGGTGCGATCGGCGGCGGGGGCGGCAAGAGTCCTCCGGCGGCAATCCATATCACCAGGATCGCCACCGCCAGCGCCGTGATCAGCGCCAGCCACCCGCCCCCAGTTGCGCCCCGTGCGCCCGGCGCCGTGACCGGCTTGATCCCGGTCACCATCGGCGTTATCAAATCGTCTTTATGGACATGCGTATGGAAGAGTACGGCCGCGACATGCAGGGTGATCAGTGCCCCGATGACCCAAATGGCCTGGCGGTGTAAGCCAGTCAACCAGTCACTCGTGCGCTTCGTGACCAAATCCTGAAGCGGCCCGTTGAACGCGATGTCATCGTTGGCAAATAGACCGCTGAGGGTCTGCAGCAACAAGATGCCGAGTAGCACCAGGACCGACAGTGCGCCAAGTGGATTGTGACCAATCCCCTGCCAACCGCCGCGGAGATAGTTGAGCAGGGTCCGGGGGTCGGGAACGAACTGACTGAAACGTGCATAGGTAGAGCCGACCAAGCCCCACACCAGTCGGAACGTCAGGAGTCCGAGAATAAGCAGTCCCAGGCGACCATGCCAAACTATCCAGCTCCCGCCTGTCAGTCCGGTCAGAAAGGCGCCTGCGACCAAGGTCGTCAGTAGCCAATGGAACAGCCGGGTGGGCAAGTCCCACAGTCGAATATGGTATTGCTGCATCTTGTTATGAGTCAATGGGTAGGGGTTGTTAGGGGGTGCCCCGGTTAGGGCGACAGTCGACCTGGAAAGTCGTGGCGCTATGGGCTAATGACCAGGTACGCAAATGGCCTGTCGCCAGACGGCGATGCTGGTTCGTACCAGCAGGAACGCGACGATCACGGTCAGCAAGGTCAAGAGGCCCAGCCCCAGATAGCGGTAGAAATCGGCGCCGGTACGTTCGAACATCACCAGGCTCGCGATGCTGATCGCTGCCAGCGGGAATGAATAGGCCCACCAAGAGAGGAAGAACCGCAGTTTGAGGAAGCGACCAGCCTGGGTGAAGAGCAACAGCGCCATGAAGAGCCCACCGTAGTAGAGTACCCGGGCGAAGGGATCGAGCACTGGTACCAGGTGGCTGTAGGCAATGAAGCC
>CAILVI010000275.1 GCA_903837595.1 uncultured Thiodictyon sp.
CCGGGCACGGTGACGCCGACCCTGGCGAACGGCGCAATCAACGTTGACACCAGCACGGTCATCGACTGGAGCGATGCCACCGACACCGATTCCGGCGACCGCCTGGTCTATTATCTCTATCTTGGCACCGATACCGATCCGCCGCTGGTGTATAGCGGCTGGGCCAGCACCTACACCCCGCCGATCCCACTGGCGCCGCTCGCAACCTATACCTGGAAGCTGGTCACGCGCGACAGCCAGGGCGGCGAGTCGGCCAGCGGTCCCTGGACCTTCACTACCCTTAACCAACCCCCGACCGCGGTGATCAATGCCAGTGTGAGCGAGGCCATCGTCTCTTTCACCGCGACGCTCACGGATGCCTCGATCTCGACCGATGACCCCATCGCCTCGCGCAAATGGGATCTCGGCTGTAATGGCTCGGTCGAGGCGACCAGCACCACCACAACCGTGACCGTGAGCACCGCAGGCGAGGTCCGCGTCTGTCTGGAGGTCACCGATACGCACGGCGCCGTCAGCAGCACGACCAAGTCGCTGTTTGGGCGACTCGACACCGATCGCGACGGGGTCTTCGATAATATCGATAATTGCCCGACCACGGCGAACGCCGATCAATACGACCAGGACGGTGATGGGCTCGGCGATGTCTGCGACACGGACCGGGACGGCGATGGCGTACCCAATACCACCGATGTCTTCCCCGATGACCGCCGCTATAGTGCCGACACCGACGGCGACGGTATCGCGGACAATTGGGAGATCGCTCAATTCGGCAACCTGACGACGGCGACCGCCACCTCGGACTATGACGGTGACGGCAGTTCGGACAAGGACGAGTTCCTGTACGACGCGAATCCGAAACTGGTGCCGGCGCGCCTGCCGAGCGCACCCATCGCGGCCGGCTCGGATCATAACCTGGCCCAGCGGGCCGATGGCCGCGTCTGGGGCTGGGGGTTCAACAGCAACGGGCAGACCGGGGATGGTACCCAGAGCAATCGTGGTTTTGCCGGCTTCGTGCGGCTGACCGCCACCGATCAACTGGTGACTGCGGTGGCCGTCGCCGCAGGAACCGACCACTCGCTTGCACTGGCGTCGACCGGCCGGGTGCTCGGCTGGGGCTACAACGGGTACGGCCAACTCGGCGACGGCACCTATACCCGTCGCCCCTACCCGGTGGTGGTCACGGATGCATCCGGCACCCCCCTGACCGGGGTCGTGGCGGTCGCCGCGGGCGCCCACCACAGCCTCGCATTGATGGGCGACAGCACCCTGCTGGCCTGGGGCTATAACGGATACGGCCAACTGGGCGACGCCACCACAGTCAGTAAGGCTAACCCCGTGCGCGTGCAAGACGGGGCCGGCCAACCGTTGCGCGGCATCATCGCCATCGCGGCGGGCGAGAACTACAGCCTGGCCCTACGCAGCGACGGCACCGTCTGGGCTTGGGGCTACAACTATTACGGTCAGGTCGGGGACGATACGAGCACCAGCCGCGCCCTGCCCCAGCGCGTGCTCGGTGCACGCAGCCGGCCGATCACCGGCATCCAGGCGATTGCCGCGGGTTTCACCCACGCGCTGGCCCTGCGCGCGGACGAGACCCTGGTGGGTTGGGGCCGCGATACCTATGGTCAGGTGGGAGACGGCTCGATGCTGGACCTGCACCATGCGATGCCGGTGATGGACGCGCTAGGCGCCCCGGTGACCGGGTTGCAGGCGATCAGCGCGGGCGAGTCGCACAGCCTCGCCTTGACCACCGGCGGCGCCGTACTGGCCTGGGGCCGCAACAACGTCGGTCAACTCGGTGACGGCTCGGCGACTGACCGGGCGACCCCGACTGCGATCGGGCTCACGGGTATCACCGGGGTCGCAGCCGGTTTTGAGCACAGCCTGGCGGTGGCGGCGGACCGGACCGCCTATACCTGGGGCAAGAATGGTCAGTATCAGCTGGGCGACGGGACCCTGAGCGACCGCCGCACCCCCAGCCGGGTACTGGATGCCGGGTTGGTGCCCATCCGGCCGGTCGGGGCTCCGTCGACTGACCCCAACCTCGACAGCGACGGCGACGGCGTGCCCGATGCCGCTGATCGCTTCCCCTTCGATGCGCGCTATCAGAGCGACACGGACGCCGACGGGCTCGCGGATGAGTGGGAGTTGGCCCACTTCGGCAACCTGACCACGGCCGGGGCGGCCACCGACAGCGACGGCGATGGGGTCGCGGACGTGGAGGAACTGGCACACAACTCGGACCCCCGCGTTGCGCCCCCGATTCAATCCGATGCGGTGATCGCCGCCGGCGGGTCCCACTCCCTGGCGCTACGGCACGACGGCGGGGTCCTGACCTGGGGCTACAACGGCTATGGCCAGTTGGGCGACGGAACCACCAACGCCCAATCGTTCCCGCTGTTGATCTCCGCGCTCACGAATGTGCGGGCCCTGGCGGCCGGCGAGAATCACAGCCTGACCCTGACCGCCGACGGCCGCGTCTGGGCCATGGGCTACAACGGCTACGGCCAGTTGGGGGACGCCAGCACGACCGGCCGGTCGTTGCCCGTGCAGGTGCGCGACGCGAGCAGCGCGCCGCTGACCGGGATCATCGCCATCGCGGCCGGCCAGTACCACAGCCTGGCACTGCGCGCCGACGGGACCGTCTGGAGTTGGGGCTACAACGGCTATGGCCAACTCGGCAGCGGGGACACCACGAGCACGTCGGCGGCCCAACGGGTGCGCGACGCCAATGGGGTGGAGATCAGCGGCATCGTGCGGATCGCGGCGGGTGACAACTTCAATCTGGCCCTGCGTGCGGACGGCAAGGTCCTGGCCTGGGGCTATAACGGCTATGGTCAACTCGGTGACGGAACCACCGTGACCCGCTACCGCCCGGTGCCGGCGATCGACCGCAACGGCTTACCACTGAGCGCGGTGGCCAAGCTTGCCGCGGGCCGCAATCACGCCCTGGCCCTGACCAGCGGCGGCGAGGTGCTGGCCTGGGGCTACAACGGTCAGGGCCAACTCGCAGACGGCTCCACCACCAATCGCCCCCGGGCGGATCGGACCTTCGGGGACGATCAGTTCCCGCTGGGCGCGATCACCGACCTCGCCGCGGGGCGGGACCATGGCCTCGCGATCACGGCGGGTGGGGCCGTGCTGAGCTGGGGCATCAACGACAACGGGCAGCTCGGCGCCCATATCCTGGACTATTCGAGCGTCGCGGTGGCCATCGCCGGAGTGACCAATGCGGTGCGCGTCGCCGCGGGCAGCGGCCACAGCCTGGCCCTGCGGGCTGAGGGAACCCTGCTGGCCTGGGGCGACAATGTCTCAGGGCAGGTTGGCGACGGCACCCAGTGGGACCGGCCGGCGGCAGTCGCGGTCTTGGACGGGAATCTGGAGCGGATCGACAACCTGGGTCAGGCCGGTCTGGCCGACAGCGACGCTGACGGCACACCGGACAGCAGCGACCCCTTCCCCTACGACGCACGCTATCGCACCGACAGCGATCGCGATGGTCTGCCGGACGAATGGGAGCAGGCCCACTTCGCCAACCTGACCGCCGCCGCCAACCGCGACAGTGACGCCGACGGCGTGAGCGATGCGGATGAATTCGCCCACGGCTCAGACCCGGGCGTCAGTCCCGCGCGCCGGGGCCAACCGCTGGCCGCCGGTGGATACCACAGCCTGGCGCTGCGTCTCGACGGGACCGTGCTCGCCTGGGGCGCCGATTATTATGGTCAACTGGGCGACGGCGGCAACGCCGATCAAGGCAGTCCGAAGCTGATCGGGGGTGTGAGCAACATCATCGCGGTGGCGGCCGGGCAGTACCACAGCCTGGCGTTGGGGCGCGATGGCCATCTCTGGGCCTGGGGTTACAACGCCAACGGCCAACTGGGGGACGGGAGTACCACCAATCGCAGCACCCCGGTGGCGGTGCGCGACAGCCTGGGCAACCCGGTGGTGGGGATCATCGCAATGGCCGCCGGTGATTCCTTCAGCCTGGCGCTGCGTGCCGACGGCACGGTGCTGGCCTGGGGTTACAACGGCTACGGGCAGTTGGGCGACGGCAGCACCACCCAAAGCAGCGTACCGCGCCTGCTGCGGGAGCAGAACGGTGGGGCGATCACGGGGATCATCGCCATCGGCGCCGGCAGCAACCACGGCGTCGCGCTCAAGGCCAACGGGCAGCTGCTCGGCTGGGGCGCCAATGGTTCCGGCCAGCTCGGCGACGATACCAATACCGGACGTTACCGGGCGATACCGGCGCTCGATGCCGAGCACCAGGCGCTCGCGACGGTCGTCAGCGTGTCGGCCCAGGGCGACTTCACCCTGGTGCGGCGCGCCGATGGCCATGCCCTGGCCTGGGGCAACAACGGCTACGGTCAGTTGGGCGACGGCAGCACGCGCGCCCGCGGCTACCCGCTGCCAACGCTCAATGGCGACTACGTTCCCTTGACTGCCATCGCCGCGCTCACCGGGGGTTGGCATCACAGTCTGGCCCTGACCCGGACCGGCCGCCTGCTCGCCTGGGGTGAGGACAGCCAGGGCCAGTTGGGTGACGGCAACTGGGCCAATCGCTTCAGTGCGGGTGCCGTACGCAACCAGTCCGGTGGTGAACTGGCCGGGGTTCGGCTAATCGCGGCCGGTGGCTATCACAATCTGGCGCTCTTGGCGGACGGCACCCTGGTCGCCTGGGGCGACAACAGCAACGGGCAGCTCGGTGACGGCACGAGCACCGATGAACCGTGGGCGGTCGCGGTGCGCGACGGCAACGGCGATCCGCTCTCGCGCGTCGGTCAGCCAGGCGACGCGGCCGACCCGACGCTCGACAGCGACGGCGACGGCGTGCCCGATGCAACCGATGCCTTCCCTTACGATGCCCGCTACCGCAGCGATACGGACCACGACGGCTTGGCGGACGAATGGGAACTGGCCCATTTCGGCAACCTGACCGCGGCCAACGGCACCACGGACAGCGACGTCGACGGCATCAGCGACCGCGACGAGCAGGACCACGGCTCCGACCCGCGGGTCGCCCCACCGATCGCAGCCTCCGGCGTCATCGCCAGCGGCCTCAACCACAGCCTGGCGCTACAGCACGACGGCAGCATCCTGGCCTGGGGTTACAACGGTTATGGCCAGCTCGGTGATGGGACGAGCGTCAATCGCGCCTTCCCGGTGCGTATCACCGGGCTGTCGAACGTCCGCGCCCTGGCCGTCGGCGACAATCACAGCCTCGCGCTGTCCGCGGACGGACGGGTCTGGGCCTGGGGCTACAACGGCTACGGACAACTCGGCCGCGGGACCACGACCAGCAGCCCGCTTCCGGTTGCGGTGCTGACCGCCTCCGGCAACCCGCTCGTCGGCATCATCGCCATTGGCGTGGGGGCCAACCATTGTCTGGCGCTGGCGGCTGACGGCACGCTCTGGGCCTGGGGCGCCAACAGCAACGGCCAGCTCAACGACGGCACCAACACCAACCGCAGCCTGGCGCAGCAGGTGCGCGATGCCAACGGCAGCCCCCTCGTTGGCATCAGTGCCATCGCGCTCGGCACCGACCACAGCCTGGCCCTGAAGCGCGACGGGCGCGTGTTGGCCTGGGGCTACAACGGCTACGGCCAACTCGGCGACAACACCACGACCGGCCGCACACGGGCGCGGCTCGTCCTCGCAGACGGTTACCAGGCGCTGACCGGCATCGTCGCCATTGCCGCCGGGGGCAGCCACAGTCTGGCATTGAACCGGGACGGCCACGCGCTCGCCTGGGGTTACAACGGCTTTGGACAGCTCGGTGACGGCAGCCTGACGAACCGTTACCTGCCCGCGTGGGTCACGGACGCGAACGGATTTCCATTGCAGGGGGTCCGGGCGATCACCGCCGGGCAGAACCACAGCCTCGCCCTGGACACCACCACCCACCTGCTCGCTTGGGGCCGCAACGACCAAGGGCAACTGGGGGACGGCGGTTGGACCGATCGGCGCTCGCCGGCGAGTGTCATTGATGTCAATGGCAATCAGCCGTCACAGGTGCAGGTCATCGCCGCGGGCGGTTCCCACAACCTGGCATCGCGCGCTGACGGAACCCTGCTGGGCTGGGGCGACAACGGTTACGGACAGGTCGGGGATGGCACCCAGTGGGACCGGCCACAGGCGGTTGCGGTGTGGGACGGCAACCTGGAGAACATCGGCAACGTCGGCCAGCCCGGTGCGACTGACAGCGACGGCGATGGCGCACCCGACCTGAGCGATGCCTTCCCCTACGACGCACGCTATCGCTCCGACACCGATCACGACGGCTTGTCGGATGAGTGGGAACGGTCCCATTTCGGCAACCTGAGCGGCACCGCGGACCGCGACAGCGACGGCGACGGTGTGAGTGACGGGGATGAGTTCATGCACGATTCCGATCCGGGCGTCGCCCCGGCGCGCCAGGGCCAGCCGATCGCCGCCGGCGGTTATCACAGCCTGGCGCTGCGGCGCGACGGGACGGTGCTCGCGTGGGGTTACAACGCCTACGGACAAGTGGGCGACGGCACCACGGTCAGCAAAGCCAATCCGAAGCAGGTCCCGGGCCTAAGCAATATCATCGGTTTGGCGGCCGGGCTACACCACAGCCTGGCGCTGACGCGGGACGGCAGTGTCTGGGCTTGGGGCTATAACAGCAATGGCCAATTGGGCGACGGCACCACCACCAGCCGCAGCGCGCCAGTCGCAGTAGGTGACGGCCTGGGCCACCCCTTGGCGGGGATCATCGCGCTTGCCGCCGGAGACTACTTCAGCCTGGCTTTGCGCGCCGACGGCACCGTACTCGTCTGGGGTTACAACGGGTACGGGCAGTTGGGCGACGGCAGTACCACCCAAAGCACCGCACCGCGCCTGCTGCTGGAGCAGAACGGCGGGGCGATCACACGGATCGTCGCCATCGGTGCCGGCAGCAACCACGCCCTCGGACTCAAGGGCGACGGGCAGCTGCTCGGCTGGGGTGCCAACGGCTCCGGGCAGCTCGGCGACGATACCAGCACCACCCATTACCGGGCGGTGGCGGCGCTCGATGCCGCGCACCGACCGCTCGCCACGGTGACGGGCCTGTCGGCCCAGGGCGATTTCACCTTGGCGCGTCTGGCCGATGGCCGGGTGTTGGCCTGGGGCTATAACGGCTACGGCCAGTTGGGAGATGGCAGCACCCGCGGCCGTGGTTTCCCACTGCCGGTCGTCGATACCGGATATAGCCCGTTGAACGCCATCGCTACCATCGCCGGGGGCTGGCGTCATGGTCTGGCCTTGACCTGGACCGGGGGCGTGCTGGCCTGGGGCGAAGACAGCCAGGGTGAGTTGGGCGACGGCAACTGGGTCAACCGCGCCAGCGCGGGCGCAGTCCATAACGCCGCCGGGGGCGGTCTCACCGGGGTGCGGGTCATCGCGGCGGGCGGCTACCACAGCCTGGCACTCCTCAACGACGGCACCCTGCTGGCCTGGGGCGACAACAGCGACGGCCAGCTCGGCAGCGGCGTCGTCGGGGTCGATCAGCGCCTACCGGCGCTGGTCACGAACGCCGCGGGCCAACCGATCGCGAACCTGGGCAGTACCATGAACGACATGGACGCAGACGGCATTCTCGATGCGCAGGACAACTGCCCAACAGTTGCCAATCCCGCGCAGGGGGACCTCGACGGGGACGGCCTGGGCGACGCCTGCGACCTGGACGAGGACGGCGACGGTTTGAGCACTACGGACGAGATCGCCTACGGCACCAACCCACGCAATCCGGACAGCGACGCCGACGGTATGCCAGATGGTTGGGAGGTTGCCCACGGACTCGACCCGCTGCTCGACGATGCACGGGGCGACATGGACCATGACGGTGCGCGCAATCTGCTTGAATATCAGTGCGGAACAGATCCCGCTAAGCAGCGGGACATACCGATGCTGCTGCTGCCCAACAGGAGTGGCTGGCGGGCGATTCTACCTTGATCCTGGGGTGGGGCTCAGGTGCCGAGCGCGAGCACTGGTGCCCGGGCGCGGTCAGGGTCGGCGGCCCCGGCCGCCACGGCAAGCCCAGCTGTTGAAATGACTTCAGCAAGAGCGGCAGGCCCAGCCGGGGCGACGCCTGCCGCTCGACCGGCTGGTCAAAGGCTCCTTTGCTTACAACCTGGCCAGCCAGGCATCCACGGCGGCCTCGATCTGGTTGTAGGCCGTCTCGCCGGCATCGCGGCCACGGCCATAGGGGTCTGCGATCTCGCCCCCGGACCAGTGCCCCAGCAGATAGACCTTGCCGGCGGCGGTTGGGGCCAATTCCAGCAGGTGACGACGCTGCGCCTGTTCCATCACCAGCACCAGGTTTGCCCAGCGAATCAACTCGGGTGTGATCACCCTGGACTCATGGGCCGAGAGGTCCAATCCATGCTCCGCCGCCACCAGACAGGTTGTCTCATCCGCCGGATCGCGCAGGCCCGCCATCAGCCCGGCCGAGGCGACCTCGATCGTCCTCCCGGCACGCGCCAGACGCACACGCAACAGCGCCTCCGCCAGTGGACTGCGGCAGAGGTTTCCGGTACAAACAACGAGTAAATGGCGGAACATCAAGGAACGCTCAGGTCGGGCACTGGGTGACTGGGACTGACAAGCAGGATGGTCAGGGGTCTTGCGGTAGGGCGTTCTTGAGATACGGGCAGGCGCGATGGGCGCCTGACCCAACTAAAATCCTACCCCGGGGCGGCGGCACTGCCGCAGCCCCGGGTCGGTCTTACTTGATCTCGCCCTGGAGCAGGGTGAGGATCCGTTGCGCGGATGGTGACGCATCGCGTTTGCCGCTGGCACCCAGGACACTGACACGCGTCTCCTGGCCACTGCCTTCCACCTTGATCTGATATTCCTTCACCGGATCGATTTCGGACTTGCGCCAGAAGGCCAAGCGGTCCCCCCAGGTACGCTTCTTCGCCGCCGCCCCGGCGTCCGCATCCTCATAGCGCACGAAATAGACACCGCGGCTCATGTCCCGATCCTTCACCGCGAATCCCGCGCGATCCAGGGCCGCACCGGTGGTTCGCCAGCCACGCTGGAACTCGTCCGCGATCACCAGCACCGGCGCACCGCCATCACTCACCAGATGCGAACTGCCGCCCCCCGGTCGCGCGCCGGTGCCGGCATTGGTGGGCGCTGCGACGGCCAATGCGGCCGCTGCCTTCTTGTTGGGCGCACCCAAGTACAGCATCAGGCGGCGCATCATCTCGGCTTCCTTACCGGGATCGTTTTTGCCGGGCTGCCAGACGGTGCGTTTACTGTCACCCAGGGTGCCGGTCTCGATCTTCTCCTCCATTCCCTTGTGCGTCAGATGGACCTCCGTGGTCCCCGGCTTGGAGCCGGCCTCCATGCGAACGGTATATTGGTCACGGGTGGCCGTCGCATAGAGGCCATCGGCCACCTTGCGAATCATCTTGGTGACGAAATCGGTCGGAACCTCCGCCCGGTTCTCGATCCAATCGGTCTTCATCACCCCGACCGCCGGATTCTGGTCGACCAGCAGAATGCCCTGCTCCCGCCAGAACGCCACCACGCGCGGCCAGACCGCCGGCGGGATTGCCCCAACCTCCAGCCAACGCGAATCGCCGCTGCGGCGCAATTCCACGTTCTCAACCGCCGGCAGGACCGCGCCGCTGCCCGCGGCTGGCTGGCCAGCCTGCTGCCGCTGGGCACGACCGCCCGCGTACTGCGAATAGGTGGCACCGCCGCCGGCCGTCGGGACATCCATTGCGTCGTCGAAGTTCGCGCTCTTCAGATCCGGGGGCAGTTCCAGGTTCTCCTCGGCCAGGCGACTCTTTTTATAGGCGACGCTCTGACCAGGCAGCATCTCTTGGAGCGTGGCGGAACTACATCCGGCCATCCCGTAGACGACCGGCAATGACAGAAGCAACAGGACGGCGGGGCCGCCCAGGACACAGGAGGGTCTCAAGGTCTTGGGCCTCTCGATGGATAGGCGGGGCGGACCGCGTGTACGCTGTCCCGAATCAAAGGACACCCGCCTGTTGCAGGGCTGAGCGCACACGCGCATGGTAAGGCTCAGAGAGCCAGGTCAAGGGGAGTCGGATACCAACCCCGCAGAGCCCCAACTCGACTGCGCCCCATTTTACAGGGATCGGATTGGACTGCACGAACAAGTCCCGGTGCAGCGCAGCGAGACGCTGATCAATCGCGCGGGCGGCGAGGCGATCCCCCACGAGTGCGGCCTGACACATCGCCTGCATCAGCCGCGGGGCCAGATTGGCGGTGACCGAGATCCCGCCGTCACCGCCCAGCAACAGAAAATCGCAGGTCGTCGCATCGTCTCCGCTGTAGAGGGCAAAGCCCTCGCCGCAGGCCGCACGCAGGATCGCCACCCGCTTCAAATCCCCGGTTGCATCCTTGATCCCGATGATATTTGGGACCTCGGACAGACGCGCCACCGTCTCCGGCAACATATCGCAGGCGGTGCGCCCCGGAACATTGTAGAGGATCTGCGGGAGATCGACCGCCTCGGCGACCGCACGGTGGTGCAGATAGAGCCCTTCCTGGGTCGGCTTGTTGTAGTAGGGAGTGACCAGCAGGGCCGCGTCGGCCCCGACTTCCTTGGCACACCGGGTGAGCGTGATGGCCTCCCGGGTAGAGTTCGCCCCGGTTCCGGCGATCACCGGGACCCGACCGGCGGCCAGCTCCACGGTGCGGGCGATCACCCGACAATGCTCGGACTCGTCCAGCGTCGCCGACTCCCCGGTGGTGCCCACCGCAACGATGGCGGTGGTCCCGGCTTCGACATGAAAGTCGACCAGACGCTTCAGGCTCGCGTCATCGAGCCCACCATCGGCGTCCATGGGCGTAATCAGGGCTACGATACTGCCGCGCAACATGCTTGAAGCTCCAGTTGGGTGGGAAAGCAGCTCATGGTAGCCCGCGCCCACCCATCGGGACAACTGTCACCGGAACGCGGCCTGACACAACCCGAGCAGCGCCGCCGGAAACAGGCCCAGGAACAGGATGGCGAGCCCGTTGACGGTCATGGTCGCCCGCACGGCGCAGGTGGTCACGATGGGCACGGCAGTGGTCGGCTGGTCGAAATAGATAAACTTAACGACCCGCAGGTAGTAGAAGGCCCCGATGATCGAGAAAAATACCGCCACCAGGGCCAGCCACACCATGTCGACCCGCACCACTGCCTCAAGCACCAGCAGTTTTCCCATGAAACCAACCGTCGGCGGCACGCCGGCGGCGGAGAACATCAGCAACGCCATCATCGCCGCGTACCAGGGGTCGCGTTCGTTCAGCCCCTTGAGATCCTCCAGCTTCTCGGCGTCGAACCCCTCGCGGCTGAGAATGATGAGGATGCCGAAGGCCCCCGCCGACATCAGTGCATAGATGAGGGTGTAGAACATGGCGGCGGCATAGCCCTGTGCCGACCCCGCCAGCAGCCCCAGGAAGATGAATCCGACGTGCGAGATGGTCGAGTAGCCGAACATCCGTTTGATGTTGGTTTGGGCGATCGCGGCGACGTTGCCGAGCCCGATGGACGCCACCGCCAGGATCACCAGCATCCCCTGCCAGTCCGTGTGCAGGGCGCTCAGCCCCTCCACCAGCATCCGCACGGTCATGGCGAAGGCCGCCACCTTGGGGGCCGAGCTCACGAACAGCGCGACCGGGGTGGGTGCCCCCTCGTAGATGTCCGGCACCCACATGTGGAAGGGGACGGCACCAAACTTGAACCCAATCCCGATCACCAGGAAGGCGATACCGAACACCAACACCTTGTTGGAGGTGCCCTGTTCCGCCACCGCACGCGCCACCGCCCCCAACTCGATGGAGCCCGTGGCGCCATAGATCATCGATATACCGTAGAGCAAGAGACCTGAGCCAAGCGCGCCGAGGACAAAATATTTCATGGCCGCCTCGGACCCACCCTTGGAATCACGGTCAAAGGCCACGAGCGCGTAGAGGGACAACGCCAGCAGTTCCAGCCCGAGATAGAGGGTCAGGAAGGTATTGGCCGAGATCATCACCAACATGCCGAGCACGGCACAGAGCGCCAGCACATAATACTCGCCCGCCAAGAGGCTGCGGTCCTTCAGCCATGGGCGGGCGTAGATGAAGGCCAGCGCGGACAGGATCAGCGCGGCGGCCTTCAGCACGTCGCTCATCAGGTCGCGCACCACGTTGCCGTCGAAGGCGAGCACCCGCCCTCCCCCGCCGACCAGACCGGTAAGCGCGAACGCCACCAGCAGCCCCACGAGGGCCAAGGCGTGGTTGACGCCCTTGTCTTTCTCCTTGAGATAGAGGTCGCCCACCAACACGACAGCGGCGGTGATAAGGATCGCAATCTCCGGGAGCACCGGCAGCAGATTGGCGGAGTTAAATGTCATGGGCATAGTCCGTAGCGACGGGCGCCCGGTTGGCCATCCCTGGCCCAGGGACCGGGCGTGCACCGGGCGGTTGAAAAGGGGACATCAGGCTAGGGCGCCAGTGACGCCACCGGGGCCGGCTTGCCCCGCAGGCACGCGGCTGCCTCCGCAGTCGGCAGCTTGCACGCGCCCACCTGCACGACCAAGTTCTGCACCGTGGTGTGCATCACGTTCACCAGCGGGGCGGGCCACAGCCCGAACGCCAGGACCGCCGCCGCCAAGGCGCCGAGGTTGAATATCTCACGGCCATTCACGTCCTGGAGCGCGGCCACCTTGGGGTTCCCCACCTCGCCGAAGACCACCCGCTTCACCATCCAAAGGGTAAAGGCGGCAGCCAACACCAGCGTGGTTGCGGCCAGGAAGGCAAACCAGAAATCGGCGCGGAAGGCGGCAAGGATCACCATGAACTCACCGACAAAGCCCGAGGTACCCGGGAGCCCGGCGTTGGACATGGCGAAGAACACCAGGAAGGCGCCGAACCAGGGCATGGTATTGATCACCCCGCCGTAGTCGGCGATCTGCCGCGAATGGACGCGGTCATAGAGTACGCCGACGCACAGGAACAAGGCCCCGGAGATGAACCCGTGGGAGACCATCTGGACCATACCGCCTTCGATCCCCATCACCGAGCCGGCACTTCCCCCGGTGTGACGCACAATCGAGAAGACGATAAAGAAGCCCAGCGTGACGAACCCCATGTGCGCAATCGACGAATACGCAATGAGCTTCTTCATGTCCTGCTGCACGAGCGCAACGAAACCGATATAGATCACCGCAATCAGTGACATGGCGATGATCAGCCAATCCAGCGAGGCGCTGGCGTCGGGCGCGATCGGCAGGCTGAACCGCAGAAAGCCATAGCCCCCGATCTTCAGCATGATCGCCGCCAGGATCACCGATCCCCCGGTCGGGGCCTCGACATGGGCGTCCGGCAACCAGGTGTGCACCGGGAACATCGGGACCTTGACCGCGAAGGCGAGCAGGAATGCAATGAAGATCAACACCTGGGCGGTCATACCCAGCTCCAGGGCATGGAAATCGAGGATACTGAAGCTACCGGCCTTGAAATAGAGGTAGATCAGGGCGACCAGCATGAACACCGAGCCGAAGAAGGTGAAGAGGAAAAACTTGATGGTGGCATAGACCCGATTAGGCCCGCCCCAGACCCCGATAATGATAAACATTGGGATCAGCATAGCTTCCCAAAGGACATAGAAGAGCAGTGCATCAAGGGCCGCAAAGACCCCGACCATGATCCCCTCCATGATCAGGAAGGCGGCCAGATACTGGGAGGGTCGATACCGGATCACATCCCAGCCGGCCACCACCACGAAGATGGTCACGAAGGTCGTGAGCACGATCAGCGGCATGGAGATCCCGTCCACGCCCAGGTAATAGAACACCTTGACGCTCGGTATCCACGAAACATGCTCGACGAACTGCATCTTTGCCGTCGTGCTGTCGAACCCGATCCACAGACCCAGGCTCACGACAAAGGTCAGCACCGCGAACGTCAGTGCCATCCATCGACTTAAGCTACGGTTGCCATCGCCGCTCGCGAGTACGGCGATGCCGCCCGCGATGGGCAGCCAGATGATCAGCGTCAGCAGGGGGAAACCCGATTCCATCGTCTTGTGTCTCCTGGGTCAGAGGGCCACGAAGATCGTCAACAGGCCGACGAGCCCGACGATCATGGCGATGGCGTAGTGATAGAGAAGGCCGGTCTGCAGGCGGCTCATGAGTCCTGCCAAGCGCCCGACGGAATGCGCCGACCCGTTCACAATGGCACCGTCGATCAGGACTTGATCGCCGCCCTTCCAGAACACCCGGCCGACCGACTGACTGCCCCCACCGAAGACGCGTTGGTTGAAGTCGTCGCAACCATACTTGTTCTCCAGCACCCAGGTGATCGGGCCGCCGTATTTCTGGATCTGCTCGTCGATCCGCGGGTTGAAGGAATGAACAAACCACCAGATCAGGCCGGCAATGACCGTGCCGCTCATGCTCAGGTAGAAGACCTCGGAATGCAGCCCGTGGAGCATGTATTGCAAGGGCCCATGAAAATCGTCGCGAATCTTCATCAGGGTATCGTGCGCCGGCGCCACCGTGATCGCGTCCTTGAACCAATCTCCAACCAGCAGCGGTTCGATGGCCATCCAGCCGCTGACGGCGGAGAGCACGGCCAGCAGCACCAACGGCACCGTCACCACCCAGGGCGACTCGTGCAAGTGGTGGCGGGTGTGTTCATCCATGCGCTCCTTGCCATGGAAGACCAGGAAATACAGCCGGAAACTGTACAGAGCGGTGACGACGACGCCGATGGTCAGCAGGATCTCCGCATAGTGGGCGCCGTAGATCGTCGAGTCTTCGACTGCCTCAATAATGGCATCCTTGGAGAATGAACCTGCCAACCCGGGGAACCCGGTGAGTGCCAGGGTACCGACCAGGAAGGTGATCCAGGTGATCGGCAGATACTTGCGCAGGCCGCCCATGGTGCGGATGTCCTGGACATGGTGCATCGCCAAAATCACTGAGCCGGCAGCCAGGAACAACAAGGCTTTGAAGAAGGCATGGGTCATCAGATGAAAGATGCCAGCCGCGTAGGCCGAGGCGCCCATCGCCGTGACCATATAGCCCAACTGCGACAGGGTCGAGTAGGCAATGACCCGCTTGATGTCGCTCTGCACGAGACCAATCAGGCCGGTGAACAAGGCCGTGGTGGCGCCGATGATCATCACGAACGACAGCGCCGTTTCCGAGAGTTCATACAGGGGCGACATCCGCGCCAACATGAAGACGCCGGCGGTGACCATGGTGGCCGCATGGATCAAGGCGGAAATCGGCGTCGGACCTTCCATGGAGTCAGGCAGCCACACATGCAGCGGCACCTGCGCGGATTTGCCCATGGCACCGATGAAGAGCAGCACACAGATCAGGGTCATCAGTGAGACCCCGCCGAACACCGCGACCTGGGTCTGAGCGAACTGCGGTGCACGGGCGAAGACCTGCGCATAGTCCATGGAGCTAAAGTACATGGCGACTGCGGCAATCCCTAAGATAAACCCAAAGTCGCCCACGCGGTTGACCAGGAACGCCTTGAGGTTGGCAAAGATCGCCGACTCGCGCACCGACCAGAAGCCGATCAGCAGATAGGAGACTAGCCCCACCGCCTCCCACCCGAAGAACAACTGCATGAAATTGTTGGACATGACCAACATCAACATGGAGAAGGTGAAGAGCGAGATATAGGAGAAGAAACGCTGATAGCTGTTGGTGCCGACCTTGGAGTCGTGCGGCCAATTGTGCTCGTCATCGGCCATATAGCCGATGGTGTAGAGATGCACCATGAGCGAGACGAAGGTCACGGTGGCCATCATCAGGACGGTCAACCGATCCACCAGGAAGCCGACCTCGAAGCGGATGCCGTCGGAGACCATCCAGGTATAGAGGGCACCATTGAAGGGGGCCTGCCCGTGCCAGATGAACCGCGACAGGACATAGAGCGAAAGCGCGGCGGAAACGCTCACGCCTAATATGCTCACCGAGTGCGCGCCGCGCCGGCCGATCCGCCCGCCGAAAAATCCGGCGACGATGGCGCCGATCAGGGGCGCGAGCACGATGGTCAGGTAGACTTTTTCCATCTCACGTTGGCTCTTTCGCTTAGGTTCGCCGTCACCAGGACTGCCAAGTCTTGTACGGCGGACAGTAAATGGACAGGATTAACAGGCCGTCTCTCGTTCCCACGCTCCGCGTGGGAATGCAGTCTTGGCCGCTCCAGCGGCCCGTAGGCGCACGCGACATTGGAGCGCCTGGCTACGGCGGGGTCATGACTAACCCTTGAGCGAATCGAGGTCATCGACGTTGATGGTCCGCCGGTTACGGAACAGCACCACCAGGATCGCCAACCCGATCGCCGCCTCGGCCGCCGCCACGGTCAGGATGAAGAACACAAAGACCTGCCCCGTGATGTCGTGACGAAAGTGCGAGAAGGCGACGAAGTTGGTATTCACCGCCAACAGGATCAACTCGATACACATCAGCAGGACAATCACGTTCTTGCGATTGAGAAAGACCCCCGCGACCCCGATGCAGAACAGGATGGCGGCCACAATCAGATAGTCGGACAGTGCGATCATGGCGGCTACTCCTTGGTCTCGGCCAGGGTCTCAACAGGGGTTTCAAGTGGACCCACCGAGGCCATCTTCACGATCCGGATACGATCCGGACCCTTCTTCACCCGCGACTGCGCCGCTGGATCGATGGTCTTGGTATCGGCGCGACGGCGCAGCGTGAGTCGGATAGCCGCGACGATCGCAACCAGAAGGAGCACCGCGGCCAACTCGACGGGATAGACATAGGTCGTATAGAGCGACATCCCCAAGTCATGCGTATTGTTCACCGCGACGCCGGCCGCGGCGGGTTGCGGGAATCGGTCCAGGCCGAAATTTTTCGGCCCGACGATCCACAGGATCTCGGCCAGCATCAGCAAGGCCACCGCGGCACCGACCGGCAGGTATCTGATAAAGCCCGCCCTCAGGGTGGCAATATCGATATCCAGCATCATCACCACGAACAGGAACAGCACCATCACCGCGCCGACATACACGAGGATCAGTACAATCCCCAAGAATTCGGCCTCCAGCAAAATCCACAGGGCGGCGCTGCTCACGAAGGTGACCACCATCCACAGCACCGCATGCACGGGGTTGCGTCGGCTGATCACCAGCCCCGCCGAGGCGAGCGCGACGGCCGCGAAGCAGTAGAATAGAAATTTCTCAAAGCCCATGGATGAATCCAACGCAGTGGGTTAGCCGGGGTGACACGATGCGGTGAGACTAGCGGTATGGCGCATCGGCGGCGCGGGCCGCAGCGATCTGCGCCTCGTATTGATCGCCGATGGCGAGCAGTTTCTCCTTGGTCATGATGTTCTCACCCTGTGCCTCGAAGTGGTACTCGTAGACCCCGGTCTCGACGATGGAGTCCACCGGGCAGGACTCCTCACAAAACCCGCAATAGATGCACTTGAAGAGGTCGATGTCATAGCGCGTCGTGCGCCGCGAACCGTCGGCCCGGACCTCCGCCTCGATCGTGATGGCAAGTGCCGGGCAGGTGGCCTCGCACAGCTTGCACGCGATGCAGCGCTCTTCCCCATTGGGGTAGCGCCGCAGTGCGTGCAACCCCCGGAACCGGGGTGAGATCGGGGCCTTCTCCTCGGGGTACTGGACGGTGAACTTACGCTTGAAAAAATAGGTTCCGGTGACCCGCAGTCCCTTGAATAGCTCAAAGAGAAACAGGCTCTGGATATAGTCGCGCGCGGTCTTCAGCATGAGTGGCTCCTGGGCATCTGGTGGGTCATCTAGGCAGACCACCAGGGCGGCAACTTAGTGACGACGGCACCGGCCACCACCAGAATCCAGACGATCGTGATCGGTATGAATACCTTCCAGCCCAGGCGCATGATCTGATCGTAGCGGTAACGCGGGAAGGTGGCACGCAACCACAGGAACAGGAACATGAAGCCGAAGGTCTTCAGCAACAGCCAGTGGAAGCCATTGTCCAGCCCAATGACCCCGTGCACCCAGGCCTGCGGAAAGGGCGAGAGCCAGCCGCCCAGGAACATGATGGCCGACAGGGCCGAGATCAGGATCATGTTCGCGTATTCCGCCAGGAAGAACACCGCGAAGCCCATGCCGGAGTATTCCACATGGAAACCCGCGACGATCTCCGACTCCCCTTCCGCCACGTCGAAGGGCGCGCGGTTGGTTTCCGCCACACCGGAGATCACGTAGACCCCGAAGAGCGGCAGCAGGGGCAACCAGAACCAGGTCAGCACATTGCCTGACTGGGCGCGCACGATATCCCCCAGATTGAGGCTGCCCGCCGCCACCAGCACGCCCACCAGGGCGAACCCCATGGCAATCTCGTAGGCGACCATCTGCGCGGCGGACCGCATGGCCCCGAGTAGTGCATATTTCGAGTTGGAGGCCCAACCAGCAATGATGATGCCATAGACGCCCAGCGAGCTCAGGGACAGGATATAGAGCAGGCCCGCATTGATATCGGCGACCACCAGACCGTCATCGAAGGGGAACACCGCCCAAGCGGCGATGGCCGGGACGATCGCAATCAATGGCGCAATGAGAAAGAGTGTCCGATCCGCCTTGGTGGGCAGCACGATCTCCTTCATCATCAACTTGACGGCATCGGCGATGGGTTGGAGCAATCCGCGCCAGCCGACCCGGTTGGGCCCGATGCGCACCTGCATGTAGCCGATCACCTTGCGCTCGGCCAAGGTGTAATAGGCGACCAAGCCCAGCAAGGGCAACACGATCGCGATGATCTTCAGCAGGATCTGGACCACCAGCGGCAAGGCATTCCACAGCTCGATCATTGGCCGCTACTCCGCCTTCACAATGCTGATAGGGGCGAACTGATCGCCGAGGGTCTCGCTGCCCGGGACACCCGCGGGGATGCGTGCGCAGCCGAATGGTACGCGTTGATCAATCAGAACCCGGGTGCGTACCACCGGCCCGTCCTGGCTCACCTCGACCACATCGCCCGCGGCCAAACCCAGGTCCGCCGCCTGTGCAGCGTTAAGCCAAACACCGATGGTCGCGAGACCCGCGGTCCGCTGCAATGGACCGCAGCGGCGCACCAGTGGATCGATCGCATAGGGCGGGACATCGCCCAGTCGGACCAGACCCTCGCCGACCCCCAAGGGCGCCACCCCGAGCTCAGCCACCGGGGTATTGTCGAGCGGCGCCGCGGCGCACTGGGTCGCCAGCTCAGTGCGGATCTCGGCCGTGTCGCGATACTCAAAGCCTTGAAGATCGAGCAGATTACCTAGCACCCGCAAGATCTTCCAACCGGGGCGCGCCGACCCGGGAGGGGGCACGGCACCCTGAAAACTCTGCCAGGTCCCAGCGGCGTTCACGAAGGTCCCGGAGGTCTCGGCGAAGGCGCCAATCGGCAGCAGTACATCCGCCACCGACTCCAGCGATTCCGAGCGGAAGGCACTGGCGGCGACAACGAAGTCGGCCTGGGCCAGTGCGTCCATCGCGAGCCGCGGATTGCCCAGATCGAGATCCGGCTCCAGCCCCCAGAGGACCACAGTCCGGCACGGTGCCGCCAAGATGTCCGAGACCGGCAGCCCCCGCCGGGCGGCCGGCTCCCCCCCGGGCAGGACCCCGGGCAAGGCCCCCGCCAGCGCGGCACCGACGCTGTTGGCGGCGGCCGGCAGATAGCCGACCTTGCACCGGGTGAAGCCGGCGATCACATAGGCCAGCGCCTTAAGCAAGGTGTAATCCGGGTGCGCGGCGGCCAAGGCACCGAGCAGGATCAGACCAATGTCGTTACCGCCAGCGCTGCGCAAAGACGCGGCGATCGCTTGGTGCTCCGCGCTGGGTTTGACCCCCGCGATGACGTTGCGCAGGATGCCGAACCCGCTCGCCCCCAGCGCCGCGGCGATGGCCGCCAGCTCCCCCACCATCCCGGCCGGCCCTTGAGCCAACTGAGTCGCCGGATGGGTCAGGTCGACCCGCGCCGGATTGACCAGAGTGAGACTGCCGTCGGCCAGCACCGCCTGTCGCAGCCGATGGGCCAGCAGCGGGTGTTCCGCGCGGATATCGCTGCCGATCAACAGCACCGACTCCTGGGATTGGAGCTCGGGAATGCTCACCCCGAGCCATGGCAGCCGTGGATCGGCACCCTCACCGCGGAAGTCACGCTGGCGCAGGCGATGATCGATGTTCGGGCAGCCCAAGCCCCGGGCGATGCCTTGGGCCAAATACATCTCTTCCAACGTCGCGTTGGGGGCGATGAGCCAGCCGGTGGCGTGCGCATCGGCGGCCTTGAGTCGCTCGGCGACCAGGGTCAGGGCCTCGGTCCACTCCACGGCCACCCAGCGGCCCTCGCGCTTCACCAGCGGCTCGGTCAGCCGGTCGGCCCCATTGAGGCCCACGTAACTGAAGCGGTCGCGATCCGAGAGCCAGGTCTCGTTGACCGTCTCGTTATCGCGCGGGTGAACGCGCATCACCTGACCGCGGCGCACATGCAACCGCAGGTTGGAGCCGACGCCGTCGTGCGGGGCGATCCCGTCGCGCGCGGTGAGTTCCCAGGCGCGGGCGGTAAAACGCGATGGCTTGGCGGTCAAGGCCCCCACCGGGCAGAGGTCGATGATGTTGCCTGAAAGCTCGTGGGTCAGGGGATGATCCACATAGGTACCGATGCGCATCCACTCGCCGCGACCGGTCCCGCCCAGCTCACGCAGCCCAGCGATCTCTGCCCCAAACCGCACACAGCGGGTACACTGGATGCAGCGGGTCATGTCCGTGGCGATCAGTGGCCCCAAGTCCTCGTCCATGACCACGCGCTTGCCCTCGGTAAAGCGCGAGCAATCGGCGCCATAGCCCATGGCCACGTCTTGGAGTTCACACTCCCCCCCCTGGTCGCAGATCGGGCAATCTAGCGGGTGGTTGATCAGCAGGAACTCCATCACCGAGCGCTGCGCCTCGATCGCCTTGGGCGAGCGGGTCTGTACCTTCATGCCGGGAAAGACCGGCGTCGCACAGGCCGGCACCGGCTTCGGGAATGGGCGCCCGCCCTGCTCCGCCTCCACCAGACACATCCGGCAATTGGCGGCGATAGACAGCTTCTTGTGATAGCAGAAGCGCGGGATCGAGATACCCTCGCGGTCGGCGACCGCAATGATCATCTCCCCGGGTGACGCCTCACAGGCGCGACCGTTGATCTCGATAGTGAGCGTATCCGTCATTGCGGTCTCTCGGTGTGCGGCTCATTCGTCCAGGACCAGGCGCTCGGGATGCGAAACTCAGGCCGCATGGCTCGCCCCACGCTCGATCAGCTGCACGAACTCGTCCCGATAGTGCTTGAGGAAACTCTGCACCGGCATGGCCGCCGCATCCCCCAAGGCGCAGATGGTCCGCCCACCGATCCGTCCGGCAACACTCTCCAGCAGGTCCAGGTCCGCCGGGCGTCCCTGGCCCGCCGCAATGCGCCCCACCACCCGCGCCAGCCAGCCGGTACCCTCCCGACACGGGGTGCATTGACCGCAGGACTCACGCATATAGAAATTGGACAGGTTGGCCAGGACCTTGACCATGCAGGTGCCCTCCGCGATCACGATCACCGCCCCGGAGCCCAGCATCGAACCCACCTTGGTGATGGAGTCGTAGTCCATATCCGTCTCCATCATGAGGTCTCCCGGCACCACCGGCACCGAGGACCCGCCGGGGATCACGGCCTTGAGCGCCCGCCCGTCCTTGACGCCACCGGCCATCGCCAGCAGGTCGCGGAACGGGGTGCCGAGCGACACCTCGACATTGCATGGATTGTTCACATGTCCGCTGATGGAGAAGAGCTTGGTCCCGCCGTTATTGGGCCGCCCCTGATCCAGGAACCATTGGCCACCGCGCTCCAGGATCACCGGCACCGAGGCCAGGGTCTCGGTGTTGTTGATGGTGGTGGGCCGGCCATAGAGACCGCACTGGGCCGGAAACGGGGGCTTATAACGGGGCTGTCCCTTCTTGCCCTCGATGGACTCGATGAGTGCCGTCTCTTCCCCGCAGACATAGGCGCCGGCGCCGGCGTGGGTATAGAGATCGAAGTCCACCCCGGAACCCTGGATGTCGCGCCCCAGCAGCCCCGCCGCATAGGCCTCCTGCAACGCACCCTCAAAGCAGGCAATCGGCTCAAAGAACTCACCGCGGATATAGTTGTAACCCACCGTGGCACCGATACAGTAGCCGGCGATGGCCATGCCCTCGACCACCTGGTGCGGATTGAATCGCAGGATATCGCGATCCTTGCAGGTGCCCGGCTCGCCCTCGTCCGAATTGCAGATGATGTATTTCTGCCCCGGCGCATTACGCGGCATGAAGCTCCATTTGAGCCCAGTCGGGAAACCGGCGCCACCGCGGCCGCGCAGATTGGACAGCTTCAACTCCTCGATCACGGTCGAGGGGTCCACCTTGTCCCGCAGGATACGTTCCCACTGCGCATAACCGCCCAGGCGGCGATAGGCCGCCAGGGTGCAGCGCTCATCCGCCGGCAGATGCAGGGTGCGCAAGCATACAGTATTCTGTTGCTGGTTCAGGGCCATGGACATCACTCCAATCCCTCGATCAGCGTGTCCAGAGCGGCCGCCGACAGCTTCTCGTGGTAGGTCTTGCCGATCAACACCGCCGGGGCGTCCCGACAGGCCCCCAGACACTCCACCTCTTTGAAGGTGAAGCGACCGTCCGCGCTGATCTCACCGGGCTTGACCCGGTACTTGTACTCCACATGATGAATCAAGTCTTCAGAGCCGTTGAGCATGCAGGAAATACTGTTACAGATGCAGACCTTATGCGGCGCGGTCGGTTTGAGATCGTACATGCCATAGAAGGTTGCGACCTCATAGACCGCGACCTCGGGCATATCGAGATAGGCCGCCACCTCATCCATGAGTTCCCGGCTCAACCAACCGCCATTGGACTCCTGGACGAGCGCCAGGGCCGGCATCACCGCCGATTGTTTCCACTCGCCCGGGTATTTGGCCACATGCGAATCGATTGCGGCACGGATCTCGGGGGTCAAGAGGGTCGCCTGGTCCCGGTCGCGGATCACGGCCAGCGGGGCATCACGGAAGCTCATCAGCGGTCGATCTCCCCAAATACAATGTCAAGCGTCCCGATGATGGCCACCACGTCTGCCAG
>CAILVI010000276.1 GCA_903837595.1 uncultured Thiodictyon sp.
CGGCGGGGCGCGTCGAACGGATTTATCGATGCGATGATCCTGGCGGGGTGCATCTCCGGATTGTCGGTGGCGTCTGGATCTCGGTGGTGGCACGGGCATCCTGCCCGTGGCTGGAGTTTGGCCTTTACTAGATTATCCCCCTCTAGAGATCACTCGGAGCGCGATTTCTCGCTTGTCAAATGTCTAGTGATATGTCTAGATACCCCGATGGGCTATCCAACCAAGGTCCAACTCATCGAGCGCAAAGCCAGCGAGCAATTCTACATCAACTTCCCGGCGCCCATTGCCCAAGCGATGGACTTCACAAAGGGGGAGGTGGTCGAGTGGACCATCGCCGATAAGAAACACCTCATCCTCTCCCGCACCGTGGTGCCACCCGATCCGGTGGATTTGAAAAAAAACGACCCAGCCCCTGAGCGCCGCCCTGCAACGCCTGCTCACCTGCGCGACCACCGCGGCCTGCACGACTCCCGCATGTGCCCGCCGGCTCTACGGCCACATGCTCGCCAGTCTCGTGTCGCCGTGCCGCGCAACGATCTCCAATCTGATCTGCCTGTGCGGCCGTGCCCACCTGGACTGGAGTTCCGACTATCGGTTGTATGCAAAAGATCGGGTCGATCCCGCGCTGCTGTTTGGGCACACCCTGCAGGCGATCCACGCTCACGTGCCCCCGGAGCAGCCATTGGTCGTAGCGATTGACGACACCTTGGTGCGCAAGTCGGGAACCAAGATTCACGGCGTGGGCTGGAAACGCGATCCGCTCGGACCTGCGTTCCAGACCAACCTGGTGCGCGGCCAGCGCTACGTGCAACTCTCCGCCGCCTGGCCCGGCCCCGACGGGCAGGCGCGCATGCTGCCAATAGACTTTACCCACGCGCCGACCCCGGCCAAGCCCCGGAAGGACGCCCCCGCCACCGAGCATCAACACTACAAAGAACAACGAAAACAGCAGCGCCTCAACGTCGTGGCCCTCGCCCGAATCGAAGCCCTGCGCCTGTCACTGCCTCACTCCCGCAAGCTGGTGATCGTCGGTGACGGCAGCTACACCAATGCAGACATCCTCAAGGGGCTGCCGGCCAACACCGTATATATCGGACGCATCCGAAAGGACGCCGTGCTTCACGCGTTGCCCGGCCCTGCTCCGGCCACCGGCCGGCCTCCGGTCTACGGCGCGCAGTTCCCAACGCCCGAAGCCCTGCGCACCGACGACACCGTGGCTTGGGAAACGCTTGAAGCCTTTGCCGCCGGCAAACGCCACACCTTTAGAGTAAAAATCCTCGGCCCAGCCCTATGGCGCAAGAGTGGCGCCGCTTGCCGACTGCGCATCATCGTCGTCGCCCCCATCGGCTATCGGCTGCGCAACGGCTCGCGCCTGCTCTATCGCCAACCCGCCTTTTTGCTCTGCACTGACCCCGATATGCCATTGGCCGAAGTGCTCCAGGATTACCTGTGGCGCTGGGGCATCGAAGTGAACTTCCGCGACGAGAAGACGTTGCTCGGCACCGGTGAAGCCCAGGTTCGCACCGTCGCGTCCACCCACAATCAACCCGCGGTCACCGTCGCTGCGTACTCATTTCTGTGGCTCGCCGCGCTGCAACTGATGGCGTCCGGCAATCTGCCCCAGCACCTGCTTCCGCCAAAGTGGCGCCATCCCAAGATCGACGAGACGGCACCCTCACTGCACACCGGCGAACTCTTGCGCTTCTTGCGCTGCGAACTGTGGGCTCCTCAACTCAGCCCCGAGAGTTTCTCCCACTTCACGTCAACCGCACCGGCTGACGCCAACACCCAGAAACCCGCACCCAGCCTGCCTCACGTCTTGTTTGCCGCTGCGTAAACCCTGCTCCGCAGCATGCACAACCTGTGCTTTCAGGGCCAAACTCCAGCCGCCGGTCGGAGACCGGCGCTAGTGCGACATCGAAAGCCATGAACTCAGTCAGTGAAAGTCTGAACCCACCGGCAGACAGGAAACCGGTGGCAGCCGAAGGCAACTGCGCCGCAGCAATGCGGGGTGGGGAGCAGCCGGAGGCGGAAGTGCGGTCCCAA
>CAILVI010000277.1 GCA_903837595.1 uncultured Thiodictyon sp.
ACATCTTGAATCCTCTTAAAGGGAAGTTGGTTCCGGTGGGCCTCGGTTCATCCGCGTGGCCGTTCTCAAGGGCTCGAATCAAGCTCCTATTTTATACCACTTTTGATTATATTTCAAAGCGTTAAATGTGACGAAGTAGAATTAAAGGGGTCAAGAAAACCGTCGAACGCCTCATGCGCGGGGCCACCTGGAGCGAAGCCGACCAGGGCTGGCAGGGGGCCGAGACACGCCTGCGCCTGGAGGGCTGGAGCCAAGCGCGCCGCACCATCGTGTTGTGGCGCCAGATCAAAGCCGATCTCGCCATGCAGGCTCCGGGCGAACCCGAACAGCTCTGTCTGAGCTTCGCCGAACTCACCGATGACACCATCGTCTACGAATACGCCGTCCTCGTGACCTCACTGGCCAATGAGATCCGCACGGTCACGCAGTGCTATCGTGATCGCGCCGACGCGGAAAATCCCTTCGATGAGCTCAAGAACGATTGGGGTTGGGGTGGCTTCACCACCCAGGATATTAAACGCTGCCGCTTCATGGCGCGCATCACGTCGCTGACCTACAACTGGTGGAGCCTGTTCGTGCGCTTGGCTGACCCCCGTCAGCATACCGAGGCGATGACCAGTCGTCCGCTGCTGCTCAATGCCCCCGCGCGCCTCACCCGGCACAGCGGCCAAACGCGCATCACCATTAGCCATCCGCATGCCGAAGCGGCCTGGGTGGAAAGCGCCTGCCGCGAGATCGCGGCGTTCTTCAAAACCCTGCGCCTAACTGCGCAGCAGTTGACGCCGCTGCAACGCTGGTGCCGCGTGCTCTCCCGCGCCCTGGTGAAATACCTCCACGGCCGCGAATTGCACCCGCCGTCGGGCTTACCGGCCCCGGCATAGCCGGAATTTAGCCTCCGCGTGTACCCATCCGCGGGTCAGGAACGGCCTGCGGCGGGCACCAACTGCTCTTTCTAGGATGACCACTGACCGCAAGTCCAATCCCCGCAACCTCAACCCGGCCACGCTCGGCACCCTGGTTCTGGACCCCGCCAAGCCGGGCGAGTATCTGCTGGAACTGCGCGGCTTCGTCGAGTCACGGGCCTTAGAGGCCATCGGCTGGTACCTGCACCGCAAGGGATCGATCGCCAATTTGTCCAAGTTCCTGCGCCTTTGCGCAATCGCGTTGGCCACCCTGGGTGCCCTCCTACCCCTGATCGGCGGCACGCCGTTGGTAGAGGGCATCCTGGGCCAGGCGGCAGACAATTACGGCTATGGGTGCCTGGCCCTGTCCGGCGCGACCGTCCTGCTCGATAAGCTGTTCGGGTTCTCCAGCCGGTGGATGCGCTACTGGACGGCCTTGGTGAACTGCACGGCCTGCACCGACACGTCCAGCTCTGCGTCGATCGATCGGGCGGGCGATGACGAAGCTGTCCCCGGCCAGGCGGGCCACGATGCCCGCGGGCTGCGCGGCGGCAGTGAGCCGCTCGCCGATCGCCTTGTGGGTCTCGTCCCCGGCGAGATATCCACGACTGGCGAGCACATCCTGGAAGTGGTCGAGGTCCAGGAGCAACAGAGTGCAAGCCGGTGCCGCTCACTGGTGGCCCGCACCAAGGCGGCGAGCCGCTCGGCCTATTCCTCGACCGCCAGAGCGACCACCGCCAGTAGCGCGCAGAGCGCCAGTGGTCGGGCCGCCGCGGCGCTCAGCACCAGCGCATTCAGGGCCGCGTTGTTGGTGAAGCGAGTGCTTTGGCCCGCGTCGGCCACGACGATCCCCAGGTACTCATCACCCAAGGCTCGAATCAGCAGCTACTGTAATGTACCGTAAAGTGGCTAGGTCGCCGCCAGGATCAAACCGCGACCGCCGGCCAACCCCTCGGTGATCACCTCTGGGGCCACCGGGCGGCTGAGCAGATAGCCTTGGACCAGGTCACAGCCGGCGCCGTCCAGGTAGGCCAATTGGTCGGCGGTCTCCACCCCTTCGGCGATGACCTGGATGCCGAGATTGTGCGCCATCGTGATGGTCGAGCGCACGATGGCGGAGTCCCCGGGGTCGCTCACCAGATGGCGGATGAAGCTCTTGTCGATCTTCAGATAATCGACCGGCAGGCGTTTGAGATAGCTCAGGCTGGAATAGCCGGTGCCGAAGTCGTCCAGGGCGATGGCGACCCCCAGGTCATGCACCCGCTGGAGCTCCGCCAGGGCCTGGTCCGGGTCGCGCAACAAGAAGCGCTCAAGGACCTCGATCTCCAACAGCCCCGGGTCCAGCCCGACCAAGTCCAGCGCGGCCTCCAGATCGCGCGCCAGCTCCCCGGAGGCGATCTGCGGGCCGGCGACATTGATGGAGACCCGCACTCGAGCGAGCGCCTGCCAGTCCCGCGCCTGCGCCACCGCCTGGGTCAGCACCCAGCGCCCGATCGGGTGGATCAGGTCGCTGTGCTCCACCGCGTCGATGAAGGCGGCCGGCAGCAGCAGCCAGTTGCGCGGGTGTTGCCAGCGGATCAAGGCCTCCGCGGCCACCATGGCGCCGGTCGCCACACAGACGATGGGTTGGTAGAACAGCCGGAATTCGCCCTCGGCCAGGGCGCTGCGCAGTTCGCTCTCCAGCTGGACGCGGCGGCGCGCGTCCGCGGTCATCTCCGGGCGGTAGCAGGCGATGCCGTTGCGCCCGGCCTCCTTGGCCCGCTTCAGTGCGGACTCGGCGTTGCGCAACAGGCTGGTGACGCCGATCCCGTCCTCGGGGTAGACCGCAACCCCGATGCTTGCGGTGACCGTGAGATTCGGCAGGCCGGCCACGTCCAGGGGCTGGTTGACGACCTGCTGGAGGTCCTGGGCGATCCGCACCGCCTCCAGGTCCGCCCCAAGCGCGCGGGCGATGACGAAGCTGTCCCCGGCCAGGCGCGCCAGGATGTCCGCCGGCTGTGCCGCGGCGGCGAGCCGCGCGGCCAGCGCCTTGAGCACCTCGTCACCCGCGAGATGGCCGTGGCTGGCGATCACATCCTGGAAGCGGTCGAGATCCAGCACCAGCAGCGCGAGGCGATGCTGTCCGGCGCTCGCGCGCTCCAAGGCGTCGGTGAGCCGCACGCGCAAGCGGGTGAGGTTGGGTAGCCCGGTGAGTGGGTCGTGGTGGCTCAGGAACTCGATCGCTTCGGCCGAGCGCTGAGCGGCGCTTTCGTCGCTGAAGATCGCCAGGTGTTGCTGCACCCGGCCATCGGGGCCGCGCACCTGGTTGATGATGAGCCACTGCGGGTAGACCTCCCCGTTCTTGCGCCGATTCCAGACCTCCCCACCCCAGGTGCCGGTGAGTCCGAGCTGCTCCCACAGTTCACGGTAGAAGGCGGCGTCGTGACGCCCGGATTGCAGCAGGCGGGGGTTGCGCCCGGCCACCTCCGCCGCGCTGTAGCCGGTGATGGCGGTGAAGGCCGGGTTGACGGCGACGATGCGGTTGTCCGCATCGGTGATCAGGATGCCCTCACTGGTGCTCTCGAACAGGGTGTTGATGAGTCGCTGCTGGTGCCGGGCGGCATGGTCCTCGGTGATGTCATGGACGGTGCCCAGGGTGCGGATCACCCTTCCTGCCGCGTCCGTGGTATGGCCGCCACGCTCGCGGACCCAGCGCACGCGGCCGTCGGGCCGCCGTACCCGGTGCTCGATGTCATAGTCCCCGGCCGTCGCCACCGAGTGCGCGTAGGCCGCCGCCACCCGCTCCCGGTCGTCCTCGTGGACCAGGTTCAGAAAAGCCTCGAGCGTCAACTCGCTGCCCGGCGGCAGACCGAAGATGCGGTAGACCTCGTCTGACCAGAGCAGGCGGTTGGTGCTCAGATCCAGCTCCCAACTCCCCAGATGGGTGAGTGCCTGGGCCTCCAGCAGACTTTCCTGTGCGCGGCGCAGGTCGCTGATATCCATCACCAGGGCCAGGGGGGCCGTGATCCGGCCGGTGGCATCACGGATGGCAGAGACGGTCACGTCCGCCCGCACCAGGCGTCCGTCCCGGCGCAGATAGCGCTTCTCCAGCCGGTAGCTCGGGACCTGCCCGGCCAGCAGCCGGGCGAACTCGGCGGCATCGCGGGGCCGATCCTCGGTGTCGGTGAAGTCGCTGAAATGCCGCCCGAGCAGTTCCTGCGGATGGTCCTGGTAGCCGAGCATAGTGAGGAAGGCCGGGTTGGCCAGCACCAACCGGCCCTGCATGTCTCCCAGGCCGATCCCGGCCGGGGAGGAGTCGACGATGGCGCGCAGGCGTTCGGCGTCGGCCCGCTCCTGGGTCAGGTCCTGGATGCTGAGCAGATAGCCCTCGCAACGCCCCGTCCCGTCACGGATGGCGGAGGTGACGAGCCGCAGCCAGCGCCAGTCCGACCCTGTCGGGCGGATCAGGTCCAGGGTCAGTCGCTCGGCACCGACCAAGGCGGCGAGCCGTTCGGCATAGCCCTCGGTCGCGAGCCCCGCTGCCGCAAGCAACCCCGGCAGCGGCAGCGACCGGGCGCCCTCGGCGTTGAGCCCGAGGGCCGCCAGGGCCGCACCGTTGATGAAGCGCACGGCGTGCCCGGCGTCGACCGCCACGATCCCAAAATGCTCGGAACGTTCCAGCAGGGTGCGCAGGACTGACTGCTCGCTCAACTGCGCCCGGGCGTCCTGGAGCGCCTGCCCCTGGTCGGCCACCACCTGCCGCAGCAGGCGCAGATAAATGCTCTGAATATCCTTCACCAGGTCGTGCCGGGTGAGGATGCCGACCAGCCCCCCACCGGCGTCCTCCACCACCAGGCGCCTGATCCCGAGCTCCTGCATACTGACGCTCGCCTCGTGGGCCTGGCGGTCCGGGCCGATGGTGTGCAGTGGGCGCGACATCAGGGTGGCGAGCGGTGTGGTCCGCAGGTCCAAGTCCGCTCCGGTGAGGCGGATGGCATCGCGCTCGCTCAGGATGCCGACCGCCTGGCCCGCCACCACGATCACCACCGAGCTGATGGCCCGCTCGGCCATGAGCCCCAGGGCTGTCGCGACAGTCGCGTCTGGCGGCAGGGTGGCGGGGGTGCGGGTCATGAGGTCCGCTACCGTGCGGGGACCCAGGAACTCATCGGCGCCCAAGGCGCGGGCGAAGTCGGTCTCGGAGAGCACCCCGTGCAGTTGACCTTGGTCGTCCACCAGCACCAGGTGCCGGAAGCCGTGCTCTGCCATCAAGGCATAGCCGTCCACAAAATTCAGGTGCGGTGCCGCGGTGAGCGGGTCCGGGGACATCAGGTCCCCCAAGCGGGTCCCGGCGAGATAGTCGCCGCGGGCGATCAGGCCCAGGGCGTCGCGTTCGGTGAAGATCCCTACCGGGCGTCCGTCCGCTACCAGTACAACCGAACTCAAGCGCCGCTCACCCATGGCCGCGACGGCCTGGGAGACGGGGTCATCCGGGAACAGGGTGAGTGGGGCGGCGGACCGGCACAGGTCAGCCAAGGTGAGCGTCTCGATCATCGTTGTTTTGCTAAGCCAGGGGCGCCGGTGGCGGTGCGTCCCGGCCTATGCTACACGGTCGCATGGGCGGGTGCGGGGGCCGGATGCGCGGCCGGGGGCCGGCCGCGCGCCCTGGACCGCGGCGGCATCTGTCGGGGCGGTCTCTTCCTCCCCCCAGCGCGCGCTGGCCGCGGCCAAGTCCATGACCCAAACCCCGCGGCGCCACTCAAAGGGGGCGTCGACCGGGGCAATGACCGTCGCGGCCTCCGGCCGCAGTTCGTCAACCGGGGTATAGAAACCCCGGGACGGCCGGGGCGCCTTGGAGCGCCTGACCACAAACACCAGGACTCGCCGACCTGGGGGTGGGGCAGCAGATGATCGCAGTCCGCAATTTCGAGCAGTGCGTGCAGGATGCCGCTGTCGCGCAGGAAGACCTTGGGGGAGCGCACCAGGCGCTGTTTCAGGTTGGTGTCGACAGGACGATCTCGAGCTGGGCCAGGCAGGCCCGGGCGGTGCGATCCTGGAGGTCCATCATGAAAGCGATTTCAACCGCATCGTCACCCGGTTGCGGTCGCCGAGCCGCGCATAGGCGAGGTCCTGCACATAGTGGCCGATGAGTGCCAGTCCCAGCCCGTCCGGTGTTTGCGGCTCATCCAGCGGATTACCGGGGGCACCGGCGCTATCCACCCGTAGCTCCAGGGTCCGCCGCTTCTCCGAAAACGCCATAACGAAGTCGATGTCCAGCGGTCCGGGACGGGCCACGTGGATCGCCAGCAACTCCTCCGCCATCAATTGAACGGTCCGGGCGGTCTGGACCGTCAGGACGTGCTTTTCACAGAACTGCTCGATCTGCCCGAAGATGGCGTAGAGGTCGAAATCCGCGCTCACCACGTGGCAGCTCAGGCTGCGGACCTTGCCGATGAAATCCTGGGTCCGCTCGCGCACGGGCGCGTCGAACAACTGCGCCGGGGGGCCCTCCTCATAGATCACCCCCTGATCCAGGTAGAACACCCGCGTCGACACATCCCGCGCGAACTCCATCTCGTGCGTCACGATGGCCATGGTCATGCCCTGCCTGGCCAGTCGGCGGATCACCGCCAGCACCTCACTCACCATCGTCGGATCGAGGGCGGACGTGGGCTCGTCGAACAGGATGATTTCCGGTTCCATCGACAGACAGCGGGCGATCGCCACCCGTTGTTGCTGTCCGCCGGAGAGTTCGTCAGGGAGGCTGTCCGCCTTTTCAGCCAGACCCACCATCTTCAACAGTTCGACCCCGGCCGCCGCGGCCACCTGTGGGCGCCTGCCGAGCAGCCGCACCGGCCCGATGCAGAGGTTTTCGAGCGCGGTCAGATGGGCAAACAGGTTGAAGGATTGGAACACCATGCCCATGCGCCGCCGCAGCGCGGGCACGTTTGCCCCGGGGGCCAGAATGTCCTGGCCGTCGATCTCGATCCGTCCCCCCGAGGGGCGGTCCAACAGGTTGAGACAACGCAGGAAGGTACTCTTTCCGGTACCGGAAGGGCCGATGATCGAGATGACCTCGCCCGAGGAAATCCGGGCATTGACGTCCGTCAACACCTCGATCGCACCGAAGCGCTTGGACAGGTGCTCGACGTTGATCATGCCGGTGCTCTCCCCTGGCGACGGCCCTTCGGGTCCGTGCGCCGATCGATATGGTCGAGGGCCAGCCCGAGGACCCAGATGACGAAGAAATAGATCGCCGCCACCATCACCAGGGGGAAGAAGGCCTCGAAGGTGCGGCTGCGGATGATGTCGCCCGCCTTGGTCAGGTCCTGCACACCGATGTAGCCGACGATGGAGGTCATCTTGATCAGGGAGATGAGCTCGCCGCGATAGACCGGCAGGATGCGCCGCGTCGCCTGCGGCATGACGATGAAGATGAAGCTCTGGAACCGGGTGAAACCCATGGCAATGCCGGCCTCGGTCTGGCCGCGCGCGACACCCTCAATGCCGCTGCGGAACATCTCGGAGACATAGGCGCCGAAGTTCATGCCGAAGGCGATCACGGCCACGATCAACGGATCGATGTTGACGGCGGCAAAGGCGACATAAAAGATCAGCATGAGCAACAGGAGTACCGGCAGGCCACGGATCAGGGAGATGTAGCCGGCACCGAGCAGCCGCAACGACGGCCGCTCGGACATGCGCAGATAACAGACCAGTGCCCCGAGCAGGGTGCCGAAGAGGGTGGCCAGGACCGAAATCAGGAAGGTGGCCCAGAGTCCGTTGACCAGGAGCCGCCAGCGCTGTTCGAGGACGAAATTGGAATACACGCTCGACTTTAACGCGTCGATCAGCCCGCGGGCCTGGTCCGGCAGCGAACTCCAGCCGCCGCCCGCGGGGGGCCGGGCCACCGCCGGGGTACCGGTCTCCCCGCCAGTCGCCGCGGCGGTGAGGTCGCGTTTCCGCACCAGGGCTGCGGTGTGTTCCTGGTCGTAAGGGGCGGAGAAATTGACCTTGGCGCGCCGCTCCTCGGTGATGGAGAGGTTGGAGGCGATCATGTCGATCTTGCCGACGGCCAGCGCGGCGATGAGGGTATCGAACTCCAACGGCAGCAGCTCCAGCCGGAACCCTTCCCGGGCGGCGAAACGCCGGATCAACTCGATGTCGTAGCCCGTGAATTGCCCATCGGCCAGGGAGACGAAGGGCAGGCCGACGAGGAGCGAGGTGCCGACCCGCAGCGGCGCCCCCGACTCCAGAACCGGGATCGGGGGCATGACGACGGTCGTCGGGTCCTCGATCAACCAGCGGCGCCGGATCTCCTCCAGGGTCCCGTCCGCCTCAATGGCCGCCAGGAAGCGGTCGAAGCGCTGCCGCAGCCCGTCATCCCCCTGGCGGAAGGCCGCGCCGATGGGGCTGTCATAGAGGTCCTCCGCCAGCACCTCGAGGTCAGGGTTGTTCCTGGCGATGAGATGGATGCTCACGGCGTCGGTGATGGCGGCGTCCACCTTGCCGCTTTTCAGGGCCAACACGAAGTCGGCCTGACTGTTGAGGCGCTGAATCTGGGCCTGCGGGAAGGCGCGGGTCACGTAGAAGTCCTGAGCGGTACCGGTGAAGACGGCGATCCGCCCCTGGGCCAAGTCGGCGAGGGTCTTGACGCCGGCCCCGCCGGCCACCGGCGCCCCGGTGGCCGGGGCCGCACCCGTCTTGGTTGCAACCGGCCCCGGAGACTGGCCCGCGAGATTTTCGCGCCGGACCAGGGCGAGCGCTTGGGTTTCCAGATAGGGCGCTGAAAAGTCGATGGATTTCTGCCTTTCCTCGGTGACATACAGGCCGTAGCCGATGAGATCGACCTTGCCGGACACCAGGGCCGGGATCAAGGAACCGAAATCCAGTCCCTGGATCCGCAGGTCGATCCCCTCGCGGACCGCAAAACGCTGGAGGAGTTCGACGTCCAGGCCGATGTAGTGACCATCCCGGACGGTCGCGAAAGGCAGGTCGCCGGGGACGACGGCGGCGGCGAGACGCTCCCGCGGGGCCGTCGGCACCGCAATATCCGGCATGACCGCCCCCTCGGGGTCGGCAATCCAACGGCGATGCATCTGCTCGAGGGTCCCGTCGCGCCGGATCTCCTCCAGAAAGCGGTCTAAGCGCCGGCGCAGTTCCGGGCTGTCCTTGCGCATACCCAGGCCCAATTGCGCCCGGTAGAAGTCGTCGGCCAGGATCGCCAGGTCCGGGTTGGCCTTGAGTGGGACCGCGGCCTTGTTGCTGTCCATCAGGGCCAGGTCCAGTTTGCCCGTCTTCAGTGCCAGGATCAGGTCGGAGGCCTGGTGGTAGCGCGTGATGCGGGCCTGGGGATAGGTGTGCTGAATGTACCCGTCGAGGATGCTGCCCAGGACGATGCCGAAGTGGCCCTCGGCCAGGTCGTCGAGACGGCGCCAGCCCGCGGTCTTGGTGGTCGCCGACACGGACTGGCCAGCCGCGGCGGCCGCCAGCTTGGTCTTGAGCGCCAGGGCGACGGCCCGTCCCTCGCCATAGGAGGCGGAAAAATCCACCGCGCGGCGCCGCTCCTCGGTGATGGCCATACCATCGGTAATGATGTCCACCTTACCCGCGGCCAGGGCCGGGATCAGGGCGCTGAAATCCAGCGACAGAATATCCAGGGAAATGCCTTCCGCCGCGGCGAAACGCTGCAGGATCTCGATGTCGTAGCCGACATAGCGGCCATTCTTGTACGCGACATAGGGCAGGTCGGCAATGGCGACACCCAGGACATAGCGCTCCTTGGACTCGCCTGGCCGGTCCTCGGGCATGACGGCCTGTTCCGGGTCCGCGACCAACCAGCGCTGCCCGATTTCTTGGAAGGTGCCATCCGCTCGGATGCGCTCCAGAAATCGGTCGAAGCGGGCACGCAAGTCGGCCCGGTCGCGGCGAAAGCCGATCCCTAGGGGATAGGTGAGAAAATCGTCAGCCAGGATGCCCAACTCCGGGTGGGCCTTGAGGACGGCCTGGCCGCTGACTGAATCCAGCAAGGCGGTATCCACCTTGCCGGTCTTGACGGCGACCACCAGATCGGTGGTGTTGTTGACCCAGGTCAGGGTGGCCTCGGGGTAGGCCCGCTCGGCATAGGCGCCCTGGATCGTGCCCATGATGACGCCGATACGCCCCCGTGCCAGGTCGTTCAGGGAACGCCAGCCCGCCGCCGGACGCTCCGCCCGGCCGGCGGGGACGCTCGCCCCCGGGACCTGGTCTTGCTGGGAGGGCCGGGCGGTGTCCCCCAGTCCCTGGCCCGGGGGTGGTACTCCCCGGTCGCAGGACCAGAGCCCCAGGGCCGCCGGGACCAGCAAACAGAGGATCAGGAGGAGCTTAGTCAGTTTCATGGGTGTCTGTCATGGGGGGTCCGAGTCCCGCGGCGCGAAGTCCAATGATACCGAATTGATGCAGTAGCGCAGGCCGGTGGGGCGGGGTCCGTCGGGGAAGACGTGGCCCAGGTGGGCGCCGCAGCGGTTGCAGTGCACCTCGGTGCGGCGCATCCCGTAGGCGGTGTCGGTCTGGGTGCCGATCGCCGCCGGGTCGGCCGGTTGCCAGAAGCTGGGCCAGCCGCTGCCGGAGTCGTATTTTTCCCCGGCGTCGAACAGTTCCGCCGCGCAGGCGCTGCACCGGTAGACGCCGGGCTCCTTGGTGGCGTAATACTTGCCGGTGAAGGCGGGCTCGGTGCCGTGCTCCCGGCAGACGTGGTACTGCTCGGGTGACAGCTCCGCCTGCCACTGCGCCTCGGTCTTTTCGATCTTTTCGACGTGCTCGCTCATAGGAACCTCAGGTTACAACATGACCAACATGACCGGCGGTCCAGGGCACTCGACGCCCGGCGGCCCGGTCCGTAAGATCGCGGCCAGGTTTCTTGGACTTCACTCTTGCCGGAGGGGCAATGACCGATCGGGATTCAAACTGGGTGGCGCGGCTCTTCGTCGGCCTTCAGTACCTGCTGCCGCAGCACGCGCTGTCGCGGCTGATGTACCGGCTCGCCCGGGTGCGCTACGCCCCACTCAAGGGCTGGATGATCCGCGCCTATGTGCGGCTGGTCGGCGTCGATCTGAGTCAGGCCGCGCAGCCCGACCTGTCCGCCTACCCGCACCTCGCTGCCTTCTTCACCCGCGCCCTGCGCCCGGATGCCCGTCCCCCGGACCCGGACCCGGCGGCCGTGCTCTCGCCGGTGGACGGCACCATCAGCCAGATCGGGACCATTGCCGATGGTCGCATCATCCAGGCCAAGGGCCACGACTACAGCCTGTGCGACCTGTTAGGCGGCGACACCGCGGACCATCGGCGGTTCGATGGGGGCACCTTTGCGACCATCTATCTCTCCCCCCGCGACTATCATCGCATCCACATGCCGCTCGCCGGTCGCCTGGCGCAGATGACCTATCTGGGGGGCCGGCTCTTCAGCGTCAACCGCATGACCGCGCAGCAGGTGCCCGGGCTCTTCGCCCGTAACGAGCGGGTGGTGTGTTTGTTCGGTACCGAAGCGGGTCCCATGGCACTGGTGTTGGTCGGGGCCATCTTCGTGGGCGGGATCGAGACCGTCTGGGCGGGTGAGGTCGCCCCCGCCGGGGCCGGACCGCGCTGCCGCCGCTGGGACTACACCGACCAGGTCCCGCCGTTGCACCTGGAGCGCGGCGCTGAGATGGGCCGCTTCAACCTGGGTTCCACCATCGTCCTGCTCTTTCCCCCGAGTGCCGTGACCTGGGACGCCACCCTGGCCCCCGGTCAAACCGTGCGGCTTGGGCAGCGCATCGGCACCCGCGCCTGAGGCATCAGGGCGTTGACCGCGGACTCATTCTGCCGCAAGTCCGGGAGCCACCAGCCGCCCTAATCCTGTATGGTAGCGCCCATGAACCCACAATTCTCTGACTTCATGCTCCCGGAGGCGCTCGCGCGCGGCCTTACGAAGGCCGGCTTCGAGACCCCCACACCGGTCCAGGCCCAGGTGATCCCCCTGGCCCAGGACGGCGTGGACCTGCTGGTCTCCGCCGCCACCGGCTCTGGTAAGACCGCCGCCTTCCTGCTGCCGATCATGCAGCAGCTGCTGGACGCCCGCGCCCCCCGCAGCGCCACCCGCGCACTGATCCTGGTGCCAACCCGCGAGCTCGCGCGGCAGATCTATATCCACTTCATGCGGTTGGCGAGCGTTACCCGACTCACCGCCGGGGTGATCATCGGCGGGGAGCGGCGCGACCGCCAGATCGCCGTGCTGCGCCGTAACCCCGATATCCTGGTGGCCACACCGGGCCGGCTCCTGGAATACATCCAGGCCAGCGCGGCGGACCTGACGGATCTTGAGGTCCTGGTCCTGGACGAGGCGGATCGGATGCTGGACATGGGCTTTGCCGAGGACGTGCTCACCATCATCGGTTTCACCAACCCGGCCCGTCAGTCACTGCTCTTCTCCGCCACCCTGCATCATAAGGGGCTCAGCTCCATCACCGACCGGCTGCTGCGCGACCCGCAGGTGCTGGTCATCAACCCGGTGCGCGAAAGCCACCCGGACATCGCCCATCAGGTCATCCTGAGCGACGACACCGAGCACAAGCAGCAGCAGCTGCTGTGGCTGCTCCAGAACGAGCCCGCCGAGAAGGTCCTGATCTTCACCAATACCCGGGAGCGTGCCATCGCGCTCGGCCCCCTATTGGTAGGTCAAGGTCAGCGCACCGTGGTGCTCCACGGCGAGCTCGATCAGCGCGAGCGCAACCGCGTCATGGGCTTGGTGCATGGGGGCGCGGTGCGCATCCTGGTCGCCACCGACGTGGCCGCCCGGGGGCTGGACATCCCCGGGGTCCAACTCGTGATCAATTTCGAGCTGGCGCGCAGCGGCGATGACTATCTGCACCGCACCGGGCGCACCGGCCGGGCAGGAGAGAAGGGGCTCGCCATCGCCTTGGTGGGGCCGAAGGACTGGAACCTGATGGAGAGCATCGAGCGCTATCTGGGCTTGAGCTTCCAGGCGCGGGCCATCCCGGGGCTGAAGGCCAAGTTCAGCGGACCCACCAAGCGCAAAGGCCCCCGCAAGTCACCGTCCAAGGCCAACAAGGCCGCCCCCGCCACGGAAAAACCGAAGGTGAAGGAGCGAGAGCGCGACCGCAAGGCCATCGGCAAGCGGCGCAAACCCACCGCGTCGGCGCAGGCGGGGCTCTCACCGCTGCGCAAGCAGGGGAGCTGAGCTACCTTTCTCGTGACACCGCTACGCGGTGTCACGCATGTGTCTGGCGCTCCGCGCCCAGCAGCCACTGAGCCGTCCTATGCCCTAATAGCGTCCACATCCGCCTGAAGTTGTGGACCAAGACGACCCTGTCGCGCAACCGTTACGCTGACGTTCCTCCGCTTCGTGTTTCTGCTCCTCGTACCGGCGCCTCGCTTCTGCCTCTCCGCCCGCCTTTTGCGCGTCCCTGTACACCAGTCTTGCTGCTTCTTCCATTCTTCTGATCGACGCATCGCCTCGTCCAGCGACTCTGCACGCGCTTGATTTAACGCAAAGACAGGGACGGCGATCAGAAGGGCGGAGCACACGAGGCGTTTCATGGCGTTCTCCCGAGGTGTTATGGGTCGGCAGCGATGGATAGAGGCATCAAATACTCGAAACAGGGTGTTGCACCGACATTAGCAGATACCAGCACGGCCGTGACCATAACTCCAGCCAGCCGCGATCGGTCCGCACAGCGGACTCTGTTGCTTGCCCCTCGCCCGTAGTGCCGGCTGTGCGGACCAACGACCTCGCCGTTAGCGCGGTGGCCGGGATTATGACCAAGGCCTCCCGATCATGCTCTACAACGGCGCTGAGCCCTGGACCGCCAACACCGACTTGGCGGACCGGATCGCCCAGCGCCTGCCGCTGCAACTGTGCCACTGGCAGCCCCGGATGAGCATAACCCTATCGCCAACTGACATCGGGCGGCGTCGGCGCCGGTGGGCGCTGGCGTTGGCCGTTGCGGGGTGGGTTGGCCCTGACCAGAGGGGGCAACGGGAGGTCCTGGCGGGTGCCTGACAGAGGTGCCGGGAGGATGGTCGGAGCGGTAGGCGTGCGGGCGTCACGGTCGCCAGGCAAGCAGTTCCCGACACCGGTGGTCGCCGGCGGGCCGGGGTCCGACGCCGTGCCCGGCGGCGGTTATTCGAGCTGAAGCTGCAACGGCTGGGCGAGCAGGCGGCGCATCCGCGCGGGGTCGAGCCAAGGGGCGGCGCAGGAGGCGCGGATGAAGGCGATGGCGCCGCGCACGCGCAGTTGCCCATAGAGGTCGCGCAGATGGCGGGCGAAGCGCGCCAGGGTGTTGAACAGGTGCGCCAGGCGCATCAGGCAGTGATAGCCCTTCATGGCGTTCCAGTTCAGGGCAAAGGCGTGCTCGTCGTGGTATCCCTGATGTTTCTCGACCAGAAAGCCGGCCTCAATGCCCCAGCGGTAGCGGGCGCCCAGATTGCAGCGTTCATGAACATTCGCGCCGCTGAGCGGCTGGCTGGACAGCCAGGCGTGGCGGGCGGTGTTGGTCAGGCGCGCGCCCTGCTCATCGATCGTCTCCCAGGTCTCCTCACACACGACCACATGCACACTGAGGTTGCGGCGACCGTTGTTTGAGAAGGCATAGTCGATGGCGTTGACCCAGCAAAAGCGCTGGCGGCGCGTCCCCCAGTCGCGCTGGCAGCCGTCGGGCTGCACCGCATGCAGCGCGTGGTATTCCTCCCAGACGGTGGGTAAGTCCTTGTCCTTTAGCACGATCATGAACTGCCAGTGGGACTGACGGCAGCGTTGCATCACCCTAGAAAGAGCAGTTGGTGCCCGCCGCAGGCCGTTCCTGACCCGCGGATGGGTACACGCGGAGGCTAAATTCCGGCTATGCCGGGGGGCCGGTAAGCCCGACGGCGGGTGCAATTCGCGGCCGTGGAGGTATTTCACCAGGGCGCGGGAGAGCACGCGGCACCAGCGTTGCAGCGGCGTCAACTGCTGCGCAGTTAGGCGCAG
>CAILVI010000278.1 GCA_903837595.1 uncultured Thiodictyon sp.
AGGCGCCAAGCTCGCCAAGATGATTTCTCGGCAAACATGCCGCCTTGGCGCAAAAATACGTGAGCGGGGACCTAGCATTTTGGCCGTTTTGAACTACACTTTTTTGCATGGCAAGAGCGCTTCGCGGCGAACCCGCCGGCGAACCTAACCAGTCGATGCCGCGGATGGATCGCCGCAAGGCCAATTGCCATGATGACACCCGCAAGGGGTTTATCGGGCGTGCAGCGGCGAGGCGCGCCGTCGGGGGGCGCGGCCATGGCGGAGGAAGGTGGAATCGCACCACTGGGGTTTCGCCAGGACCCGCGCCAGACTGAAATCGGACCAACGGAGAGTGCGACCGGCCCGTCGCAGAATGGACCCGCACGGCTCGGCACTGCAACCGCACGTCCGCGCTCTGCAACCTCACGTCTGCGCTCTGTAACCGCACCATTCCAAGACTCACCCAAAGCGCCATAACGCGAAATATATCATACCGTTACACTGGGCACACAAGGTGTTGCGCTACACCCGTATGGTTGCGCTCTGGAACCTCAAGGTTGCGCTCCAAAACCGCACGTCTGAGCCCCGCAACCGCACCGTTGAAACCCTAAACCCTATGGGTGGGTCTTGGAATGGTACGACTGGATCATGGAATGGTACCGGTGCATTCCACAATTGCACCAGCGCGTCTTGGAAGGCGATGGCTCCGTTCTGCAATGGTGCGATCCCAGCGCGGGACGGCCCGCCGCGATCCTCGGCCGAGGCGAGGGAGCGCCGCCAGCATTCCAGTGTAGTCAGCCTGGAGAAAGCCAACATGGCAAAAACTGATTTTCTCCCCAATAGAGACAGCGATCTCGCGATCGCCGTCGCTCGTGCCATCTCAACGCTGACGCCCGATCCGGGGGCTTATGGCCTCACGCAAGAGGATGTGGCCCCCGTCACCGCAGCCGGCGGCGATTTTGATGCCGACCTCGCCCTCGCCAGCAAGGCCGCGGCCGCCGCCAAGGGGGCGACGACCAAAAAGAACGCCAGTCGCCGCCATCTGGAGGAGGAGTTCCGGGGCCTGGTCCGGCGCATCAAGGCGCATCGCGGTTATACCAAGGAACAGGGTGATGTGCTTGGGATCGAAGGCCCTAGACACCTGGTCGATCTCACCGCCGCAAAACCCGATCTGACCGCGCTCGATCAGACCGCAGGTGTGGTCGTCTTGAGTTTCACCAAGCGTGAAAGCGACGGCATCAACCTCTACTGTAAACGCGAAACCGACGAGGACTGGGTCTTGCTGAGCCATGTCATGGCCTCGCCCTTCGTTGATGACCGCCCATTGCTCCACATGGGCACGGCCGAACTGCGGCGCTATACCGCGGTCTACAGGCTGAAAGACAAGCAGGTCGGAGCCTTCAGCGATGATCTGGTCATCGCTTGCGCGCCCTAGCCGCTGAGAATGACCGTGACCGACGTTGCGGCCAGGGGCGCGCCGTCATTCCGGCCGGGACGCCGGAATCCCGGCCAGGGACGGCAACCTCTCAGCCGCCGCTGACTCGCAGAAAATAGCGAACTGGCCGGAACGACCATCAAGGTCCCGCAGATCACCACCCAGTGGCCGTTTGCGAGACGGCTCCGCACTGAAATACGGCGCTCCCAACAGCCAGCTTGATGGTCAAGGCCGCGCTCGAATAACTCTCCCCCGCCCCGACCGTCCCGACCGCCAATTGCCGCAAAGGGCCTCCCTGGTTTATCCTCAAATGCCAGAAGGGTTGCCGCTGAAGCCTGCATCCCCGGCGTCCGGCAGAACCCGACACCCGAACCGGGTCTCAAGCCCGCACGCACATGGCCCTGTGGCGCACAGCGCCCGGGGACTCGGACTTGAGAGTGAACACAGGAGGGAACGCAGTGGACGATGCGGATTTCTACGCCCATAGCGCCAACGCCGCCGGCGATTGGCACCTCCTGAACGACCATCTGAAGTCCGTTGGCCGCCGCGCCCGAACCCTCTCGGGCACCGCCCCGTGGCGCGAGGAAGCCGGTCTCGCCGGAGACCAGCACGACCTCGGCAAGTATGCCGACCGTTTCCAAGCCCGCCTGCGGGGGCGAGACTCGGGCCTAGATCATTGGTCCCTGGGCGCCTGGCTGGCCCTGAAGCAACACCGGGCAATCGCCGCCGCACTCGCCATTCAAGGCCATCACGTCGGGCTTCAACGGGCCGACCCAACCGGACTGATGGGGCTGGACCCAACGAAACTGACCAGCCAACACCCGCTAGGGCTGGCCCTCTCAGACCCCGACTTAGAGCGATTACTGAAGCGCGCCGATGCCGACGGCCTGGAATTCACACCACCCACGATCAAGGCCATCACCTCCTGGCACCACGCCGTCGCTGCCATGCTGGACGTCCGCCTGCTCTTCTCCTGCCTGGTCGACGCCGATTTTCTGGACACCGAGGCGCACTTTGAAGGCAACGCCGCTGGCAAGTGTCCGCGTACCCCAGGCCCGGCACTCGACCCGCACGCGGCCCTGGACGCACTCGATCGCTACATGCGCGAGGGCATACGCCCGGGAACCCAGGCGCAACCCGCCGTCCGTGAGGCGCGCGAATCACTCTGGCAGGCATGCACCACGGCCGCCCAATCAGCTACCGGGTGCTTTACGCTGACAGCGCCCACCGGCTCCGGCAAGACCTTAGCCATGCTCAAGTTCGCGCTGGAGCAGGCGCACCGCCACAAGCTCAAGCGCATCGTGCTCGCTGTCCCCTTCCTCACCATCATTGAGCAGACCGCCCAAGTCTATCGCGCCGTCTTCGCCGACTTCCCTGCACACTTTGTGCTGGAGCACCACAGCCTGGCCGGACTCGGCGCCGAGACTACCCAGGCCGACGCCCTTACGCCCCAGGAGCGTGAGCGCCGATTGCTGGCCGAGAACTGGGATGCCCCCATCGTCATCACCACCAACGTCCAATTGTTGGAGTCACTGTTCTCGAATCGCCCATCCGCCTGCCGCAAACTCCATAACCTGATGGAATCCGTGATCCTGTTCGACGAGGCCCAAAGCCTGCCGACGCATCTTGCCGTGCCGACCCTGGCCGCCCTGTCGCACCTGTCAGCCGCCTACCGAACGAGCGTCGTCTTCGCCACTGCCACTCAACCCGCCTTCGACTCGCTGCATCAGGCCGTCAGCAAACACGCGGCCCCCGGCTGGCAACCAGTCGAGGCCGTACCCGATCATCCGACACTATTCGCCGCCTTGAAGCGCGTCAGTGTGACCTGGCCGAACCCGGGCGAGAAGCGGACCTGGGACAACCTCGCCGAAGAGCTTCAAAATATCCCCCAAGCCCTCGTCGTGGTCAATCTTAAACGCCACGCCTTGGCACTGCTGCAAGCCTTGGGCAACGCGCCTGACATCGTCCACCTGTCGACTAACCTATGCCCGGTTCACCGGCGGGCCGTGCTGAGCCGCGTCCGGAAACGACTCGCCGCCGGTGAGCCCTGCCGCCTCATTTCCACCCAATGCGTTGAGGCCGGCGTCGACCTGGATTTCCCTCGCGTGTTCCGAGCCTTCGCACCGCTGGAGGCCATCGCCCAGGCAGCGGGCCGGTGCAATCGCGAGGGGCGGTTGCACGAATCGGGCGAGGTGCGGGTCTTCGACCCCGAGGAGCAGGGCGATTGGCGCCGACGTTACCCGACCCACGCCTATTTCCAGGCAGCCGAGATGACCCGGCGGATACTCTTGGAGCACGGCACCATCGACATCAACGACCCGGCGGCCTTTCAGAACTACTACCGGCAACTCTACGACCTGAGCCAACCAGCCAGCCAGAACCCGAGCTTCGAGGAAGCAATCAATGCCCGGGACTTTCCGGAGATCGCCCGCCGCTATCGGCTCATCGAGCAGGATGCCATCCAGGTATTGGTCCCCTGGGCCGAACAGATCGAAGACTATGAGTCATTGCGTAACGAAGCAGAAGCCGACGGCATCGGTGGCGCCTGGATGCGCAGCGCCCAGGGACTTGCCGTCAGCGTCTATCGTCCCAGGGCCGACCATCCCGCCTGGAGTATCATGATTCCTGCCAAGCTGCGTCGCACTGGCAAGGCGGATCGCCAACAGGACGCGTGGTTCATCCTCGAAGACCCGCACGGCAAGCATTACGACGAGACGCTGGGGCTTATCCTGCCCCAATCGGACCCGGTACTCATTGGCTGAACCCATTGTTCAGCGGTACCGCAAAATAGAGGTACACTGTTTCGGGAACGGCTGACTACGACCAAAAGACCGCTCGTGACACCGCTGCCGCGGTGTCACGCCGGTGTTGGGCGCTGTGCGCCCCGAGGCCGTCGGCCGGAGTGACGATCAAGGCTACTGATTACTGAATCGACAATCCATCAGGAGGAACCCATGGCCAACGGCACGCATACCATCGAAGTCTGGGGCGACTTCGCCTGCTTCACCCGGCCGGAGATGAAGGTAGAGCGCTTTTCTTATCCAGTCATCACCCCATCGGCCGCACGGGGTATCTTCGATGCGATTTACTGGGACGCCCGCCGCACAGGCAACCAGATACGCCCTTATTTCCATTGGCAAATTACCCGCATCGCGGTCCTCAAGATCCCCCGCTACATCGCTTTGAGGCGTAATGAAGTAAAAGAAGTGGCTTCTGCGACCAAGATACGAGATTTTTTAGGTGGCAAACCGGACTCAGACCCAATAATATGGGCTGACGCAGGAGAGGATTTTTTTCTTAAGCCCGGCGCGAAAAAAGGCGACCAGACCAGAGGTAGGACACAACGCCAAACGATGGCCCTAAAAGATGTCCACTACCGAATCAGTGCCCGGATTGTGCCTAAACCAGGCTTCCGATCGGACCAGAATTCGATGAATAGCCAGTTTCAACGCCGTGCCAGCGCTGGCAAGTGCTTCCAGCAACCCTATTTCGGCTGTCGTGAATTCCCCGCCTTTTTCGAATATCTAGAAGACTCAGAAACCGGCATATTGCCACCGATCCCCATTGACCAACACCTGGGTCTCATGCTCTACGACGTGTTCGACCTGTCGCTAGAGATCGTTAAGGATGGCGATCCGCCCTACATCAGCCTCTTCGACGCCACCCTCCGTGGCGGTGTCATTGACGTTCCGCCTTTCGACAGTCCTACCGTCCAGAAGTCCAGGGAGATGTAATCATGCTCCAGCAAGTCGCAGATTACGCCCGTCGCCTAGGCCCATCTGAACCGGGCTTTACGTCCCGACCGGTGCGATGGTCTGTTGAGTTGGCGGCCGATGGGCGCTTCCTGAACATCATTCCGCTAGGTGATGCTAAGCGCGCTAAAGAGCTCCCCCGCTGCCCGGATATGCACAGCATGCAAGGCGGGGGCCGTGCGCATTTTCTCGTCGAGCCGTGTCAGTACGTGGCCCTCCTTACGAAAGGTGATGAGCCCCAAGACGACAGGACTAGCAAACGCCACGCCTACTACGTCGACCTGCTGCGTCAGGCCGCTGCCTCCGTACCTATACTGGCGCCAATTGCAAAGTTGATTGCCAATCCCGACCACGTTGCCAAGGTTCGTGCGGCTCTCATTGAGCAGAAGGCTAAGCACACGGACTGGATGACTTGGAGCATCGCAGGCAGGGACCCGCGTGAGTCTCAGGAGGTTCAGCGTTGGTGGAGCGATTGGCGCAGAGCAGACCAAGGGGGCACGTTACCCGAGCCCGAACTGGATCTGGGCAAAAAAGCGACTCCCCCAGGCAGCATGGTGTGTATACTTACTGGAAAACCTGTCATTCCGCTACTCGCACATCCGAAGATCATTGGGTTACCTGGACCAGACGGGAAACCGAATTCTTTTGGCGACGTTATGGCAGGCTTTGACAAGGCTTCATTCGCTTCTTTTGGACTGGACAAGTCCGCCAATGCGGCCATGGGCGAAGAAGCCGTCCAGCGCTATGTCGACGGGCTCAACGACCTGATCCGCAACCACAGCCGCAAGCTGGCCAATGCCTTGGTCGTCCACTGGTACAAGGACAGGATCGCTCCCGCGGACGATCTCGTCGCCCTCCTGATGAGCATGGAGACTGAAGAGCAGACCGAGGCCACGGCACTCTCCGCGGTCCGCCGCTTGCTCGACGCCATCCGCTCCGGCCAACGCGCGGACTTGGGCGACAACCGCTATTACGCCCTCACCCTCTCGGGCGCCGCCGGGCGGGTTATGGTGCGAGACTGGATGGAGGGACGCTTTGAAGACCTCGCCGGACATATCGCCGCCTGGTTCACCGATCTTGGCATCGTTGCCCGCGACGGTCACGGCCTAGCCCGTGACCCCAAATTCATGGCGGTTTGCGGCGCCCTGGTACGCGAACTCAAAGATCTGCCAGCACCGATCGCTGCCACTCTATGGCGCGTTGCGGTCCAGGGCTTGCCGATCCCACGATCCTTCCTGGCGCTGGCGCTGGCCCGTTTGCGCGCCGAACGCGTCGACAAAGACCAACCCCCGATCAATCACGCCAGGATGGGCCTCATTCGGGCCTACTTCGTTCGACTCACTCCCGGAGGTGACGCTACCATGACCACCTATCTCAACCAGGACCACCCGGCCGCCGCCTATCACTGCGGGCGCCTGCTAGCCGTCTTCGCCAATCTGCAACGGGCCGCCTTGGGGGATGTCGGGGCCGGTGTTGTCCAGCGCTACTATGCAGCAGCCAGCCAGACCCCGGGCCTTATCATCGGCCGACTCGCCGCTAATTCTCGCAATCACTTAGGAAAACTCAACCCCGGGCTCGCCTGGCGGTTCGAGAACCAGTTGGCCGAGGTCATGGGCCGTCTGGGTGACGGCGCCCCACGTATCCTCGATCTCGAAGGCCAGGGCCTCTTCGCCTTGGGCTATTATCAGCAATTGGCCGCCCTCCGCCCCGACAAGAAAACCAGCGACGGCGATGTCGCACCTGCCGAAGACCGTGCATCATCAGAAGGAGACAAGAAGTGACTGCTATACAGAACCGCTACGAATTTCTCTATCTTTTCGATTGCGAGAACGGCAACCCCAACGGTGACCCAGATGCCGGGAATAGCCCCCGGCTGGACCCCGAGGACATGCACGGTCTGGTATCCGATGTCGCGATCAAGCGCCGTGTACGCAACTATGTTCAGACGGCATTCGCAAACACCGCACCTAATGCGATATTCGTGGAGCACGCAACAAATCTGAACACGAAGATTGCCCTCGGGCATGAAAAGACCGGGGGAATGCCCCCTTTCGACTCACAGGCAAAGAAATGGAAAACCACTAAAGGAAAGGCAAACGATGCAAAGGACTGGATGTGTCAAACCTTCTTTGACGTCCGCACATTTGGCGCGGTTATGTCAACCGGACCAAACGCCGGTCAAGTACGCGGTCCCGTCCAGGTCGCATTTTCTAGGTCACTCGATCCAATCCTGCCAATAGATGCATCGATCACACGGATGGCCGTGGCGGACAATGAGATCAAGGGCGCAAATATTGGATCGGCAGAGTTTCGCGCTTGGGAGGAGCGCCAATCCGAAGATGAACTCCGCACCATGGGCCGCAAGTCCCTGATCCCCTATGGCCTCTATGCCTGCAAAGGCTTCGTCTCCGCGCACTTGGCACAGGGCACCGGGTTTTCCGATGATGACCTCGCCCACCTCTGGGAGGCCCTGCTCGGCATGTGGGACCACGACCGCTCAGCCTCCAAGGGCGTCATGTCCTGCCGTGCGCTCTATGTCTTCAAGCACGTCGGCACGGATACCGACGCGGCTCAGAAGGTGCGTCAAGCCATGCTCGGTTGCGCGCCCGCCCAGCGAATGCTGGACTTCTCGCAACCCGGACGCGAACAGCCCAACGCGATCATCGAGGTCAGCCATCACCCAGACTTGCAGGGCTCACCGCGGACCTTCGCTGACTATGTGGTCACACCTCATCCGGAGCGCCTGCCCGCCGGGGTTGAATTGCTGATCGATGGCAAGCTACCTGAATAGACCCGGCAACGTAACCCTTCCCGGTTGACGGGAAGGACTCAGGAGGCGGATGTGAACGATAGCCCCGCACCTGTCCTGGTGCCCCTGACGGCCGACCCCATCAACCTCTCGGCGCTCAACCAATATAGCTATTGCCCGCGGCGTTGCGGACTCATTTACCTGGACGGGGAATTCGAGCAAAATATTCATACTGCCAGGGGGAACGCCGAACATGAGCGTGTCGACCGCGCGGCTCATGTGGCCGGACACGAGGGAGCGCGGATAGAATACGCCCTGCCGGTCTGGAGCGAACACTGGGGGCTGATCGGCAAGTGCGACGTG
>CAILVI010000279.1 GCA_903837595.1 uncultured Thiodictyon sp.
GCCACTGAGAACGCTGCTGGCTGAGAATTTCCAGATTATCGGAAATAAAAAGCCGAAAATCGCTATCGCTTAGGTATAACTGCAAACAGCCTGCAAACATCCGCGCCGGCCCAGATTATCTGCAAACGGCTGAAGGGGTCGGATGCCCTTACACTGGCAGCCCCGCCGCCAGCAACTGGCCATGCAACTCCTGAGTCCGCCCCGGCGCCAACTGGCCGTGCAGGAAGGAGCGGATCTCGGTCGGCCGGACGTTGAGCAGATCGGCCAGCGCCCGGGTGTTGTAGCCGTAGCGGGTCAGGGTTGCCTCCAGGGCATCGATATCGGCCGCCAGGACCGCCTCGATGACCTCCAGCGTGACTGGCTTCTGCCCAACCTGATAGGCCGCCTCCAGCGCGAGCGTCAGGTACTGCTCGATCTGCAACGGGGTGGACAGCGCCGCGGCCAGGCGCTCGCGGGCCTCCGGGGTCAGCAGTTCGGCCGCCGCCGCGGGCGCGCATTGCTCCAGCAACCAGTCCAGATAGGCCAGCTCCTTCCCTTTGATGCCGTCCAGCCAGAACAGGGTGGCGCGGGCGCCGATCTCCTCCAGGGCCGGCCGGCGCAGGTCGTTTCTGAGCTTGGGGTGACCCTCCAGGACCACCGAAAGGGTGCCGCCGTTGTTCTGGACCAGCTTGACCAGGCGCTTGAGCCCCACCAGGGTCTTGGGGTGCAGGTCGTGGGCCTCGTCGACGAACAGGGCGACCGGCTTCTTGCGCTTGGCGATGACCTCGATGAGCTTGCGCTCGCGCTTTTCGGGCTGGGTCGGGACCTTGAAGTCCTTCTCGGTCACCAGGTCGTAGAACAGGGCCAGCATCAGGGTGCCGAGGTTGATCCGGTGCTTGTCCACCGCGAGCGACTGGGAGACCAGGATCTCGCGCTCGTCCCTGAGGGCCGCGGTCAGCCGGTGCAGCGTGGTGGTCTTGCCGCAGCCGACCAAGCCGACCAGGGCCAGGAGTTGACCGCCGTGGATGGCGATCTTGATATCGTCGAAGACCCGGTGTTGCTGCGCGGTCTCGAAATAGCCGGCGCGCGGCAATCCGCGGATCAGCCCAAAGTGCTTCATCACCTCGCTCTGCATACCGGTCAGCCTCCGCGCAGGGGTTTCAGGTGGGTGCGCGCGTAGGCCATGACGTCGGCCTTGCGCAGTGACTCGGCCAGGGCGGCATCGAGCGCGGCCAGCGCCTCCGCCGGCAGCCTGGCCAAGGGGGTGCCCAGGTCATCGGCGATGGCGCGTTTGGCCGCAACCGCCGTGGGAAAGGCAATGTCCTGGAACGGGTCCGGATCGACGAAGGGCGTCTGCGCGACGGCAACCCCTGGTGCCGGCCCTGCCGAGGCGGCTGGACCGCCCCACACAGACCCGGGCAGGGCCAGTTGTTCGGCCAAGGTTGCGATGCGCTCGGCGCGTTGCTGAGTCTTGGTCTTCTTGAACGAGCGGTAGCGATGCAGGGGGATGGGTCCGCCAACCGGCTCGTAGGGGCCGAAGCGTCGCTCGCCGTGCTCGACATAGAGGGCGTTGTCGAACAGTCCCCACCACAGGATCACCACCTCGCCGGCCAGGTCCGGGTCCACTTGGTAGAGTGTCCCCTCCAGAGAGACGCGGGCGTCGACCCCCACCTTGCGGCGCTCAGGCTCGCGGGCGAAGGTACCGAAGCGCTCCCAACTGCACATGGCCCGCACCCCCTCCGGGGGCAGGTTGGCCAGCCAGTCATCGATCCGCGCATGGGGCTCGCGGCGGTGGGGCATCCGGTTGTAGTGGATCAGGAAGCGCAGCAGCCAAGCGTTCGCCTCGGCCTCGGTCTCCGGCGCATGCAGGTGGTAGAGGGTCTCGTGCATCTCCTTGACGCTGCGAAAGGGGCGCTCGACCTTCCCCTTGGCCCGGGCCGTCGGGCGCAGACCGTCGCTGTCCTTGGGCATGTGAGTGCGCACCTCGATCCCGAGGTAGTCCATGACCCGATGGAAGATCAGGCTCTTGCCGATCGGCCCGGAGTCCATGTAGAGCATGGCCGGGCGGCCCTGGAACGGCAGGTCGGGGTCGGACTTCGGGGCCATGGCGTTGAACAGGAAGCGCAACGCCGCCTCCACATCCTCACCGTAGACCCCGTGGTACTCCTGGTAGGCTGCGCCGCTACGGTCATCGACCACGCTGTAGAGCATCAAGAGCGGATGCCCGCGGCCCTCCTCAAACCAGGCCGGGCGCGCGACCTGCTTCAGATCCGAGGGGCTCAGGTCGAACTGCCAGCACGCATTGCTGTGGCGCGCCTCGAAGCGCACCGCCGGCGGGACCCGGGTCAGGGTCCGGTAGTCGAAGCCCCACTGCTTGAGGTAGTGGTTCACGGTGCTACGGGTCAGCACCGCGGCTGGGGCACGCAGCAGCCCGGCGGGGGTCTCCACGCCATGCTCTTCGAGCAGGCGGATGGCCTGGACGGTGGAGAGGTGGCGCCTCTTCTTGTTGCTGGTGCGGATCTTCAGCGCCGCAATCACCTCGCAGTAGTGCTCGAGCTCCGCCGGGGGCAGGACCCGCGGCACCCCGCGGTCGGCGCGGTTCAGGGCCTTGGGCCGGGCGCGTTCGCGCAGTGCGCGGTACAGCGCGTCTTCCGAGACCCCGTACAGGGCGGCCGTCTGCTGGATGAGCGCCCGGCGCTCCGGGCTGCGCGGCGCCAATGCGGCGCGCCGACGGCGCAGGTCCAGCAGGGCTTCCGGCGGGAGTTGGTGACGCGTCATCGACGGCAACTCCCGGGCGGCACCCTAACGGCCCTGCGCGGCCGGGCCCGGGGTGCCGATCGGCACCCCACGGTGGCGCAGGTAGTCGTAGAGGGTGCTCTTGGCGATGCCGAGCTGGGCGGCGATCTCGCGCACCGACAGGCGGCGTTCGCGGTAGAGGGTCTCGGCGGCGCAGGCGGTTTTCTCAGCCGCCGGCGGCAGGCCCTTGGGGCGCCCGCCCAGGCGACCGCGGGCACGCGCCGCCAGCAATCCCGCCTGGGTGCGCTCGCGGATCAAATCCCGTTCAAATTCAGCCAGGGAGGCGAACAGATTGAACACCAGCCGGCCCTGCGAGGTAGTCGTGTCCAGCGGATCGTTGAGGCTCTTGAGCCCGACCTGCTGCTCCAGCAGGACGCCGGCCAGCTCGACCAGGTGGCGCAGGGAACGCCCGAGGCGGTCGAGCTTCCAGATCACCAGCACGTCGCCCGGGCGCAGTTCCCCCAGTAGCGTATCGAGGACCGGACGCTGAACCTTGGCGCCGCTGACAACCTCCTGGTAGACCTTCGCGCAGCCGGCACGGCGCAGGGCATCGACCTGCAGGTCCAGGCTTTGGTCTTTGGTGCTGACACGGGCATAGCCGATGTCCATCTGCTGCTCCGCAAGGGGCTGGGTGGTCTGACTTACTCGTCGTAGCTTAGGAAAAGCGGTCGCAGATTTCTACAACCGGTTACTCGGACTGGAAGACCGGGGTTTCAGGCGGTGCGGGAGGATGGAATGGGCGGTCTGGAAATGGTCCGGAAAAACCCACGTTTCGCCGGACCGCTGGTGGCCGGCGAGTGCGGCCCGGTGCAGGGGGCAACAGGGCGGCGCCCGTGCGCCGCGCCAGCGGCCAGACGGCCTCACCTGGGGCCTGTCAAGAAAGGTGCCAGCGCCGTTTGCAGATAATCTGGGCCGGCGCGGATGTTTGCAGGCTGTTTGCAGTTAATGTCGGCTCATTTGCAAATAATCCGGGTCCGGGACCCTCGTTATTTGCAGTTAATCCGGGTCGAAAATCGCGATGTTTGCAGGTCGGGCCGCGGATGTTTGCAGGCTGCTGCACCTATTACAAGGTGGACAGCGAAATCTGGCAAGGGCTCTGGAAGTGGGCACGTCGCAGACACCCAATGAAGAACACACAGTGGATCAAGAACCGATACTTTCACCGGGAGGGTTCCCGGAATTGGGTGTTTGGCATAAAGGAAAGCGGCGGCGGCCGAACGGTCATCAGATCGAAGCTGATTAAGGCCGCCGATACACCGATCCGTCGCCATACCAAGATCAAGGCGGCGGCGAACCCGTTTGACCGCGACTGGGAACCGTACTTCGAGGCGCGGGAAACCGCGGCCATGAAGAAATCCCTGATCGGACGGGTGAAAACGCTGTGGGAAACGCAGGACGGGAAATGCCCAGCCTGCAATCAACAAATCAGGAAGGGAGACGAATGGCATGTCCATCACAAAATCCCCAAGTATCTCGGCGGGGATGACACGCTGACCAACCTGGCAATCCTGCACCAAAACTGCCACCGACAAGTTCACGCAAAGTACAAAATCGATGAACTACCGGCCCTGTAACAGGAGCTTAGCAAGGCTTGAGCCGTGTGCGGTGAAAGTCGCAAGCACGGTTCTTAGGGGGCTGGGTGGCGGTAACGCCGTCTGGCTACCCGACCGAATTCTGCGGTGACCCCGACTACCGGCGTGGGGGTCGGATCAATCGCCTTAACATCGCGTTTTCAGCGGAGACCCGCGCCGCCGACCCGGCGACAGTGACAACTCTCGATGCATTGACCGCCTGAGCCGAGACCCTCATGAATACCGCGGACTCACAGTGAACTGACCGGGGACTCTAACCCGGCGCTCTCACCAAGGTCGTGAAGTGAATCTTCATCGCTTCATAATCAGAGATGATGTCCATGTCGCGCACAACCCCACTGTCAGGCAGCTCGATCTGTCGAATCGCGTGTTGATTGGTATGAATAACGTCGCGTAATGTCCCGCCCGCCAGCAGTTGGTTCAGGAGTCCGACCGGAAAGACGGTCGGATGTCCCCTTTTCCCCCTGAAGGTCGGGATCAGAATTTCGTGCGGTCCAGCGGTGTGTCGTTGTTGCAAGTCCCGATACGTATCGCTGCCAACCAGGGGCTGGTCCGCCAGACAGATCATGACCCCGGTGCAACGGTCGGCGATGGCTCCTAATCCGGTCCTGACCGACTCTGCCATATCCCCGGCGGCTGCCTGATTGCGCACAATCTTTACCGGCAGATGACTGATCGCGGCAGCAACGGCTTCACCATTCGCTCCGGTCACCACCAGCACGTCCTGCAGGCCGGCATTCAATACCGCTTCAAGGCAGCATACAATCACCGGCCGGCACCCGAGCGGCAGCAGTTGTTTGCAGCATCCCATCCGCCGGGACGCACCCGCCGCCGGCATGATGGCTACGATCCGATTTTCCATTTCGTTTCCTGAATATAATCAACTGAGCGATGACACTGACGGCGATCTCCTGAGGCGTGTCAGCCATGATATTGAGGCCGATCGGGGTGATCACGCGCGCAATATCGATTACCCCATATCCTTCCTTCGTCAGCGTATCTGACATGACCGCCTTCTTTCTTTGGCTACCGATCACGCCAATGTAGCCGGCCGGGGTCGCCAATGCCGCCCGCACGGCAGCCAAATCCTGCTCAAAGCCGGTGCCGGCAATGACAATCGCCGCAGAGTCCCGCAGATGGACCCGCGCCAAGGCCTCGGCCACCGGGGCGGCCATCACCTCATGGGCATCGGCAAGGCGCTTCGGACTGGCATAGTCATCGCGTTCATCAATGACGGTAACATGAAAGCCGGTAAACCTCGCCAACGCGCTGAGTGCAGTTCCGATATGCCCGGCGCCGATGATCACGATCTTGGACAAAAGCTCGCTTGGCTCAAGATAAATACGCATCGTTCCTCCGCACACATGATCGTATTCTTGTGTGAGGTTGAACGATACCACGCGTGACCGATTCTCCTCCAGGACCAGCATGGCGGCGGCGATGACCTCCCGCTCAACCCGACCGCCGCCCACGCTGCCCAGCGTCGAACCATCAGACCTGACGAGCATCTTGGCCCCCGCCTTGCGGGGTGAAGACCCGATACTTTCGATGACCGTCGCCAGCACCGACGGACATCCATTCCGGCTCAGCTTAATGATCTCGGAAAACAGGTCAGCATCATTTGCAGTGTATCCGGCACGCCAACGGTCGGCTTTCATCAGGGTTATCATGCGTGGGTGGTCGATGATTTCACGCCCAACATCAGCAGCGCGGACACTAGCGTCAGTACGGCGAGCACGGTGAACAAAGCGCCATAGCCGAAGTGCGTGATGAGCAGGCCGCCAATGAACGGGCCCAAGAAAAAACCGCCCTGCATCATGACCATCAGCAGATTCTGGTTCATGGCCCGGGCCGCGGGCTCAGAAATATCAAACAGCGCGGCGGCCTGGAGCGGCATGGCAACACCCCACCCCAGCCCTGAGGCCCCGGCCAGGACGAGGAACGCCCAGCCCACGGAAGACAGCCCCAGCAGTCCGTAAGATACGGCGACGATCAGTAGTCCGGCAGCGCACAGCACTGCCTTGTCGTAGCGGTCAAATAGCCAACTGCCGCCCAGCCGGACCATGATCATGGTCAGTGTGGCAATGGTAAAGAACAGACCCCCGTGGGCCAGTCCGCGGCCCTCAACAAATTGCTTGAGAAAAAAGAACACGGCGGCATAGCCGCACAATAATAACAGTGCCGACAGCAGCAGCATCAGCACGGCACGGGAGCGCAGCGACGCCGCCATTGCCAAAAGGCCGGGCGCGGTGGCCGTGTCCACGCCGGCTACCGGCACTGTTGCAGGCAAGAGCGTTGCGGCCATCGGCAACAGCGCCGCCACCGCGGCCAGGTTGATCAGTTCGCCGAACGCCGCGGGGGTGATTGACAGCAGATCAAAAAGAAGAGGAACGATGGCATAGGGTATCAAACGGACCAGCGACACCCAGCCAAAGGCGCGGCCGCTCATTCCCGGCGGGATGACCGCCACCATCATGGTCACCAGCGCGCAGAGCACACAGATGAATCCGGCCCCCTGCCCCAGACGGGCGACCGTCAATAGCGTAACAGAGGTGCAATGGCCCATCAGGAACAGCGCCGCCGACAAGAGACAAGAACCGCCAATCAGCCAGCGGCGGGCCGTTCCGAGATGCACCAGAGGGGCAATCAATGGTTGGAGGATCAATGCCGCCAACCCGTCCGCGCTGAGTAGGAACCCGACCGTTGTCGAGTTGACGCCGAGGAACTGGAGATATCCTGAGAAGGCAAAGAACAACGCCGCAATCGCCGTGACCAGGGCAAATTGTAGATTCAGTGTCAGGAAGCCGACCGTGAATAATCCGGAAAGCTTAGTCAAGCAGCCCCTCCAGAAACCGGACGGTCAAGTTGGCGGCGAGCATCCGGCGGTAATCGGCGGTGGCGCGGACATCACTGATGGGCGCGACCCGGCTGGCGACTATCTGTGCGACCTGGCAAAGGTAGTCGGCGTCTAGTTTGGCGCCGACCAGCGCCTGCTCCAGCGATGGTATCCGAACGACCGTCGGTCCGACACTACCCCAAGCGAAACGGGCGGTTTCAATCGTGCCGTCCGCGGCTCGGCGAACCAATCCTGCAAAACTCGTCACTGCGATGGCCATGGCCCGGCGACGGCCAATCTTTTCAAAGCCGTAATCGGGAAAGGATGCATATCGCGGGAGCAATATCCGCGTAAGTATCTCGCCCTCGCGCAACGCCGTGCGGCCCGGACCGACAATAAAGTGCTCGATCGGCATGATCCGTTTTGCCGCGGGCGAAGCGATCTCGACCTTGGCCGCCAACACATGCAGCGGCGTCAGGGAATCACCCGCCGGGGAGGCCGTGCAGATATTGCCGCCAAGGGTGGCCATGTTTCTGATTGCCGGTCCGCCGATGGTGCTGGCGGCACGTGCCAGCAGCGGCGCGTGCTCGGCAATGAGCGGATCGGCGATGATGCGGGAAAAGGTGCTGGCCGCGCCAATACTCAGCGTCCCTCCTTTTTCACGGATTCCTTGCAGTTCTTGTATCTCGGCCAGGGAAAGCAAGGGTCGCCTGTCCCGGAGGCCGTTCTGGCGCAAAAGCACCAGCAGGTCGGTGCCGCCGGCGATCGGCAACGCCGCGGGATACTGCTCCAGCATGCTGAACAGTTCCTGCAAATTCGTGGGAGTCAGCACCGCGCGCATCAGGCCCGCCGCTCGTCACTGATGTCTCTGGCCGCCCGTTGCACGGCGGCGATGATCTTGACATAACCGGTACAGCGGCAGAGATTGCCGGAGAGCCCTTCCCTGATCGCCTCGCGTGACGGATTGGCGTTCTGCCGCAACATCGCCAGGGCCGCCATTTGCATGCCCGGTGTGCAGAAGCCGCACTGTACCGCACCCTCCTCGACAAACGCTTGCGCAAGCACGGCCCCGTCGGGCGTGTGCGTCATTCCTTCCACGGTCGTGACCTGGCGTCCGGCAAGTTGCGCCGCCAGCATGAGACAGGCAAGGCGGGCCTCTCCCCCGACCAGGATCGTGCAGGCGCCACATTCACCGGTGCCGCACCCCTCCTTGGTACCGAACAGCCCCAAGTCTTCGCGCAGCAGGTCGATGACCCGACGGTCGGCCGCGCAGTCAATGTCAGTTGGTAACCCGTTCAGTTCAAAGCGTATGGGCATTTGGCCTCTCCACCGATGATGCGCGTGAACGCCCGAGCGACTCGACCGGGGGCGCTGGGCCCTTACACCCTTCTTCCGATCCAGCGCTCATGGCCATCAGCACCCGTTCCGGCGTCAGCGGTGCGTGCTGGAGATGGATGCCACAGGCATCGCTAAGGGCGTTGGCCACCGCCGGAAGCGGGCCGTTCATGGCGACCTCACCAACACCCTTCATGCCGAAGGGACCCGTTGCCTCATGACCCTGCCAGGCCAGAGAGACGATGTTTGGCACGTCCATCGCGCCCGGGATCAAGTAGGTTGACAAGCCGTCGCTCAGTACCCTACCTTCGCGCGTCACCACCTCCTCCATCAGCGCATAGCCGAGCCCCTGGGCAACGCCTCCTTCAACTTGTTGATCGAACATGACCGGATTGACGACCGTACCGCCGTCGGTTACCGCGAGGTAGTCGCAGACCTGGATCACTCCGGTCAGCAAGTCGACCTCGATGCGTGCCAGGTGTGCCCCATAGGCGAAAATCACATGGGGAAAGCCGATAAAAAAGCCCGTTGCAGTGTCGGGAACGGGGTCGCAGACCGGTGCCACAAACTGGCTGATACAGACCCGGTCCTCCTGTGACATAAAACCTGCGATCTGCTGTAGCGACAGCTCCCGGCCACTGGGGGGATGGACCACCTTTCCAGGAACGAGACACAAATGCTGATCGCTGTCGATAAAAAACAGGAGCCCCGCGCGGTTGATCAGGCGTGCCTTGAGCTCTTCACACGCCTTGATCAGGGCATTACCGAAGGTGTAGGTGGTACGGCCAGCGGCCGAGGAGCCGGAAGGGTAAGCGGTGGCGGTATCCGGTTGTCGCACGATGAGTTGCGCGGCATCCTGACCGAGAACATGACCCGCTATCTGCATAAAGGCGCAGGAATTTCCCTGGCCCATATCCGCTACCGCGCTGTGGACAACGACCGTACCCTCCGGGGTCAGTTCCACTTTGGCGATGGCCGCATCACGTACCTTTCCGCCATAACCCGCGGCATTCCAGACTGATGCCAGGCCGACCCCGCGTCGGGTATGGGGGCGGGCCTGTTCCTTCCACTCCTCACGCTGCTCCCAGAATGGATGCAATCGCAGTGTCTCGAGGCAGCCGATAATCCCGGTCGAGGTGATCACGCGCATCCCTGAGCAATTGGTGTCGCCTTCGCTCAGCGCATTTCGCCGGCGCAGCTCCAGCGGGCCCAGATCAAGCTCCCGGGCCAGCCGATCCATCATCGCTTCGACCGCGAAAGTCACCTGACAAACACCGAACGCGCGCATGGCCCCGGCGACCGGGTTATTGGTGAACACGCACTTGCCGGTGACCAGCACATGAGGGATACGGTAGGGGCCACCGCCGTGCTCCATTCCCAACTCCATGACTTCACCGCCGAGATGGGCATAGGCGCCGGTGTCGTAGACCAGGTGACAGATCAAGGCCTGCAAAGTGCCGTCCCGCCGGGCCCCCAGCTGATAGTGGAGTTGGCAAGCGTGGCGTTTGTAGCCGGCCGCCAGATTCTCCTCACGCTCCCAATGCATCTTGACCGGTCGTCCTGCACTATGCAGCGCGGCAACCGCCAACAGACATTGAACTGTGGCCCCGTCCTTGCCGCCGAAGCCGCCGCCGAGATGGGGGGCCCGTATTCTGATCTTATTGAACGGGATGCCGAGCGCCGCGCCGACCTCCAGGCGGTCACGGAACGGCGATTGACTGGATACGACCATGTCGATGCTGCCGTCCTCTGCCAGCCGTGCGACCCCGTTTTCGGTTTCCAGAAAGGCATGGGCCTGTACCTGGGTGGAAAATTCGCCGGCTACGACGACATCGCACCCCGCCAGCGCGCCGGCCGCATCGCCTTTACGGATTTCCGCCGCCATCAGGGTGTTCGCCGGATGGGTCTCATGCAGTTGGGGGGCGCCCTCGGCTAAGGCCGCCGCTGGATCAAAAACCGCGGGGAGCGCTTCGCTTTCGACGCGCACCAGGGACACTGCCTCCCGCAGTGCCTCACGCGTCTCGGCCAGGACCAGGGCCACGGCGTCCCCGGGATAGCGAATCCGGTCATCGACCAGCACCGGCATATCCTTGTGAATGATGCCATGGCGGTTGGGGCCGGGCACATCGGCGCAGGTCAAGACCCTGATGACCCCAGGCACGGCCAGTGCGTCGGTGGTGTTCACCGCCTTCAGGCGTGCGTGGGAAACACCGGCGCGTACGGCGCCGGCCCAGAGCAGAAGGTCGGGGTAATGGTCGGCAGCGAACCGCTCCTTCCCGGAGGCCTTAGCGGTGGCATCGCCGCGCAGGTCCGGCTTGCCGGCGCACAGTGGGGTTCTGTCCGTCATCAGGTCGCGCCGCTGATCATCGGCATGAGCCTCATTTCCTCAGCCAGCGCCTCGGCAAAACTAACCATGACCGACATCTCCCGATAGGTGACCCGAATCCAGCCAGGGAAGCGGAAGGCGGTCATGGTACGTACCATCATCCCGCGCTTCATCAGCCGGCGATACATCAGCATATCGTTGATCGGCGTCCGGATCATCAGATAATTACCCTCGCCACCGATCGTTTCCAGACCGAGGTCGCTACAGACCTGACACAAAAAAGCCCTTCCCTCCCGCACCAGGGAGCGCGTGGCCGCAATATGAGCCGTGTCGTCGGAAAGCGCAGCCAACGCGGCCTGCTGAGCCAGCGCATTGACTGAATAGGCCACGCTGGTACGCCGAACCACCGCGACGACCGGCTCGGCTCCTACCAGGTAGCCGACGCGCAATCCTGCCAGGGCATACATTTTGGACAGGGTACGGAATGCCACCAGGTTCGGAAACCGTTCCATCAGCGCGATGCTGTCGGGATACTCCGGGTCTTCGACATATTCCCGGTAGGCCTCGTCCACGACCACGATCTTGTCGCCGCCGACCTTTTCGAGGAAATCGATCAGGGTCTGTCGGGTCCAGTAGCTACCGGTCGGATTATTCGGGTTGCAGAGAAACAGGACCTTGGTCTTGGGACCGATCTGGTCGAGTATCCCCTGCGGGTCAAAGGTGTAGTCGCGTAAGGGTACCAACCGGGCCTCAATGCCGGAGAATTCGGCCACCCATTCATAGACCGCAAAAGTCTTGTCGGCGGTAATAATGTTGTCGCCGGGCTGGCAGAATGCCTTGATAACCGATGAGATCACCTCACAGGAGCCATTACCGACCAGAAAACGGTCGGCCGCGATACCACACCGATCCCCTAATGCGATGCGCAAATCGTAGGAGTCGCCGCTGGGATAGATGGCGGCTTGCCCGGGGGGGAAGCCGGCGATGACGCTGGCCGCTGCCGGGGATGGCCCAAGGGCGTTCTCGTTGTTATTCAAACGATGAAGCCGGGGCGCGCCGTACTCCTGCATCAGCAGGTGATCCGGCTTGCTGGGAACATATGCCTGGAACCGGCGGACATAGTCTGGAATCAGTGCGTCCAGATTCATGACAGCCCGTCCCTTGCGCCATGGTCGTAGATCACCAGATCCCCAAGTCCGGCGTCCGGTACCAGCAGGCGCGGGACAAAGCCGGTGTCTGCCAGTGGTCCGGCGAAGGCGGTGTCGTCGCCGCGGCCGGTATTGATCTCGACCTGAAAATTGCTGATTCCGTTGCGCCGCAGCAGCTCAAGATGGGCCGCCAGATTCGTGGCCATATCCTTGCCGGCACACAAGGGGCGGATGATTGCCAGGGAGCGTGCCTGTTCAAGTTCTATTGCCAGCACCGAGGTGTCGCGCAGTTGTGCATCGTCACTGACCCGGGCCCGCACCTGCCGGGGGAGGCAAAGCCGCTCATACTGAGTGTGCAGGAAGGCCGCAAGCGGATCGTTGCAATAGACAACGCCCCCGCTGTCTTCCCGGAGTTGACGGTAATAGTAGACGCAGTGCTTGGTCATGCCGTCGACCCCTTGCAACTCCAAGTCGCCGAGAAAATCAAAGAAGCGCTCGTGCCTCGCCAAAGCTCCCTGGCGCCTTAGCACGCCGCGGTAAGCCGAGCGGGCGATACGTCCGATCGCCTCGTCCAACAGCAGGGTGAGCACCAGGTCATCCGGGTCATTCGTGAACAGGTAAGGGCCGTACAGCTCCAGGCACGTGTCGGTGAGCGGTCGCCAAAGCACGCCGCCAATGATCCAGTCGCCGCTGTTGGCGAGAAGGGCGTGGAGATGTCCCGCGGCAAACATATCTGCCGCCATGCCTGGACGGGTCAGAAACTTTGGCATGAAAGTAGCGCTGGAACTGGCCGTCATCGCTGCAAAATGCCGCACATCATCCGCGGATGGCGCGACCAGCCGGATCGCTTGAGTCAGGTCGGGCGGCGGGAGTGCTACGTTGCGCGCCGGCGCGTAGTCGCGATCACGGGTGACGCGCAGTACGACCAACTCGTCTGCGCCAAAATCCATTCGCAGGCTGGAAACGGTCCGGGCGGCGAGCATTGGCCCGAGCATCTCCAGCGATTCCTCATTATCAGGATTGACCCGCCAGGTCAGGTTGAACGCGCGCAAGTCGGGATGGGCCATCTGGAAGGCGAGGGTGAGGGCCAGTCGATAGCCCTGATCCTCAAGTATAATCTCCAGTACAGAGTCGCCCGCGACCTGCCTCGCATAAAAGGAAAACAGTTCTTCCATGGCCAGCACCAGACTGCTGGCTTCACGGTCTTTGTAGCCGAACCCGCCGGCGCCCTTGGCGACGAGTTCCATCGCCAGGGGAAGGAACGACGCGCTGAAGGGTAGGCGTGCGGTGACGCTCCCGGGTTTACTGGTGATGGGTTGCTTGTACATTCGCTTGTTGTTCCCAGTCACGCCTGACCAAGTCCAGCACCTGGTGTCCTCGTTGCGAAAATACCATCATGCCCTCGAAATCCGGGGGAACGAAGTGTTTCTGCATCAGCAGCCCATCATTGCCGAACCAGATCGGCAGCAAGCCACCCAGGGAGAAACCTTGGCTGCGCAGTTGGTCGACCACCGCGCCGGACCATGGCTCTCCCAGATTCACAAACCATTGGATCAGGGCGAAGTCATCCTTTCGGACTTCCTGCTCAAGCTCGGCCACCCGTTGGGCAAGGTCCTGGCCCGGTGTGGTGATGGTCCCGCGCGCCACGCCGGCAAAGTCAAAACGCTTGACATCGATTTGAGAGTGACCCGGGGGTAGGCTGGCGTCGGAGAGCGACAGCTGACGATCGAGATTCAACCCGCTCACGAGAAATGTCAGCCCCTCGGAATAGGGCACAGGAAGAAACAATTGCCGGCGGTGATCGGTGGCCACCCGGGCATAGACCATGCATCCCACCCGACCCACGGCACTGTGTTCTGTCTCATAGGCATCGGCCGGCATGAGCGCCGGTTCCAAAGCTGTTTCCAATGCCTGAGCATGGCGGGAGAGCTTCTGCGTGACGACGTGGTTACAGACGGCCTCGCCGAAAAATCCGTCAATGCCGTCAGTCCCGAGGAGCTTCATGACCAGTTGTGTCGTTCGGAAAAAAGCCATGGTTGAACGATAACCCGGCAGGGTCAGGCCGACGCCATATTCATAGAGATGGGCGTTGGGAGGGGAACTGCGGTAGAACGCTATGTGGGACACCACGTCGCCGTCAGCGGTGCGCGCAACCACACTGCGGATGTTACCCAAGCGGTTCTCTTCTACCAGGCGCTCCGGGATATAATAGGTGTCGATCGGGTAGCCTTCGCCATAGATGGCGAAGAACAGTCGGGCGATCCCGATCGCGTCCGAAGGCTCAAAATAGCCTGCCGTGTATTCTTGCCCCGCAGGTACGCTCCAGTGTTCACGGGTCAGGCGTCTGAGTGCTTCGGCTTTGGTCATGGTCGTTCAAGCCGCCGCGATGAAGCTCAAAAAGTCGTCAAGGGTCTTGAGTCGCAGGGAGTCTGCATCGGATACCTTGATGCCGTAACGGGCTTCCAGTGCCAAGGCAAACGCAGGGAAATCCACTGAATCGACACCCTGCTGCAATAGCGGTTTGGCTGGATCGAGGTCCTTGACCAATTCAGCATCAATGCCGACCGAGCACATCAGCTCTTTCAGTTCAGACAGCGTAGCCATGGTGTTTCTCCTCTAGGTGATGGATTGGATGTTAACGGCTCAACTTGAATCGCTGCACCTTACCGGTGGGAGTACGGGGCAGATCGTCCACAAATTGATACAGCAGTGGATGCATATAGTCTGGCAAGCGTACCGCGGCAAACGCCCTTAATTCCTTTTCCATTGGCGGACTTGAGGAATAGCCCTGCCTAAGGATCAGGTGTGCGGCCGGGTACTCCAGAGCGCCGACATGGCAAACCGCGACGGCACAATCTGCCACGGCTGGGTGACCACGCAGCACTTCTTCCACTTGAACGGGGGACACCCATTGGCCACCCACCTTCAGCATGTCGTCGTTTCGGCCCTGGTGAAAGTAGTGGCCATCCCGCTCAACCATGAGATCGCCGGTGCGGATAAAGCCGTCAGATAGCATGGTGGCGGCGGTTTTTTCTGGCTGGTTCCAGTAGAACGGTGCAATGCTGGGGCCGCGCACCAGCAGGTTTCCAGTGACCCCGGATGGCACCACCGCGCCACCGTCATCCACCAGCCTGATCTCATACCCGGGAACGGGCAGACCAGCTGAACCGGCGAGCGTTTCGCCCGGCCTGTTAGAGAGCACGATATGCCCTGTTTCGGTGCTTCCCAGACCGTCCAGCACGGCCAGTCCGGTCAGGCGGTGCCACTCCTGAAAAACGGCGGTCGGAAGTAACTCACCGGCCGAAATACAAAGACGCATCGGCAGTGTCAAGTGCTCCTGGCTCACCGTGCGGATGATCTGGGCATAGATGGTCGGCACCGCGAAAAACAGGGTAGGGCGGCGCTGCTCCATCAGGGATAGCAACCGAGCGGGTAAGGGACTTCCGGAATGCAGGACGGCCGTTGCGCCGACATACATGGGAAAGGCCAGGCTATTGCCGAGACCATACGCAAAGTATAGCTTGCTCGCCGACAGCACCGTATCGCTTTCGCGCATACCCAACACCCTCACGGCGTAGTTCTCGGCCGCCGCTACGAGGTCGGCGTGGCGGTGGGGAACACCCTTCGGTATGCCGGTAGAGCCTGAGGTGTAAAGCATGTAGGCCAGATCATCGTAGTGAACCTGCTCAGTTGGCACCGGGGTCGCTGGGATGTTGGGAAAGGCTTCGCGCAGGTGCTCGCCACAGCGGATGCCGGGTGTCCTGGCCAGCGCGAGACCGGCGGTGCTCGCGAGTGATTGCGATACCAGTATCAAGCGGGCCGCACAATCAGTGCAAATGTAGTCGTAGAGCTCGCCGGAAAGTGCCGTGCTGACCGGCACCGGTACCGCGCCGATCAGGGTGGCTCCGAGGACCGCCGCAACAAAGACCGGCGAGTCCAACACCACGATCAGTATCCGGTCTCCTTTACGGATACCCTGGTCGAGTAGTAGTGATGCGAAACGATAGGCACCAGCGGCGAGATCGCGATAACTAACCGTCTCGGCATCGCAGATATAGGCGGGCTTGTCGGGATGTGCCTCAAGATTGGGGTTGAGCAGCACGGCCGCAACATTGACGGGGCAGCGATTGCGTTTCATCTGGGAACGTCTCCCCGAACCGAAGACCTTATCGGGCATGCACGCATCACGGAATCCATGTCGTGGCGACACAGCCGGTGCGCACGACGGACAATCGCGTTTTGCACGAATGCCGTCCTGGTACCTTGTCCGGCGCGGGCACGATCCTCTTCAGGGAGAGGAGACTGTATCCCCGCGCAACGGCTTGTTGACAACTGCCGGCGCGCGTTCAACACGTCGATATCCGGGCGCAAACGGATCATCCGGGCGGCTCCACAGGATTGGCGTAGACCATTTTGGATGCAGTTTATTACTTTTTTTTGGGAAAGGCAGCAGTTCTAAAGTTGTGGCTCTTCCTGCGTTTCAGGCGGCTGCTAAGTTTTTGTAATATCGTGAAAAGAGGCTTATGATCGCCAGCCGCCAGGAAGGTTTGCAGGTCTCGGAGTTAGGCTGATGATCCCCCTCACAACGCTGCTGGACGACGGCAA
>CAILVI010000280.1 GCA_903837595.1 uncultured Thiodictyon sp.
GGCAAAGGCGGTCACGTCTGGTGTTTTAGTCGGCTTCAGACGATACCGCCTGCGTCCCGCTGCCGCCAACTCTACGTTGACCCTACGCTCTCGCGCCGGACACTTAACCCGGCCATGCACGGGGTTTCCCTCAGGCTGAAAATGGCCAAAGTCGAGGTTACAGCATCCGTCGATTGAGGCCCTGATTCGCGAACTTGCGCGCAATCCGGCGTTGCGGGAAGCCTGCGGCTTCGCGGTGTTGCCGCTCCAGAAGAAACCCCTGGCGCAACTGGTAGCGGACGCCGACACGGGGCGGATGACCATCATCTAGGCGGCGGCGCCAGCGGCCCATGCCGCGGTGCCCGGGAGTTCGGACTTCTCGCGTTTTCTCGCCAACGTCATCGAACTGGAGGAGACGCTGGGAATGGTGACCGGGATGATTGCGACGTTGCGCGAGCAACTGATGGAGGTCCTGCCGGAGTTCGGGCGCCACCTGGGCTACCACGGCAAGGCGATCAACAGCCATAGCACCGGGTGGGTCAGTCGCACCACCGGGGAGACCTCCGGTCCGGATGCCGATTGGGACAAGCACGAGACCAGCAGGGTCGACGCGAGCGATAAGCCCTCGAAAAAGATCAAGAGTTGGTTCGGCTACGGCGTGCATCTGATCGCCGACACCCAGTACGAAATTCCCGTGGCGATGCACCTGACCCCGGCTTCCCACGCCGAGCAGATCGAGCTGCGCGTCATGCTCAAGGAGACCTTCGCCGAGACCCCCGAACTGGCTGAACGCTGCCGCGACTGTAGCGCCGATCGCGGCCTCGACAGTGCTGAGACCAAGGCCCTGCTGTGGGACGTCTATGACATTCGCCCCCTCATTGACACCCGCGAACTGTGGCGGGAAGAGAAACAACATCCCGACGACGATCCGTCCAAACCGATCACCCGCCCCCGCTTTCCCGAGCGGGTGGATACTATCGTCCATACCGAAAAGGGTAGCATCCACGTCCGCCGCGTCCGGTCAGGCTGTCCGCGCGTCGCCTAACGGGCTTGGCTGTCCGCGGTAGGGCGTTGTTGAGAACTCTTCTCAATTGGGCGCCGCGGTGGCCCGGTTTCGACGGCGCCCGCGAGAAAACCCCAGCGCGTCAGCCCCGCCTAATCCCAGCCTCGTGCGGTGGCGCCCGCGAAAAACGCCCCAGCGCAAATGTCTCACAATGGACGCGGGTCGGCGCGTCGGCTATTCTCACACACGACCTATCGTGCGGCGCGGCGGCCGAGGGACGGCAGTGCCCAGTCGTGTGCGTGGCCGTGAAGCAGCAAGACCTGTTGCGTGACCGTCGATACTGCCGTTGTCTCTACCGGCTGCGTGCCTACTCGCAGCCGATTCACGCTCTTCCCAAGCAACACCGCACACTGCGGTCGAGGTAAAGTAATGAGTATGCTCGAAAGAATTGTTGCAGGTTTTCATAGTTCGAAGATCGACGGTCTGGCCAAGACATTTACCCGCTTAGGGTGGACCGGTTTTTGGCTCCAGTTGCTGCTGGGGTCTATTCCAGTGATTCTGATGTTCTACGTCTTCGTTTTCTCAGGGAGTTTCTCAGGTCCGCGCAACGGGCTGCCGGTCATCGAGTTTCTGAGCACGGCCAATCTGCTGGTACTGCTGTTCACCATCGTCTGGTTCTATCGCTATACCGGTCTTGCCAAGCAGATCGCGAATCCCCAAACGCGCCCCACCGAGTCGGCGGTGTTGGGCACCGTCTGGACTGGCCTGGTGGCGAGCAGCCTGGGTATCCTGTTCTCCATGCTGGTGATGCTGCTGGATGTGGGGCAACTCCTGTTCTATTTTCTGTCCGCTCCTCAAGCGGGTATCCAGGCCATCCAGACGACCACCGGCGGGTCTGCCAGTTGGGTCTCAGCGGTCGACCTGGTGAGCCTCATGGCCCTGCTACTGACGCTCGGCGCTGAGGTGGTCACCCTGGTGCTCGGTCTCTGGCTGATGTTCCGTACCACTCAGACCGCCGACGAACTCGCCAAGGGATGACGCGGACCCAGGGGGCTGAGCCAAGACCACCGAGGGGAATGGCCCCTTGGTTCGCCCCCGCTGTATCGCTGCCATCTAGTTAGGCAACGAAGGGGGGTTTTTTGCGATAATTTAGGCGTTTGGACGCGCCGATGCCAGACCGCGAGCAAGCCCTTAAGACGGGTCGAGAACTGATCGTGGACGCCGAGTTCAAGGCCCGGCACCCCAGTAGGGCGAAGGCGTTCACGCGCTCGCGCCGCCTGACGTTCCCTTTGGTGATAACGCTGCTCTTGAGGAAAGGCGTGCAATCGTTGCAGAACATGGTCAACGAAGCGGTGGGCTGGTTGGCGGAGCTACCGGTGACCGGCAGTGCGTTTTCGCAGATACGCTACAAGCTGCGGTACACGGCCTTCATTGAACTGAACGAGGCGGCGGTGGTCGGCACCGTCTATGCCGATTCGGGCTACCGGACCTTCTGGGGGTTTCGGGTGCTGGCGGTCGACGGCTCGAAGATTCTGCTGCCGGACACCGCGGATGTGCGCGCCGCCTTCGGGACCATTGCCTACTCCAACGGCACGCCGGAGACGGCGGGCGAGCGCCCGTATGCCTTGGCATCGGTGCTGTACGATGTCCTCAACCGCGTCGGCGTGGAGGCCGTGCTGGGCCCGGCGAAGGCCTACGGGGTCGATCTGGCGATCGCGCATCTGGCCTGCACGCGCCCGGGCGATCTGCTGGTGATGGACCGCAACTATCCGTCCTATCGGATGTTGGCGGAGCTGACCCGGCATGGGCGCGACTTCGTCGTGCGCTGTTCGGCGGCCTCCTTCGCCCCGGCGCGCCAGATGCTCAAAGGGGAAGGTCCGGACAGTCAAGTCGTCACCCTGAGGCCGTGCGCCGAGCAAGCCCCCGAGATCGGCCGGCTCGGCCTTCCCCCATCGCTGCGGGTGCGGTTCGTGCGGGTACGTTTGAGCACCGGGGAGTGGGAAGTGCTGGTCACCTCCCTGCTCGACGACACGCGCTATCCCACTGAAGGCTTCCTTGAGCTGTACGGTCTGCGGTGGCGACTGGAAACGTTTTATGGCATCCTCAAGACCCGCTTGGACCTGGAAAACTTCACCGGGCTCACCGCCGAAGCGGTGCGCCCGGATTTTCATGCCACGGTCTATCTCACTGGTCTGGAAGCGATCTTGACCGCCGATGCGCAGCAGCGCCTGGACGCGAAGAAGATCCTGCATCCGCAGACCGTCAATCGCGCGGTCTCCTTCAATGCCATCAAACACCATGCCTTGGAGTTGCTGTGCAGCGACCTGAGTACCACCGCGCTGGCAGAACGACTGACAGCGCTCTTTCTTACCAGTCCGACCACCGATCGGCCGCAGCGCAATCCGCCCCGCAAGATGTCCTCGTCCAGGGCCTTGCTGGATTTTCATAAGCGACGAAAAAGGCATTGCTATTGAATCGGTTGGCCTAACTAATTGGCAGTGCCGCGCTGTATCCGGACGGCGTCGGCGCCGGGTCCTGGCCATCGGCCTACTGTCACTCATCGTTATGGCAACGCTCTGGACTTGGTGGGCGGAGTGCCATCCGCGGCAGGAGCGCCGGCTGCGGGTCCTGGTCCATGACACCCTCCCAGAATGAACACGAATAGGAGTAACACGATGGGCTCCAAGCTGATAACACTGTTGAAACGGGCGGCCCTGCTGATCCTGGCGGTTGCCGTGATCTTCCTGGGCGTGCGTGCCTATGACGCCGAGCAAGGTGCGCCGCTGGAGCCCTGGCATACCTTTGTACCGCACGAGTTGTCCGCCGATGAACTCGATCATGCCGACTGGGCGAAGTATCTCGAGGTGGAGAAGACCATCTTCGAGGAGATCCGTACCAACGTCACGCAACGCCTGGCACCCGAGGAGCGCATCCCCGCCAATCGCTATTTCCAGGACAGCCCCGTCAATCCCGAACGGTTCGCCCAGGATTGGAATCGTTCGTATACGTTGGATCCGACCGGCACCCCGGTCGGCGTGGTGGTCCTGCTCCATGGTCTGACCGATTCGCCCTATAGCCTGCGCCATATCGCGCGGCGCTATCGGGAGCGGGGCTTTGCGGCGGTCGCCCCCCGCTTACCCGGTCACGGCACCGTGCCGGCCGGGCTCACGCAGGTGCAGTGGGAGGACTGGACGGCCGCGACCCGGCTGGCGGTGCGTGAGGCCCGGCGCCGGGTCGGCCCCGGGGTGCCGCTGCACATCGTGGGGTTCTCCAACGGCGGGGCACTGGCGATGAAATACGCACTGGATGCCATCGACGATCCGACGCTCCCGCGGGCCGACCGGATCATTCTGATCTCACCGATGATCGGGGTCACCGCCATGGCGGGCCTTGCCGGATTCGCGGGTCTACCGGCCCTGTTGCCGCGCTTTGCCAAGGCCGCCTGGCTCGCGATTCTACCGGAATTCAATCCATTCAAGTACAACTCCTTCCCGATCAACGGGGCGCGGCAATCGTCACTGCTCACGCGCGCCCTGCAGCCGCGGCTGGCACGCGCGGCCCGCGAGGGCCGGTTGAGCACCCTGCCCCCGATTCTTACCTTCCAATCGATCACCGACTTCACGGTCAGTACCCCGGCCGTCGTCAATGCGCTCTATGCGCACCTTCCGGAGAATGGCAGCGAGCTGGTGTTGTTCGATCTGAATCGTCACACCGACTTCGGCCCCTTGCTGCGCCCGAACACCGAGACCATGCTCGCGCGGCTGCTGCCGAGCCCCCCGCGGCGCTACCGTACCACGGTCGTCACCAATGCCGACGCCGGCTCCGCGAACGTGATCGAGCGGGTGACGCAGCCCGGGGCGATGACGGAGCAGGTGCGCCCGTTGGAATTAACCTATCCCAATGAGGTGTTCTCGCTCTCCCATGTTGCCCTGCCATTCCCCGTAACCGACTCGCTTTATGGGATGACCCCCGACCCATCCGAGAACTTCGGCGTCCATTTGGGGGCGATGGCCGTGCGCGGCGAGCGCGGCGTACTGATCGTCAGCCTGGATGCGCTGGTGCGCATGTCCTCCAATCCCTTCTTCCCCTATCTACTGGAGCGTGTCACCGAGCAGATAGACACCCCGGTCGGCGGGGGTCAGCCCGCCGAGCGCATGAGTACCCCAACGGGGCCTTCATGATCGTTCCGGCCCCCCGGGAGCCGGAGTCCAAGGCTTCAGCCTTGGCTGGACGGGACCAAGGCTGACGCCTTGGGCTCCAGAAGAAGGCCGCTGGCCGGAACGATGATGGCTAGTTGGCTCTTCCTGCGTTTCAGGCGGCTGCTAAGTTTTTGTAATATCGTGAAAAGAGGCTTATGATCGCCAGCCGCCAGGAAGGTTTGCAGGTCTCGGAGTTAGGCTGATGATCCCCCTCACAACGCTGCTGGACGACGGCAA
>CAILVI010000281.1 GCA_903837595.1 uncultured Thiodictyon sp.
CGCCAAGCACGCCAAGCACGCCAAGCTGAAAATTTTGCTCGCCGCGTCAGGAGTATCGCCGATCGCCTCGCTGATGAGAGTCAAGATGACTTCAGCGGCCTTGCTCGAGCACCCGTCCGTCGCGAAGTGCGGTGATGCACTGCGCGGCCCGGATCACCCGAATATGGATCATCGTTGGCGGGCGCTCCGGGATGCTTGTCGTCATGTTTTGCCAGTGCCATGAGCAGCATTAAGCGAAAGCAACAACGGCTAAGGGAGAGCCAGGTCGTGAGAGCAAAGGCTATGGTGGGGATCGATCCAACCGACCTCACTATTGAGCCTCCATGCGGTGCGGTTATGGCCGAGCGCGCGAATCTTGGCCACAACAACACCTATAGCCAACTGCCGCGCTTCTACATCGATAAGGTGGTCTGCTGTCGGCAGTGTGGCAGCACGAGGTATGGCCTGCCGGGCGCCCGAACCGCTATCCGAAGCTGGCGATCAAAGCACTCAATCGACGCCGCCCGAGCGTCGAGCTCGATCTGAGGAACACAAAAAACCACCCGCGGCATGAATCGACTCTCCTGCTAAAGTCCGGAGATGGTGGAGAAGGAAATCTGGGTTTACCTCCCCGCCGACAACCTGATCCGTCTGCTGATGGCGCAGGCGGCGCTGCTGGCCGACCAGGTCCCCCGCCAACTCAGCTTCAAGCTGCGGACCCTCTGGCAACACTATCGCGACGCACTCGCCACCGCGGCCGACCTGGCGGCCTTGCTCGCGATGATGGCCGAGCCGCGGGTCGGTCTGCGTCCCGGCCGGATCGAGCCCCGGGCACTGAAACGACGACCGCGTAATTTTCCGCTGCTCATGGAGCCCCCGGGCACTGGCCCGACAGGAGATCCGACTCGATGGACACCCCAAGGCGAAGTGAGAAGGCATGAAAGTGCATCGAGTCACCACGCATAACAGCATGATTTAGATGGAGCGTCCGCTTAAGTCAGTGCCATTCGGGTCTTACCCCCAGCGGCACCCGGAGTTGGGTAAGGCATGAATATGCGATTGACTGGGCTGATTTCGTGTATTACCATGCTGCGCTAGAAGGAAAGTTGATCAAACTGCAAGACCAGAGATTGTTTATTTAACAATCAGTGCTTTGGTGCGCCAGGGTTGATTTGATCACCGTTTCCTTAGAACGCTTTCACACGAGAAAAATCGCAAACGAGTGGAAGCCCGCGGGCGCAACACTCACCAAGCTCATGTTGCGCAAGAACAGCCCGTCATCGACCGCCGGCTGCTGGATACACGCTTTTTTCATTTAAATCATACGCACACGCGCTTCTCCGTGGTAACCCCTGCGGCCGCCCGGGTTGGCTTAATAATACGGAGATAGCCATGAAAGTCATACCTTCGCGCGCTTCCTTTTTTGGCCGGCTGCTGATTAGCGCGACGGTCGTGTGGCTGATCTGCGCCGGCAATGGCAATGCGGCGGATTATCTGGCGCCGGTTCCGGTTGATTCGGCAGTAAGGAAGCAATTTATCGCTGCTTACGAAGACTTCAAAGAGAAATATCTGAAGACTTTAGCTGTCGGTATTAAGACGGTTGTTGAGGGTAGAATCGCTGAGCGCGAGATGAACCTGCTGGTAGAGATGGGGGAGATCGATCAGAAGATAGAGGAATTTGTGCAGGCCCGGCCCTCGTTAAAAGGTAGCGACCGGATCGCGGAGATCAGACGGATAGTAAAGGCCTCGCCCATGATCGGACCGCTCACTGAGGCAAAATTTGCCCCGACAGGAGTCTCAAAATACCTTGGGGTAGATGCGAAAGCCATCTATGATTCAGTCAAGTCTACCACGGATGCCATTAAGAAAGAGCTCGATGGCCTTTACGCAGCGGGAATCCCGACTGTCGAGCCATCCCAGTTTTGGCGTCACGTCGACCAAGCTATATTTGCGCCCAAATTTGCACCCGATCTTATTTGGGAAAGGACTGGAAAACCATTCACAGCGGACCGGCTCAATACGGTGCTGCGAGGCATTACGGCCGTGCAGCGTGAAGGCCTGAAGGACTATTTCATCAAGCTTGATCAGATTCGCAACAGCTTGTCTTTTGAATCGCCGTTAACGATTGAATGGCAAAAATACGGAGATTGGGTAGGAAGGGGCGGTATGGTACTAGACAGTCTCGATATTATATTTGTCACTGCCAAGATTGCGGAGAATATTTATACTGTCAAAGACATACTGGATGTGGCTTCCGCGAGCGTCAGTCTGGTCGCTGCTTTCAACAAAGTTGGGATGAAGGTCGCGGCGCCGGTCGCGATTGTCGCGGGCCTACTTAATGACGTTGAACTGACAATGAAGATAGCCGCGGGCTTTATCGACGACAGACCGTGGGATATCGCCGTGGCGGACCCGGTCGGGTCCTATCTTACTCCGGTTCAAATGCAGGAATATTACTATGATATCGCTTATGAGTACATCAATGGTTACGGGGCGCAGTTCGGGTGGCTCGAACTGGCTGTTAAGAAACGTGATTTTAACCTGTTAATGGCGAGTCTCGAGAACTTGTATCGCTTCAGTGAGGCCGCTCGGGCGTTTGAAGCTGATCAATCCTGGGGTCAGGGCTATCTGAGTAAAATCTCTATTCCGGCCTTGTTTGGCGTCAGTGTGCCGCCCGACACGATCAACTCCTTCGAAGCGGTCGCACGTCCCGAGATGAGTCTCGACGACATAACGAACTTTTACCTGCGGAAGTTCCTGGCCGAGGCATATCGCGATCTGAAGGCCGGTTTGCACGACGTGCAGATACAGGTGGACAAGGATGCCGATGCGCTTCTTGAGACGATGCCAAAGATGCTGCTGGCGGTGCCCGACACGGCACGCGCCGCATTTGACCCCAACGACCGCTCATTTGCAGCCAAGGCCGGTGATCGTGTCCAGCTGACGCTTTTCAATGCCGAGCTTACCAACTATGCCCCCCTCACTGGTGATATTACCGTCTATTTGAAAGTAAAGGAGTTGTCCGGCGCGGCCCCCTGCCCTGGCAACATATCGCGGAGCGAGTGCGTCATCAGTAACGCCCTGGCGGGAACGCCCGATGCCGTCCGGATTGAAGCCGACGGCAGTTTAAGCTTCGTTGTGCCCAGCGACGGCCGCTACGTGGTGCTGGCGGTCGCTGACCGAATCTCCGGAAAAGTCCACTACAGTATACCGGCGCCGCTCGACGTCATGTTGAGGCAGGCGGCGCCGGATAGTCTGCTAGGCTATTGGAGCTTCGATGCCTGCGATGCGGCTGACGACAGTGGTAATGGTCTGAATGGCGCCATCGTTGGCTCACCCGCGTGCGTCGCCGGCAAACAGGGTAAGGCGTTGCGGCTCAACGGCTCCGCCGACTGGGTGAGCGTGGCGGGCGCCGACGCCTTCCCGCGGGGGGCGCTCACGATCGCGTATTGGGTCAACCGGGAGGGACAGGCGCTGACGGGCCCCCAGGACTACGTCTACAAGGAGGGCGCGTTTCGGTCTTCGGTGCTGCCCAACGGACAATTCAACAGTGGGTTGTGGAAAGGCACGCCGGGTGATTGGAGCGCCTATCCCTCGGGTGCCGTAAACCTGGCAGTCGGCGATGGCTGGGTCTTTTACGCCTGGACCTACGATAACGCGACCGCGACGGCGAAGACCTATCTCAATGGTGAACTGGTCCAGACCGCCGTGGAGACTGATCCGCGTGCGGTGTTGCGCCAGTCGTCTGCACCATTGTTGTTGGGCCGCAACGGGAACGCAGATGCCCCGTATGCCGGAGGCCTGCTGGACGAGGTGCGCTTGTATGGCCGCGCACTGTCTGCGAAAGAGATCGGCGGGCTGTATAGTGCCGCGGGGGGCGCGGGGGCGAGTGATCTTGAGGTGATTGCCTGGGGCGACTCTGGCATCGAGAGAACCAGCGCCGTCAGGAATCTCAGGTTCAAGGCATTAGCGGCTGGGGCTAACTTTAACTTAGGTCTAAAGCAAGATGGTACGGTGTTCGCCTGGGGTATGGTAAGTGCGCTTCCGACCGACCTGAGCGGAGTTAAGGCGATTGATCTAAAGGGGGCGAGCGGCCTGGCCATCAAAGAGGACGGTACGGTGGTCGCCTGGGGCCCGAACACCTATGGTGAATCGACGGTACCGACCGGTCTGGGCGGGGTGAAGGCGATCGGTGCGGGGGCGGCCCACAGTCTGGCTCTCAAAGACGACGGTACTGTCGTGGCCTGGGGTTATAACCGCTATGGTCAGTCGACGGTCCCGCCGGGTCTGAGCGGGGTGAGGGCGGTCGCTGCGGGGTTGGCTCATAGCCTGGCCCTGAAAGAAGACGGTACGGTGGTCGCCTGGGGCCGGAATAGTTATGGTGAGTCGACGGTCCCGCCCGACCTGACCGGGGTGAAGGCGATCGCTGCGGGAGTAGATTGCAGCTTGGCCCTCAAAGGCGACGGGACGGTCGTGGCCTGGGGCGATAACAGTTATGGTAAATCGACGGTCCCGAGCGGTCTGAGCGGGGTCAAGGCGATCACCGCGGGGGACGCTCACAGTCTGGCCCTCAAAGAAGACGGGACGGTCGTGGGCTGGGGCTTGGACGGTTTCGGTCAGTCGACTGTCCCGAGCGGTCTGAGCGGTGTGGTGGCGGTCACTGCGGGGTCAGGTCACAACCTGGCCCTCAAAGACGACGGTTCGGTGGTCGCCTGGGGCTGGAACATGGGCGGTCAGTCGACGGTCCCGCCCGACCTGAACGGGGTGAAGGCGATCGCTACGGGGCACTCCAGCGGCGTGGCACTCAGTGCAGATGGGGTGGTCTTTTTCGTGGGCGACAACTATGTCGCTCATGTGGACGGCTCCCAGAACGGCCTGAGGGGGATCAAGGCGATCACCGCGTCGTTTTATCACCGCCTGGCCCTCAAAGACGACGGTACGGTTTGGAGTAGCGAAAACGCTGGCGTATTGGCGGTCCCGCCCGACCTGACCGGGGTGAAGGCGATCGCTGCGGGGTATCAGCACGACTTGGCCCTGAAAGAAGACGGTACGGTGGTCGCCTGGGGCCAGAACACCTATGGTGAGTCGACGGTCCCGCCCGACCTGAGCGGGGTGAAGGCCGTCGCCGCAGGGGAGTATCACAGCCTGGCCCTCAAAGAGGACGGTACGGTGATCGGCTGGGGCCAGTCGACAGTCCCGAACGGCTTGAGCGGGGTGACTGCCATCGCCGCGGGGGGCTCGCACGGCCTGGCTCTCAAACAAGACGGAACCGTGGTGGCATGGGGAGCTAACGGGGGAGGTCAGTTGAACGTCCCGAGCGGCCTGAGCGGGGTGAAGGCGATCGCCGCGGGGCATACGTTTAGCCTGGCGCTCAAAGAGGACGGTACGGTGGTGGCCTGGGGTCAGTCGGGGGTGGGGGCCGGGGGTCAGTCGACGGTTCCGGCCGGAGTGGTCAACGTCAAAGCCATCGCTGCTGGGGGTTCCCGCAGCATGGTCATCGGCAAAATCATTCCGCCGCCCTTGCCGCCCCCGCCGAGTGTCCGCTTCCTGTCAGAAAACCTCCCCGACGGCACCTATCAGGTCGGCGCCGCCACCAAGCAGTGGCGCTTCAAGACCGGAGCGGTGCCGGTCACCGGCCTCAAGGCGGTCGGGGTGAGCGCCGATGCGGCCCTGAGCATTGGCGTATCGGAGATCGCCTTGGGCGACATCGCGGCCGAGACTGAGTTTCTGGTTACGCTGCCGATCAATCCGCAGCGCGCACCTGGGACCCTGTCGAGCGTCTGGAAGCTGGTGGACGGCGGCGGCCAGGCGGTGACGATCAACAACTCGCCCAGTAACACCTTCTGGCTGCGGCTGCGCACCAACCGCCCGCCGGTCTTCTCGTCGTTGCAGTTGCCGGCCTTCGGCGGACTGGCCGGGGCCGAGTTGTCCCTGCCGCTGCTCGGGCAGGACCCGGACGCGGACCCGCTGACCTTCGCGGTGGTGTCCGGGGGCGGGACCGTCGATGGGAACACCTATCGCGCCACCTTTCAGACCCCCGGGGTTCACGACGTGAGCGTGCGGGTCTCCGATGGCCTGGAGAGCCGCGAGCAGATGCTGAGCGCCGTGGTGTTGGACGCCGGCGGGCTGGCGCGTTTTTATGCCGACGTTGCGGTCCCGGCGGCGGATTCCAACGGTGCCTATGCGGCCATCCATTACCTGGCGACCAAAGGGATCGTGATCGGCTGCGGCACCACAGCCGCAGGTCAGCGCAACTTCTGTCCGGACCAGCCGACGACCCAGGCCGAGGGGCTGAAGATGCTGCTGTCGGCCGCCCGCGAACGTGGCTTCGTCACCCTGGACGAAGGCAATCCCGCGCTGGCGAACCTGTGGGTGCTCGATGACGCGGCCGGGGCCTACATCAACAACACTTGGGCGGCGCCCTATGCGGCTACCGCCGAGCGACTGGGCATGATCGACGCGGCGTCCAGTTGGGACCCCGCGGCCCCCGTGACACGGCAGGTGCTGGCCCGTTGGCTGGAGCGGCTGCTGGACCTGGCAGTGCCGACCGGGCTCTTGGAGGCGCGGGGCCTGACCGCGGTCTATGCCTTCCCCGACGCGGCCAGCTTCGTCGACGATGCGGCGTACCGCCAGGCCCGGGAGGCGGCCTTTTTTGGCTACCTCGGACAACTCGGGGCGGCCTTTCTCCCGGGCGAACCAATGACCCGCGGGGACTTTGCGGTGGTCGCGGCCAAGGTTCTGCGTACCCCGACGATGGAGGGGCCGGTCTTGGGCGGTACCGTGGTGGGCGAACGGTTCGGCCGCGCGCTGCCGGTCATCACCCAGGGTCAGACGCTCACCGTCGAGGGCGTGCGGGGTCTGCGCACCCAGGAGATCCTGATGGTCGGTGACCTGGTGAAGGAGGACTGGCTGGAGCCGGCGGACAACTACGTGCGGGTCGGCGTGGCCCTGCTCGACGGGACCTCCTTGGCTGCGCTGCGCTATGTGAGGGACCTGGCGAGCCAGCCGCTGGCCCTGGATACCGGCACGCTCGACCTCAAGGGCAACAGCCTGCTGACGCTCGCGGTCTTTCTGGAGAGTCGCGCCCCCGAGGGTAGCGGTCAGACGCGCGCGAATGTGATCAAGGTCTATTACGTCGATGTCGCCGTCGATGTCGCGGATCGCGACAACGATGGCGTGAGAGACGATCTCGATCCCTGGCCGGACGATTGGCGCTTCCGGCACGATCAGAATCACAATGGGCTGCCGGATAATCTGGAGACTCTGTTGGGCGCTTTGGGACGCGACGGTAACCAACCGGCGCTGCTGAATGGCCAGGCAGTGGGGTATACGCTCTTTGATGCGATCATCGGCAACCTGCCCAACGATCTGGCCGGATTTGCCCTCCAGCTCGAGGTGACGGGGCTTGGTACGGTGACCAGCAGCCCTGCGGGTATCGCCTGCGGCAGCGATTGCCGCGCGACCTTCCGATCCGGCGCGGCCGTCACCCTCAGCGCCAGCCCTGACGACGGCAATGACTTCGCCGGCTGGGGCGGGGCCTGTGTGGGGGCGAGTGTCTGCGTGGTCGACATCAACGCGGCCACGCAGGTCACCGCGACCTTCATGATCGGCAAGGCCAACCAGCGCCTTGTCTTCGGCCTCGCCCCGACCATCGTCGTGGGCGCAACCGGCAGGGTCACGGCCACCGGCGGTGGCTCGGGTAACCCCATCATCTTCAGTAGTCAGACCACCGCCGTCTGCACTACCAGCGGCACCAATGGCAGCACCGTCACCGGCGTGGCCGTCGGAACCTGCATCATTGCTGCCGCCCAGGCCGGCAATGTGGACTACAACGCGGCCCAACTGGCGACCCAAAGCTTTGTTATCGGTCAATTCTGCTCGGAGTGTCTACCGGGCCGGGGGGGGTGGCGGGCGATCCTGCGTTAAATTCTTCTCGGCCAGCAGGTGCGGCGTGGTGATGAGGTAGGGCGGTACGGTGTCCCAGTTGCGGCTGGCGACGCGGAACCAGACCCCGCCGTCGGCCGGGTCCTGCATCCCGAGCAGCCAGTCCATGCCCCAGTCCAGTTCGTCCAGGATGTCCGGGAATCCACGACGCGCTGCACGTTGTCGCCGACCAGATGCTGATTGGCCTTGCTTAGGGCGCGGGCATCAGGGTCCGTGCGAGAGTTGGGTCCCGCCACTGTCCTCCAACTGCTTGAGCTGGGACTGTTTGTGCACTTGGCGCGCCTGGAGCCGCGCGATCTTGGCGGCCACGTCCGGGACTTCGCTCAGGTCCTCGCCGAGGCCCCGTTCGGCGGCGTCCTGGGCATCCAAGCCGTCATGGCCGGAAGGTTCCGCCACTCGGGCGGCGCCACCCCGGCGCCCGCAACCAACGCGGACGCCGGGCGCCGTCCGAGGTTAGTTGTTCTGAATCACAATCCGCGGGAACTTGGCAGCATAGTCCTTGGCCGTCAACGACAGCTTGGCGGCGGTCCGGCGGGCGATCTCCCGATAGATGGCGGTGGCACGCGAGTCGGGCTGGGCGACCACCGTCGGCTTGCCGTTGTCGGTCTCTTCGCGGATATGGATGTCGAGCGGCAGGGAGCCCAGCAGGTCGATCTCGTATTGATCGGACATGCTCTGCCCGCCGCCGGAGCCGAAGATGAACTCCTCATTGCCGCACTTGGAGCAGATGTGGATGGCCATGTTCTCCACGATGCCCAGCACCGGCACCTGCACCTTCTGGAACATCTTCAGTCCCTTGCGCGCGTCCAGGAGCGCGATGTCCTGGGGCGTGGTGACGATCACCGCGCCGGAGACCGGGACCTTCTGGGCCAGCGTCAACTGGGTGTCGCCGGTGCCCGGGGGCAGGTCGATCACCAGATAGTCCAGGTCCGCCCAGTTGGTGTCGTTCAGCAGCTGCTCCAGGGCCTGGGTGACCATGGGGCCACGCCAGATCATGGGCGTCTCTTCGTCGATCAGGAAGCCGATGGACATCGCCTGGAGCCCGTAGGCCACCATCGGTTCCAGGGTGTTGTTCTCACCGAACTCGGGCTTGCCGGTGATGCCGAGCATCCGCGGCTGGGAGGGGCCGTAGATGTCGGCGTCCAGCAAGCCGACCTGCGCCCCTTCGGCGATCAGGGCGAGCGCCAGGTTGACCGCGGTGGTGGACTTGCCCACGCCACCCTTGCCGGAGGCCACGGCGATGATGTTCTTGACCTGATCAATGGGCTTGAGCGCCTTCTGTACGCCGTGGGCGACGATCTTCCAGCTGACATCCACCGCGACCTCCGTGACCCCGGAGACCGTCAGCACCTGCGCCTTCACCGCCTCGGCCAGTGATTCCCGGATGCCGTTCGCGGGGAAGCCCAGGACCACCGTGACCCGGACTTGGTCGCCCTCGATCGCGATCCCTTTGATTGCCCCGGCGGCGACCAGGTCGCGTTGGAGGTGCGGCTCTAAGTAACCCTTGATTGCCGCCTCGACCAATTCTTTCGTCACTTCAGCCATGCTCTGCTCCGGTATTTCGATCGCACACCGGCGGAGGCCGGCGCGCGTGGTGTGTGGCCGACGCTGCGCTCGCCGCCCGCCGTTGATAAGGTCCGGAAATCGGTCCCGGGCCGCACCAAATCAAGGGTGCCGCCGTTGGTCGGCCCGCTCCCGCTCGTGAGATACTACCCGACTTTGCTCTAGATACCCTCCCAAGCACTCCACCGAGCCGTCCCATGAGCGACCCCCGCGAGATCCTGATCACCAGCGCGCTGCCCTACGCCAACGGGCCCATCCACATCGGCCACCTGGTGGAGTACATCCAGACCGACATCTGGGCGCGCTTCCAGCGGATGCGCGGCGAGCGCTGCTGGTATGTCTGCGCGGACGACGCCCATGGCACGCCGATCATGCTCAAGGCGCGCCAGGAGGGGATCGCCCCGGAGGACCTGATCGCCCGGGTGGCGGCCGAGCACCAGGCGGACTTTGCGGACTTTCGCGTCGCCTTCGACAACTATCACTCGACCCACTCGGACGAGAACCGCCACTACGCCGGCCTGATCTACGCGCGCAACCGCGACGCCGGACACATCGCGCGGCGCACCATCACCCAGGCCTATGACCCGGTCGAGCTGATGTTCCTGCCGGACCGTTTCATCATAGGCGAGTGCCCCAAGTGCGGCGCCCCGGCCCAGTATGGCGACAACTGCGAGGCGTGCGGGGCCAGCTACTCGCCCAACGAGCTGAAGAACCCGCGCTCGGCGGTCTCCGGGGCGGTGCCCGAGCAGCGTGAGTCCGACCACTTCTTCTTCAGGCTCGCCGACTTCGAGGCGATGCTGCGCGACTGGACGCGCGGCGGCAGCCTCCAGAAGGAGGTCGCCAACAAGCTCGGCGAGTGGTTCGAGTCCGGGCTCCAAGAGTGGGACATCTCGCGCGACGCGCCCTATTTCGGCTTCGAGATCCCGGATCACCCGGGCAAGTTTTTCTATGTGTGGCTGGATGCCCCGATCGGCTATATGGCGAGCTTCCAGAACCTGTGTGACAGCCCGCGCGGCCAGGCGGCCGGGCTCGACTTTCACCGCTTCTGGTCCAAAGACTCCAAGGCCGAGCTGTATCACTTCATCGGCAAGGACATCATCTATTTCCACGCGCTGTTCTGGCCGGCGATGCTCGACGGGGCGGGTTTCCGCGTCCCCTCGGCCATCTTCGCCCACGGCTTCCTCACCGTGGACGGGGCCAAAATGTCCAAGTCCCGCGGCACCTTCATCAAGGCGCGGACCTATCTGGATCACCTCAATCCCGAATATCTACGCTACTACTTTGCCGCCAAGCTCGGCCCCGGGGTGGATGACCTCGATTTGAACCTGGAGGACTTCCAGGCCCGGGTGAACTCCGACCTGGTGGGCAAGGTGGTCAATATCGCCAGCCGCAGCGCTGGCTTCATCACCAAGCGGTTCGACGGGCGCCTGTCCGCCACCCTGCCGGACCCGGCCCTGTTCGCGCAGTTCGTGGCGGCCGGCGACTCCATTGCCGACGCCTACGAGCAGCGCGAATACAGTCGGGCGGTGCGCGAGATCATGGCCCTGGCCGATCGTGCCAACCAGTACATTGACGAGCAGGCCCCGTGGGTGCTCGCCAAGCAGCCCGGCCGGGAGGCCGAGCTGCAAGGCGTCTGCACCATGGGGCTCAATCTGTTCCGGTTACTGATTGGCTGGCTGCGGCCCATCCTGCCCGGTACCGCCGAGGATTCTGAAATCTTCCTCCAGGCCCCGCCGCTTACCTGGGCGGCCCTGGGTGAGCCACTGCTGGAGCACCTGATCGCCCCCTTCAAGCCGCTGATGACCCGGGTCGAACCGGCGCAGGTGGCGGCACTGTTGGAGGCATCCAAGGAAGACCTGTCGCACCAGAGCGTGCCCGCGACCGACAAGGGCGAGGTCCTGGTCCAGGTCGATACGTCCGCCCATCTGCTGCGCGACCCCATCGCGGCGACCATCGACTACGACACCTTTGCCAAGGTCGACCTGCGGGTGGCACGCATCCTCGCTGCCGACCTGGTGGGGGGTGCCGACAAGCTCCTGGTCCTGACGCTCGACCTGGGTGGTGAAACCCGCCAGGTATTCGCCGGCATCCGGGAGGCCTATAACCCGCGCGACTTGGTGGGGTGTCTCACCGTGATGGTCGCCAACCTGGCCCCGCGCAAGATGCGCTTCGGCGTCTCCGAGGGGATGGTGCTGGCGGCCGGACCGGGGGGGAAGGACATCTTTATCCTCTCTCCCGACGAGGGCGCCGAGCCGGGGATGAAGGTCAAGTAGCCCCGTAGGGTCCGCTGCGCGGACCAGCGATCTCCATTAGGAACCGGACCGGCGGTTCACCATACCCAGGACCCGTCATGCCTAAACAGAACCGTACCCATCCCCGGACCATCGATCTCGTCGTCACCTGCGAACGCCCC
>CAILVI010000282.1 GCA_903837595.1 uncultured Thiodictyon sp.
GCACCCTGTTCCTGGACGAGCTCGGCGAACTGCCCAAACCCGCCCAGGTCAAGCTGTTGCGCGCGCTCCAGGAAGGCGAGGCCACCCGCGTCGGCGCCACCGCCACACCATGGTCGACGTGCGCATCCTCGCCGCCACCAACCGCAGCCTGGTCGATGAGGTCGCCGCCGGCCGCTCTTCTACCGGCTCGCCGTCGCCGTCATCCAACTGCCGAGGCTCCGTGAACGCGAGGGCGACGCCGGCCTGCTGCTCGACCGGCTGCTGGACCAGGTCAACCGCGAGAGCGAGAGCGAGACCGAACCCGGCTACAGCCCCAAGAACCTTTCCGTTACCGCAAGAAAACTTCTGCTTGAGCACCCCTGGCCTGGCAACGTCCGCGAGATGCTCAATACGCTCCGCCGCGCCGCCGTCTGGACCCCAGGCCCGACCATCGACCTGGAGGACGCCCGCGACGCCCTGCTGCCGAGCCCGACGCGGGACCTGGCCAGCGACCCGACCCTGACCCAGGACATCGCCCAAGGAATTGATCTCACAGCCACCATCGACCAAGTCGCCCGGCACTACCTGGAACAGGCAATGCGCCTCACCGGCGGCAACAAGACCCGCGCCGCCCGGCTGTTCGGCTTCGGCAACCCAACGACCTTGACCAACTGGCTCAAGAAACACGGGGTCGAGCCGTGATGGCACGGCAACTGCTTAATACGGGTCAAGGCAGGTCGGGTTAGGCGCGCCGGCTCCTCATCGATTGTTCTGCCGCGACGCCGCGGCGCGCCGTAACCCGACAGAGCACGCAACAGTCCGCGACACCGCGCTAAACTGGCATCGATCCGGAGAAACCACTCGACAACATGCAAACCCGTGCCTTCCGGCCCGATGCATCCGTTACAACACGCCCAAGGTTAAGAGCCCGATGAACGCGATCACCTACACCGCCGCCCGCGCCGACCTTGCCAGCGCCATGGACCGGGTCTGTGACGACCATGAGCCGGTCATCATCACCCGCGAGTCCGACCAGGCGGTCGTAATGCTCTCTTTGGACGACTGCAACGTCCTGGCCGAGACCGCCCACCTGCTGCGCAGCCCCAACAACGCCAGGCGGCTGCTGGATTCCATCGCCGAGTTGGAGCAGGGTGGCGGCACGGAGCGCGCACTCCGTCATTCCGGCAGGATGCCGGAATCCAGTGCCATGGACGGTAAGCCGGGGTCGCGGTGACCTCTATGACACACTCCCGATAACACCACCGGCATCACTGACACCCAAGCAACGCACAGGACAACCCGATGATCCTCAAGGGACTCACCCTCGAAAACTTCAAAGGTATCCACGAGCCGGTGCGGATCGGGCCAGTCGGTCGGACTAGCCCGATTGCCAATATCCTATTACGGACAATGGGTCGCGCGACAGTAACCCGACTTAATCGTGCACGCATTGAACAGCGACTGGTACGAGTCCCGGCCCGAGTGGTGGGCCTTTCAACGTCAATCAATCGCCCCGTTATGGGCTCTTGGCCGATGGCAGCAAGCATCGCGATCCAAGTTCTCGATCCTAATGAGATTTTCCAGCATGTCCGAGAAATGGCATAATGAGCAATCTGATTTACATTGAGGAAACCATCAATAGCATGCGAGATATCCTGGAGGGTATAGCGCTTTACCGTCTTTCAATAAAGGACTATGCTGTAGAGGAAAGATACCGTACAGCGCGCAAGCGGCTAATCGAGCTAAAGCCTCTTATCGGCGAGGTTCCGGATTTCTTGAAAGACTCTAACGATGCGTGGGGCTATTGGGATTTTATTAAGACGCTTTCGACATACGACGAAAGGCGAGAGTTTCTGAAAAACAGCTACGACTTGCACTACTCTTCCGCGTGCAATAACTATGAAGAGGTATCTATTGAGCAACACTTCCTTCAGAGAGATCTGGTGTTAGACGAGAAGATAGGAGCCGGCGGCTTTGGCACCGTTCATAAAGCGACTCACGCAGCACTCGGTTCGTTAAGAGCGGTGAAGGTCTTTGATCCTAGCTTTTATCAAGGAGAAGGTAAGCCGGTTCAGCGCTTTGCCAGAGAAGCGTCTTTGCTGGGATCGCTATCCCACCGTAACATTGTCCGATTTTACGATGCTGGAATTGCCGGAAGAACTCCCTTTATCGTCACCGAATTTATAGATGGCGACAACCTAGACCAAATAATGAGGGAAAAAGGCATTTTTCGTGAGCTTGAAGTGAGAAAACTCTGCCTGCAAGTTCTTCAAGCGCTGCAAGAAGCTCACAGCTTGGGTATTTATCATAGAGATATAAAGCCGTCAAATATTATGATGTCTGGCGACATCTATAAGATAGTCGATTTTGGCGCAGGGGTGGCAATCGAACACACGTTAGCGACTCGGCTGACGACATCCGCGGTGGGCACTTCTGGCTTCATCGCCCCGGAACTGCAAATGGAGCCAACATTGCTAGGTGCGGGTCCTGATCTGTATTCTGTAGGGGTTACGGCGCATTATTTGCTCACTGGGACTCTTCCGCATCCTGGGAACATGCAGCGATCGCTATCTGATCAAGGTGTATCAACCGACTTTTCAGACCTTCTAATAAGATCGCTGAGCCCTCCGAAGGAGCGATATGAATCGGCTGATGATATGGGAACGGAGATTGGGCGATTGCGGTCAATTTGACGGATCGGCGAATTGTCATGTGCGTACCAGAATATGGAGAATGGAAGCGCGTAGGTTGGGGTGAGGAACAAACCCCAACAGCATTCGTCGATGCTGGAACGCAGCGTTGGGGTTCGCCACGCTCACCCCAACCTACCGGGTCTATTGGCGTCAACCTCATCTGCTCATCGCGAGACTTAGATCATGTTGCAAACCATCGAAGTCGAGATCGACACCACCGGCCAAGTACATCCGTTGGAGCCGCCGATCCGCCTGCCGCCCGGTCGCGCCCTGCTCACATTGCTGGACTTGGAAGCGAACGATTCGGCCCTGTTGGCAGAGGCTGTCTTGGCCGAAGATTGGCTGAAAGCGGAGGAGGATGAGGCATGGGCGCGTTTGCAGCCGGGCAAGTCGTAGTCTCGTCTGGCTCCAACGCTCCAGCGTCGCCTGGCCAATCGCGCCGCTGGAGCGATCAAGACTGCATTCCGACGCAGAGCGTCGGAACGAGATGACAGTCTGAACCAGGGTTAGTGCTGCGGTGGCCTGCCACGCCGCAGACAGCCAGCTCAGTTCAAAGCGTTGGAAGTAGACGGGAAGAGGTGCACCACCGATGAGCAAATTCGACACGAACAATGAGCAGATGATTTTTCCGGTGACTATCATCAGAGGAGGCACCAGCCGGGGCTTATTCTTCGTCGCTGATGAAATTCCGGAGATGGGACATGGTCAGGAGCAGTTCTTGGCAGCCGTCATGGGGAAGCCCGACCCGCTTGAAGTCGACGGTTTGGGTGGAGGACAGTTCTGGAATTCAAAGGTCGCAATTGTCGGCCGGTCACAGCGCCGCGACGCGGATATCGACTACACGTTTGTTCAGGTGGAGCCGCTGACCGATACGCTGGACTACAATGCCAATTGCGGTAATGTCTCAGCCGGGGTTCCGCTGTTTGCATTGGATAGAGGGCTGATTACCCTGCCGGATGGGCAACACGAACTGCGGATCTGGAATACGAACACCCAGAAGCTGCTCTATGCGGAAGTGATGATCAAGAACAACAGTGCGGTGGTGGCCGGCGATTATGTCATATCTGGGATTCCGGGTAGCGGTTCTAAGATATTCATGGATTTCCGTGATACAGTCGGACCCGCAACAGGAAAGATGTTTCCTACCGGCAGGGTCAAGGATCGGGTCATTATGGAAGACGGCACTGAGGTTTTCGTGACCATTTGCGACGTATCCAATATTGTCGCTTATGTTCATGCCGGTGCTGTCGGCTGCAGCGGACGGGAAACGCTCTACGAACTGAATGCCAGGCACGAGCTGTTCGATCGTTGCGCGGAAATCCGTGGGAAAGCGGCCATGCTGGCTGGGCTGGTTGATTGCTGGCAGGACGCCAGGGAATGGTTCTTGCCGCCGGTTTGCATGGTGACCGGAGCCGAGACCTATACCGCGTCGGACGGCACGGTGGTCGAGAGAGCGCAATGTTCATTGATCGGTAAACTGGTGGTTGTGAGAGGCATGCATCCGACTTTTATGGGCACAGGCTCGTGTTGTTTTGCAGCGGCGGCAGCGGTGCCAGGAACCATCCCCAATGATCTGATGCCGAAGCGGGATATTCGGTCGTCCTTCGTATTTGGTCATCCGGGTGGAGTCATGCCCATGGAGGTGGGTGTGGTGCTCAACGATCAATGCAACAGGATATCTTTTAAACGTCTGGGGTTCGGTCGAACGGCAAGGAAGATTGCCGAGTGTTCTGTTTATGTCAGGCCCGACATCATGGAGAATCTCAAGGTGAGCGTTGTCTTGCCTAATTCGAAAATTGGCCTGCCGGGGCAAGCCGCTTGCTCCTGAGCCGGCAGTTGGCCCTCGCGTCCTCATATAGGGGCTTGCGTTGCTCGATCTGACGCCTATTTGCGATGCTCCGGGGAAGGTCGCTCATTCACGACCGATGAAGCGCAGGAGCCTCTTGAAACCTTGATCGCAATTGCGGCCATCGGCGCACGGGGCGCGGAGCGCCAAACACAGGCGTGACACCGCTGGAGCGGTGTCACGCGAACGGTGTGAGGGGTGCTCAGCCGTCATCCCGGACGAATCATGCAGCGCGGACCACAGACGGTGGGTTTTTCCTCTGCGACCTCACACATGGAATCGGTCTCGGTCCACCCATAGAATGGACACTGCGGGCCGGTGATGGGCAGAAAGATGTCCGGCCCCATTGTGGGCAGGCCCAGCATGTTGAGTGTCACGGCATCCACTATGCCCAAGGTCTTGCGCAGACCATTGCGTAACTGGAAGGTGTTGAGTGCGACCACCGTTGCCTTGTCCAGCTTGCCGGGGAAGGGGCGCGGATTGTATTCGACATGCTTCTTGCGTTTGCGGTCACGCCAGACCACTTTCTGCGTCGGCTGCGTCAGCAGTCCCTGAGCGGCCAGCGCGGTCTGCAACGCGGCAATATGCGGCGTTGCTAACCGCTGTTGCCTGGCCGGCAGTTTCTTGATGCGGTTCAGGTCCAGCGCGCCATTAAAAGAAGCTAACTGGCCGGCCTGCAATTGCGCATAACGGGTGATGCGTTGGTCATAGAATTCGAGTGCGATCCGCTCGGCGGGCGTCAACAGGTTGGCATGCGCCGGATCCTTCGGCTCCTCCTTGCCGATCTTCTTGCGGAACTGGTGCAGCGCCTTGCGCACCTCCGGGTGGGTGGTGCTCGGCTCCTGCGCCTGCGGCGGCAGCAGCTTCAGGTGACGCAGGGCCGCTAATGCCTCCGGTGACAGCGTATCCCGCGGGGCGTCCTCTCCCTGGCTGATGAGCGTGGTGACGCGCTCCTTATACTGGCGGATTTCGTCCCGGCCCAGCGGGCCGATCACCATCACCTCTGGTACCAGTACCGCGCGGCCGTTCTCATAGCGAAACTCGACTGGGTCGGGCAAATTTGCTGGATTGAATGACCGCTCCGCAACATCGCCCCCTTTGAGTGCGAAGCCGACGCCATACTTGGCCCGCACCAGGGCCGGCTGGTCGGCGGCCCGCACGCGCTTCGCCAGATTGGCCAGGAATCCGGCCCAGGTATAGGGCTGGGACTGTCCTTTACCGTCGCGGTAGAACATTCCAAGGTTGCCAGTCACCGTCGGAGAGTTGGCGGGCAGTCCCCACTGCGACGACACGGGCGGCGGTGGTGGGGGCGCCAGGGGAGCCATCGGTAACACCAGGCCGGTTTCGGGGGCGGCGAGCGGCGCGGGCTCCAACCCCACCGCTCCTCTGAGGATTGTGATGATACGGTCGCTTGTTGTTCGGCCCGGCGCGGTTTGCTGCCCGCGCGGCGTCGCAACGGGCGGCGGCAGAACAATACTCACGCGTGATGTCGTCGCGGGCGCGGCCGCCACCGTGGGTGAAGCCAGCGCTCGGCGGGATGCCATCGCCGTGACGGCGGCAGCAGGAGGGGGAGCAGGCGCACGCCCGGCACGGGCAACAAAGGCGGGTACGACGGCCATGGGGGGAGCGGCTGATGGGGCCGCCAGTGCTGGTATGGTGACGATTCTGCCGTCCACCGTGGCGAGTTCCGGGCTGGTTTCCAGCGTTGGCGCCGGCGCCTCGACAGCCTTGACACACAGGGTATCGCGCGCCTCGCCGCGTGCCAGGGCCAGCACCCGTCGGCCCTGTCCGGCCCCCAGGAAGTGGAACAGATAATCCTCTTCCGCCGTGGTTGCGCCGTTCTCGACGCTCAGATAGTGTTTGGCAAAGGCCAGCACGGCGAAGTTGTGCCGCAGTAGCTGGAGCTCCTCATCATCGGCCCCCCGCTGGCCGTCCATCGTTTCCAGTATCAGGCTGCGCACCTTGGCATCGGTAAAGGGTCCCTCGCTGAGATCCAGGCGTTCGCGGCCCATGGCCGCATTGGCCTCACTGGCGGCCAGCAATTGCGCCCCGTACTTCTTGACAATGCCATGAAAGGTACCGGGCAGGAACTGCCAAACCCCAGTCGCCGATCCCAGGCTACCATTCTTCAGGGTGGGCCGGACGTGGTCGTTCCAGGTATAGGCGCTTTCCATCTCGCCGGTGGCCAGTGCCTGTCCCAGACTGGCTCCGGTGCGCTCAGACACGTCCAGCAAAATGCGCATCTGCCGCAGTGAGATATCCTGCGTCCGGTCGTAGTTGCGGGATTGGTTGGCGGAGAGTGCCTGATAGGCCGCCACGGTCAGCGGCGGCGGCGCCCCGCCGGAATAGGTGACAGGAATCATCGCCTGGTCAGCGGCGTGGCTCGGCGCCAGGGCCAGGGCGCCCGCCAGGGCGAGGCCGCCAAGGAAGCTTGGTGCTTGGCCCTGGTGCGGACGGCCACTCAATGGTTGGGATTCAATCACAGTGTGTAAACCTGGCTCGCGGGCGAATAGCATAAGACCGTTATCGCTTTCTTACAATAACTTATCTTGTCCTGAAACACCGGCCACGTGGTACCTGGTGTGCGGACCGCGGTCCGGTGCGGGCGGGCTCAGCCACGGTGGCCGCGGGTCTTGGTGACCGGCTGCGCGGTGAGCGGGTCGTCCGGCCAGGGGTGTTTGGGGTAGCGTCCGCGCAGTTCCTTGCGGACCTCGGGATAGCCGCGTGCCCAGAAGCCGGCCAGATCGCGGGTGATCTGAACCGGCCGGCCGGCGGGGGAGAGCAGGTGCAGCATGATGGGGACGCGCCCTGCGCACAGGCTCGGGGTCTCGCGGGTGCCGAAGAGTTCCTGCAGTGGGACCGGTAGGACCGGCTCCGGACCGGCCAGATAATCCAGCCGCCGGCGGTTGCCGGCCGGGGTCGTCAGGGTTTCCGGCGCCAGGGTGTCGAGGCGCGCGCGCTGACCCCAATCCAGCATCCCCACCAGGGCTTCTGTGAGGCGCAGGGCGCGTACGTCCGCCAGGCTGCGCTTGCCCTGGAGCCAGGGTGCGAGCCAGTCGCCCAGGTCCGCGCTCAATCGCTCATCGGACAGGTCGGGCCAACCGCCCTGGGCATCGTGAGTGCGCAGCAGATTGACCCGTGCCTGTAACTGTCGCGCCGCCGGATCCCAGTTCAGGGCGCGCTCGAACTGGCGCGCCACCTGCTCCAGGAGCAATGCGAGGGTGCGCTCCGGGTCCGCGGTCGGAATCGCTTGGGAGTCCAGCACCAGTGCGGCAAGTCGGCTCTCTCGGCGCGCCGTCACGCTCTCCCGGGCGGCGTCCCAGCCCAGTTCCTCGCTCACTTGGATGCGCCCGGCCAGGGTCTCACGCAGGTCTGATTCGCTGATCGGCAAGGCGAGTTGGATGCGTGCATCGGGACCGCGGGCGTCCAGTTCGGCCGCCACCAGATAGGGGTGGGTCGCGAGCGCATCGTCGCGCGGCAGCTCGGCGCCGGTCCCCCCGGCCAGGAGGTAGCGAGTGCCCAGGGCGCCCCGGCGCTGGCCGATCCGGTCCGGGTAGGCCAGTGCGAGCAGGGCGCCGGGTTCGCGTGCCGGCGCCGGGGCGCCCCCGGGGCGTTCCCGCTCCCGCTCCGGGCTCAGCCGGCGGCTCAACCGGTCGGCGGTCACCAGTCGGCCACGCTCCATTTCCCGCACCGGCCGGCCCGCGCGAAACGCCTCCAGTGCGTGCAGGCGCAACCCCAGGTCCGCCGGCCGCCCCGCCCCCGGGGTGCCGACCCAGCCATCGCGCTCCGCGAGCAGCGCCGCCACGTCCGCGGCGCGGCGCGCCTCCTGTCCGGGTTGGGCGGCGCACAGCATCCGCCCCAGGCGCGGGTGCAGGGGTAGTTCCGCGAGCCGTCGCCCGATGGGGGTGATAGCCCCGGACTGGTCCAGAGCGCCTAAGTCTTTCAGCAGGTCGACCGCCTGGAGCCAGGCGGGCGGGGGCGGCGCGTCCAGCCAGCGCAGCTCACCCGGGTCGCGCAGGCCCCACAGTGCGAGATCCAGGGCCAGTGGCGCCAGGTCCGCGTCCAAGACCTCGGCGCGCCGGTGGGGGGGGCGGCCGACCTCCTGGGCGCGCGTCCACAGCCGGTAACAGACCCCGGGACCAAGCCGCCCGGCACGCCCGGCGCGCTGCTCGGCTGAGGCCAGCGGGATCGGTTCGGTCACCAGTCGGCTGAGGCCGGAGCCGGCATGAAAGCGGGGCTTGCGGGCGAGACCGCCGTCGATGACCGTGGTCACGCCCTCGATGGTGACACTGGTCTCGGCGATGTCGGTGGCGAGCACGACCCGCCGACCCCCGCCCGGCCCGGGGACCAGGGCGCGCTGTTGTTCGGCGACGCTGAGCGTGCCGTGCAGAGGCAGGACCTCGATCCCCTCGGCGAGGGTCCCGATCAGGCGCGCACGCACCCGCTCGATCTCGCCGGCGCCGGGCAGGAAGGCGAGCAGGTCCCCGGCCTGCTCCTGGATCGCCGTGCGGATCGCCTGCTCCATGGCCGCCACCGGGTCGCGCGGCGCGACCTCCAGGTAGCGGACCGCCACCGGAAATAGACGCCCCTGCGCGCGGATCACCGGCACCCCGCCCAGCAGGCGGGCGACTGAGTCGGCCTCCAGGGTGGCGGACATGACGAGGATGCGCAGGTCCGGGCGCAGGGCCTCGGCCAAGTCCAGGGCCAGCGCCAGACCTAAGTCCGCCTGGAGGCTGCGCTCGTGGAATTCGTCGAAGATCAGTAGCCCGACCCCTTTAAGCCCCGGGTCCGACTGGAGTCGGCGGGTGAGGATGCCCTCGGTCAGGACCTGGATGCGGGTGTTGGGGCCGATGCGCCGCTCGAAGCGGACTTGATAGCCGACCGTCTCCCCGACCGGCTCGCCGAGCAGATCGGCCATGCGGGCGGCGGCCATGCGGGCGGCCGGGCGCCGTGGCTCCAACATGAGGATGGTGCCGCCCGTGAGCCAGGGTGCATCGCGCAGCAGCAGCGGGACGTGCGTTGTCTTGCCGGACCCGGGCGGGGCGGTAAGGACCGCGTGGCCCTGGGCCAGGGCGGCGGCGAGTGAGGGGAGGGCGCCGTCGACCGGTAGCGGCGCCCCGCGGTCGGGCAGGCTCAGGACGCGGCGGCCTCGCCTTCGGCGGCGGGCTCGGGTGCCGGCTTCGGCCGGGCCTGAGTGATCAGGGCCTCAGCCAACAGGATTTGGGTCTTCTCGGCGGCGTGGACCCACTGCTTGTTCTTGGCCTTGACGGCGTAGCGGCCGGACTTCTTCTTGAAGATGGTGTAGTCGGCGGTCTGCTTGATCTGCTGCATATAAATTAAGTCGCTAGTGGTGTGTGGTTAGTCGGGGTCCCGGTCTGCCTTGCGCAGGCGCGGCTTGGCGTTGGGGTCGCGTTCGATCTCGATCCGGAACTGGGTGAACAAGGCCGTCATGGCGGCGAGTGCGGTCAGCACCGGCGCCAGCAGCACCAGCGCCCCGGCGACCCCCAGGCCGACGTTGAGCGGGATCTCAGTCAGGGCCTCGCCGTTGGGTCGGCGCACGATCAGCCGGCGCACGTTGCCTTCTTGGATCAGTGCCTTGACCTTGCCCACCAGATCGCCTCCGGCGACGGTGATCTCCTCGGTGAAGGGCCGCGGGTCCTTGTCAGACATGGGTCTTGCCTCCAGGGTGGATCGGTAGCCGACAACTTTAACCCTTTTCGGGGTTGGCGTCACAGGGGGCGTTCAAGGTGCGCGGGGCGCAAGCCGGGGTCGTTCCTGTCCGGTAGGAGCGGCCCCCCGGCCGCGACGGGCCGCCGCAAGGGCGCGCGGTCGGAGTTATGATGAAGACCGATCGTCGCTGACCGCAACGATGCCCAAGGCCGGTAAGGCTCATGAACGGTGAAATGGCAATGACGATGTATTTGTTTCCCTGGCACCGACCAAACAGTTGGCTCAGCGGCACGCTCCGGCGTCTCATTATGGCCGCCGGGCTGATTGCGTTGCTACCTGTGTACGCTCGGGAATCGCCGCCCTGGCCCGATACCTTCGTGGCGCGGCTCCAGGCGCTGGCGCTGATTCAAACCCTCAATGCCGACATACTCGCAAGCCGCAGCGCAACGCGGAGCCTGGAGGGCTGGTGTCGTGACCATCGGCTGGCCGCGGAGCCGAAGATCGTGGCGCACGTCATGGCCGCGCAGGACAAGGCGCCGACGGACGAACAGCGGCAGCGCCTCGCGGTGACTGACCAAGACGTGGTGAAATATCGGCGGGTGCGACTGCAATGCGGTACCCAGGTCCTGTCGGAGGCAGAGAATTGGTATGTGCCCGCGCGCTTGACCTCGGAGATGAATCGCCTCCTGGAGACGACCGATACCCCGTTCGGCAAGGTGGTCGAATCGGTTGAACCCTATCGCCGGACCTTTGCGGTCACTCAGTTGTGGGCGCCGCTACCGGCCGGTTGGGAGCGTGAGTCAGGTCCGCTGCCGCGGGCGACCGGCTGCATCCTGGCCATTCCGGACGCCATTCTTGAGCATCGGGCGGTACTCTACACGCGTGAGCATCAGCCGTTCGCTGAGGTCGCGGAGGTCTACCAACGCCAGTTGCTGGCATTTGCGCCGCGGTTGCCGAACGATACGGATCAGGGGTGCCGCACTGAGCGTCCCGGCGGCGGGCCTTGATCACAGCAATGCAATCCCACAGGAGATGCGAATGGTCAAGCCGCTCGGTGAGCCTCGACCGCCGGCTCAGTGAACTCACTGTCCGGGTGTCGATCACTCCCCGATCGGCACCCCAGTGAGTGCCGCAATGCGCCCCAGGATCTGCTCCAGTGGCGGCTGCCTGGTGCTGTTGATCGTGAGTCCCGTGCGGCGCTCCGACCAACTCAGCCGCTCGCAGGCCCCCGCCTGTTGTTCCAGCACGGCGACCGAGGCATCGGAGGCGTCCAGGCCCGCGGCCAGTCGGCTCGCCACCCGCGCACGCAGGACCGCCATGGGTGCCAGCAGGGCGAGGACGGCGAAGCCCGCACCCTGGCGGCGCGCCAGATCGCGAAAGACCGTCCGGCGTGCGCGGGTCAGGAACGTGGCGTCTACCAGCACGTCGTAGCCGCTGGCGAGGATCGCGCTGGCCAGTTCGTGTAGCCGCTGATAGGTCCATTCGGTCGCCTGGGCAAAATAGATCCCGGTGCCGCAACCGATCCCGGACCGCGCCTGCGCGTCCAGACCGAAGAGGCGCTTACGCTCGACGTCCGAGCGCAGGTGAATGGCAGGGAGGGCCTCACGCAGGTCGCAGGCGAGCACACTCTTGCCGGACCCGGACAGGCCGCAGACGAGCAGGAGCCGCGGGCGGCGGCGCCGGGTGTAGGCCGTGGCCAGGTCCAGGTAGCGGCGGCACTGCGCGCGCTGTGCGGCGGCCTGGCCCGCCGGCAGGTCCGCTTGACCTGCCCGGATGGCCAGCACCTTGGCCCGCACCATCGCCCGGTAGACCAGATAGAGGTCCAGGACCGCCAAGGCGCCGTAGTCCCCGCCCAGTGCCAGATACTGGTTGAGCAGGCGGCGCGCCAGCACCGACTCTCCGGCCCCGTCCAGGTCCATGATCAGAAAGGCCAGTTCGCTGGCGGTATCGATCCAGCGCAGGTCCGGGTTGAATTCGAGTGCGTCGAAGAACAGCGGCTCACCATCCACCTGGGCGATATTGCCGCGGTGCAGGTCGCCATGACACTCACGCACCCGACCCTGCGCGAGCCGCTGCTCGATGACCGGGGTCAGGACCCGCCAGCGCTCCAGGGTCCAGCGCGTGAGCCGGTCCAATTGCTCCGTGGCCTCACCGGCCCCGATCAGGGCGCGGACCTGGGTCAGGTTCTCGAGCATGGGGGCCAGCACTGCCGCGGGGGTGCCGAAGGGGCCCGCCGGGTCCGCGTGCGGGATCTGGGCGTGGAAGGCCGCGATCCGCGCGGCGATGCGCTCGACCAGTTCCGGGGGCAGGGCGCATCGGTCGAGCAGGCCCTCTTGGGCAAAGCGGTGCATCTGTACGGCATACTCGAGCACCGCACCGGTGCCACCCACCCGCGGTCGGTCCGGGGTCCCGGTGATCGGCACCACGCCGAGGTACAACTCGGGGGCGAGGCGGCGATTGAGCCGGACCTCCTCCTCACAGTAGCGGCGCCGCCGCTCCAGGGTGGAGAAGTCCAGAAAACCCAAGTTCACCGGCTTCTTGAGCTTGTAGGCGAAGTCCCCGGCCAGCAGGACGTGGGCGCTGTGGGTCTCCAGGTGGCGCAGCGGTGCCGGGGCCGCGTGGGGATAGGCGTCCGGTTGGAGCAACGCCTGGATCAGGCGGGGAAAGGCTTCGGCATCCATCGGGGTCGCTAGGCAGTCCGGTGTGATCTGAATATTAGGCCGGATGATATGCGACTTCGGAACCGGCTGCGGTTGGGGGTATCATCGCCGCATCAATCAGCCGGGGAAGCTGACTGCGCGCGGGCGTCGCGTGGCAGCCCGCGGTAACAGCAAGACAGAGGCCTTGAGAGCATGTCTGAAGACGGCACGGCACGCATACTGATTGTCGATGACGAGCCCATCGGCATCGAAATCGTGGCCCAGGCGCTCGGCCCGGAGTTCGCATGCACCTTTGCCCTGTCTGGCCCCGATGCGCTGACGGCGTTAGAGACCGGCGAACTGCCGGCCCTGATCCTGCTGGATGTCATGATGCCGGGTATGGACGGCTACCAACTGTGCCGCTGGCTGAAGGCCGAGCCGCGTACACGGGAGATTCCCGTGATTTTCATCACGGCCGCCAATGATATCGAGAGTGAGACGAGTGCCCTGCTGGCCGGTGCGGCCGATTTCATCCATAAGCCGGTCACGCCGCAGGTGCTGCGGCTGCGTGTCGGCATGCAGATCCTGCTGCGGGAGCGCGAACAGACCTTGCGTTGGCTCAACGCGGGGCTGGAGCAGCGGGTGAGCGAGCGCACCCGGGCGCTGAGCGAGGCCCTGAGCCGGGCCGAGGCCGCCAATCACGCCAAGACCCGGTTCCTGGCCAACATGAGCGGCGAAATCCGTGCCCCGCTCGCCGACATGGTCGGCCTGCTCGGGCGCTTGCACGAGGAGGAAACCGCGCGGCCTTTGCAGGGGCAAATCGCTGACGTCCTGGTCATCGCCAACACCCTGTCGCGGGTCCTCGGTGACATTCTGGAGCTGGCCGACATCGAGACTGACCGGGTGCTGCTCAATCCGCGGGAATTCGCGCCCTACGAACTGTATGAACGGCTGTATACGGCCATCGCCCCGTTGGCCGCGGCCAAGAACCTGGCGCTGCGATTCGCGCTGGACGCGCTGCCGTCCGGCCTGCGCGGTGACCTGGACCGGCTGTCACAACTGCTGATCCACTTGCTGGACAATGCGGTGAAATTTACCACTGAAGGTTCGGTCACCCTTCGGGCACGGGTGGCGGGCGAGGCCGGCAACCGCGTCCGGCTGGCCTTCACGGTGGTGGATACCGGGTGCGGCGTCCCGGCCGAGGTCCAACAGCAGATCTTCCTGCCCTTCGAGCAGCCCGAGCACACCGGTACTCACCGCCACATCGGCACTGGGCTGGGGCTGGCCATCGCCCGTCAACTGGCCGGGTTGATGAACGGGTGGCTGCGGTTGGCGGGGAGCGATGCGACGGGCAGTACCTTTATCGCCGAGGTCTGGTTGGAGCGCGTCGCCCAACCGGCGACCGACCCCCTACCGCTGCCCCCCTGAGGTCGCGCGCTCGCTAACCACATCTGACTTGAGATGAAGCTCATCGCCTTCCTGGCGCTGGCCTATGCGCTGCTGGGGGCCGCAGGCCTCACCCTGGCGATTCCGCCGGGTTATGCCAGTCCGGTGTTTCCAGCTGCCGGCCTGGCCCTGGCCAGCGCGCTCTGGTGGGGGAGAGCGGCGCTGCCGGGCATTTGGCTCGGTTCCGCGGCGCTGAATCTCGCTCATGCCTCGCTGGGTGGCACCTTGACCCGGGCCACCGTGGGCGTGGCGCTGGTGATTGCCACCGGCGCCACCACGCAAGCCGCGGTCGGGGCCTGGCTGGTGAAGCGCCGACAGGGGGCGGCCTGGCAGGCGCTGGATCGCGAGCAGGACACCTTTCGTTTTCTATTGTTGGGCGGCGTCTTGGCCGGTGTCGTGTCGGCCTCGTTCGGGGTCACCGGGCTCGCCGTCGCCGGGTTGATCGAAGGTGCCGGGGGGGCCTTCACCTGGTGGAACTGGTATGTGGGGGACGTCCTGGGGGTGTTGGTCTTCGCGCCGCTCACGCTGGGCCTGCTCAACCGCGCGGACCCCCTGTGGAGCGACCGGCGCCGCCGCATCCTGATTCCCATGCTGGTCACCCTGGTCCTGGTGATGCTCGCCTTCTACGGTACCGCCCGTTGGGAAAGGCAGACGCAGGACCGTGAGTTGCAGACCGATGGCGAGACCATCGCCAGGCACATCACCGACCGCCTGATCACGCATCGGGAGGTGCTCTCCTCGCTGCGCCATTTCATTGAGGCCACCCCGGACTTCAGTTTTGCCCAGTTCCAGCAGTTCACCCGCCTCACCCTGCAAGACAATCCCGATATCTTCGCGCTCAGCTTCAATGACTTGGTCACGGCCGCCGAGCGCCGCGCCTTTGAGCGCAAGATGAGCGAATTGTCCCCGCTCGGCCCCTACCAGATCACCGAACGCGACCGGGCCGGGGGCCTGGTCCGCGCCGCCGTCCGGCCCGACTATGTGGCGGTGCGCTATATCGTGCCCCTGGCCGATAACCAGCCGGCCGTGGGCTTTGACATCGACTCTGAACCGATCCGCCATGCGGCCATCGAGCGGGCGCGCTCCTCCCACGCCATGGCCGTCACCGCGCCTATCCGGCTGGTGCAGGAGCGGCAGCCGCGGGTGGGGGTGCTGGAGCTGCTGCCCGTCACCAATCGGCTCGGCGCCGGCACGCAGGAGGCGACGCAACAAATCGGTCTGGCCGTGGCGGTGGTCAAGGTGGACCAGTTGGTCGAGATCGCGACTCGGGGCCGCGTGCCGGCCGGGCTGGTGTTTCAATTGACCGATCCCCAGGCCCCTAAGAGTCAGGGCCTGCTCTACCGCTCGGACGCCCAGGCCGCCGCGACCGTCCCTGACCCGCTAGCGGCGGTCCGCTGGAAAATCGGACTACGCATGGGCGACCGCGACTGGGTGTTGTCGATCGCCACCACTGAAAGCTACCGTCAGCAACACCGGCCCTGGCTGGCGTGGGCGGTGGGCGTGGTGGGGCTGATCTTTGCCACGTTGTTGCAGGTGCTGATGCTGGGTATGACCGGGCGGACCGCCGTCATTCAGCGCTACCGCGACCACCTGGAGGAATTGGTCGAGGAGCGGACCCGCCAACTGGCCGAACGCTCCCGTCAGGCCGAAGCGGCCAACCGGGCCAAGACCGAATTCCTGTCCAACATGAGCCATGAGATCCGTACGCCTATGAATGCCATCCTCGGCCTGGCGCAGGTGCTGGAGCGCGACCGGCTGGCGCCGGAGCACCGGCAGATGGTGCAGCGGATTCGTTCCGCGGGGCGCTCGCTGCTGGGTATCATCAACGATATCCTCGACTTTTCCAAGATCGAGGCGGGCCAGATCCGGGTGGACACCCGCGCCTTTGACTTGGCGCCCATCCTGGCCCAAGTCCAGAGCCTCATGGGTGAGATGGCCCGCACCAAGGGACTCACCTTCCAGATCGACACGCCGCCGGGACTGAAGTCCCGGTTGCGGGGCGACCCCTTGCGCGTGGAGCAGGTCCTCGTCAATCTAACGGGCAACGCAGTGAAATTCACCGAGCGAGGGGCGGTGCAGGTCCGTGTAATTCAAGAGGCACTGAGCGCCATCGCGGTGCGCCTGCGCTGCGAGGTTGAAGACACCGGGATCGGCATCGCGCCCGAGCAGCTGACCACCTTGGGTCGGCCCTTTACCCAGGCCGACAGCACCATCACGCGGCGCTTCGGCGGCACCGGGCTGGGCCTGGCCATCAGCAAACACCTGGTCGAACTCATGGGGGGCACCTTCGGCTGCGAGAGCCGCCTCGGGGTCGGCAGTACCTTCTGGTTCGAGCTGCCGTGCGAGCTGGCCACGGCCGAGGACATGCTCCCGGCCGCGGTTCCGCGCGTGCCGATGCCGACCGGGCCCCGGCTGAGTGGGCTGCATTGCCTGGTGGTGGACGACAGTCGCATGAACCGGGACGTCGTTGAACGGGCCCTGAAGCGGGAGGGCGCCCGCGCCACGCTGGCCGCCGATGGCCGGCAGGCGCTGGACTACCTGCGCGCGCAACCGCGAGGCTTCGCGGCCGTCCTCATGGATATCCAGATGCCGGTGTTGGACGGGCTCGCCGCCACCAGCGCGATCCGCGGCGAACTCGGCCTGGTCGAACTCCCGGTGATTGCCTTCACCGCCGGGGTGCTGGCCGAGCAGCGGGCCGCCGCGCTGGCCTCCGGGGTCAACGACTTCCTGGCTAAACCGGTGGACTTGGAGGAATTGGTTGCGGTCCTACAGCGCTGGACCGCACGCTGCGCCCCGCCGTCAACCCGCACTGGCGCCGCGGCCCCGGCGCCCGTACCAACGCCTCAACCGGCGCCTCAACCAGCGTCCCAACCGGAGTCGCCGATGGACTTTCCCGAGATCCCCTGCCTCGATACCCGCCGGGCCGCCATTCAGCTCGACCACGACTGGGCGTTTTTTATCGAACTGTTGCGCGACTTTGCCGGCGACTATGGGCAGGCACCCCAACAGATTCGTCAGGCCCTGGAGCAGGGCGAGTCGACCAAGGCCGCCCGGCTATTGCACACGCTTCGCGGGACGGCCGGGAACATCGGTGCCATGGCGCTGATGCAGAGCGCGGAGTCCGCGGAGGGCGCCATCGTTGCCCAGCGGCCGGACCTGGAGCCCTTGCTCGCGGCCTTCGCCGCGCAGCTCGCCGCGGTCATTGACGCCAGCGGTCCCTGGCTGGAGGCGGCGCCGGTGCCGCCCAGCAACGCGGCCGACGCCGTGGCGCTTGACCCGGCACAGCTCGCGGGGCTGCGGGTCGCACTGGCCCGCCATGACCTGGCGGCCCTGGCCCTGTTTAGCACCCTGCAGCCGGCCCTGGCTCCGGCCCTGGGTCAGACGGCGGTGCAGGCCCTGGCCGAGGCGATCCATGCCCTGCGCTTTGACATCGCGCTGGCCCAGCTCGCACCGCTCACCGCGTGCGTTGACGACTCAGTGAGCCCCACCGGGGCCTGACCAAGCAACGCCCGAGCCCGGGGGCTCTTGTCCAGTGCGGCACACCCGCAAGCCAGAAGAAGAAGAGGAGCAGCAGCCTTGAACACCACTGAACCGGCCACCCCACGGATTCTGGTCATTGATGACAGCCCGGCCAGCATCCACCTCATCGCCCGGGCGCTCGCGTCGGAGTTTGCCGCCGAGTTCGCCCTGTCCGGTGCGGAGGCCCTGACCCGCCTGGCTACGGGGGAGCTGCCCGACCTGATCGTGCTCGACCTCATGATGCCGGAAATGAATGGCGAGGAGGTGCTGCACCGACTCAAGTCCGAGCTGCGCACCCATGACATCCCGGTGATCGTCATTACGGCCAGCAACGATCCCGCGAGCGAGACGGGCGCCTTGCTGGCCGGTGCGGCGGACTTCATTCACAAGCCGGTCAATCCCCAGGTGGTGCGGCTGCGTGTCGGGTTGCACATTCTGCTGCGGGAGCGCGAACGGACCCTGTGCCGGCTGAACGAGGAAATCAAGTCACTTGCCTTCTATGACCCACTCACCGGCCTGCCCAACCGACGGCTCCTGATGGACCGGCTGCAAAATCCGCCGACCCACGGCGTCCGCCGCGAGGAGTCCGGGGCGTTGTTGTTCATTGACCTGGATGACTTCAAGGCCCTCAACGATATCGCGGGTCACGCGACGGGTGACCTGCTGCTCCAGCAGGTCGCCCGCCGTCTCACCGACTGCGTGCGCAAGAGCGATACCGTCGCCCGTCTCGGGGGCGATGAATTCGTGGTGGTGCTGACGAATTTGAGTGGGGCGCGGGGGATCAGCACCGCGCAGGCCAGGATCGTCGGGCAGAAGATCCTGGCCGCCCTCAACCAGCCCTATCAACTGGACGGCCACGAACACCGCAGCACCGCGAGTATCGGGATCGTCCTGTTCGACCATGGCGAAGTGTCCGTGGCGGAGTTGCTGAAGGGGGCGGATCTGGCCATGTATCGGACCAAGGCGGCCGGCCGCAACGCACTGCGCGTGCTCGATCCGGTCACCCCGATCGCCGACCGCACCTGAATGCGCGGTTCACCGGACGCGCCGGGCACCGCAGCGCTATGACCAAAATGGCATTCCTCGGGTTGGCCTACGTCCTGCTGGGGGCCGCCGGCCTGACCCTGGCGATCATCCCGCCCGGTTACGCCAGCCCGGTGTTCCCGGCCGCCGGCCTGGCCTTGGCCGGTGTACTCTGGTACGGGCGACACGCCTTGCCCAGCCTCTGGTTCGGGGCGCTGGTGCTCAATCTCGCACCGCTGTGCCTGAGCAGCACCTGCACCCCCAACACGGCGGTGGTCGCGCTGGCGATTGCGACTGGTGCCACCGTGCAGGCCGGTGCCGGGGCCTGGCTCGTGAACCGCTGGCAGGGGCCGGCCTGGCGGGTGCTGGAGGGCGAGCAGGACGCCTTTCGCTTTCTGTTGCTGGGCGGGGTACTCCCCTGTGTCGTGTCGGCCTCGCTCAGCGTTGCCGGGCTCGTGGTCACCGGCCTGGTCGCACCCGCGGCAGCGCCCTTCACCTGGTGGACCTGGTATGTGGGCGATACCTTGGGCGTGCTGGTCTTTGCGCCGCTCACCCTGTGCCTGCTCGGCTCGGACCCGCTCTGGCGCGACCGCCGTCGCCGGATACTGATCCCCATGCTGGCGACCCTGGGCCTGGCGATACTGGCTTTCTACGGTGCCGCCCGCTGGGACGCGCAGGCGCAGGACGGCCGGTCGCAGACCGATGGCCAGACCATCGCCAAGGGGATGGGTGAGCGTGACCAGTCGCTGGCGCCGACTGCCACCGCGGACCATCGGCCGCGACACCAACCCCGGATGGCTTGGGCGGTCGGTGTCGCGGGGTTGATGTTTGCCACCCTGCTGCAGGTGCTGATGCTGGGTATGACCGGCCGCACCGCCGTGATTCAGCGCAAGAACGACGCGCTGAAGGCGAGCGAGGCGGGCATTGCGCGCTATCGCGACCACCTGGCGGAGTTGGTGGATGAGCGGACCCGGCAACTGGCCGATGCCAACCGCTTCTTGCGGATGCTCACGGATCACCTGCCGAGCATGGTGGCCTATTGGGACCGCGACGAGCGCTGCCGATTCGCCAATGCGGCTTATGCCGACTGGTTTGGGCGTGCACCGGAGGCGATCATCGGCAGAACCCTGCGTGAGCTGCTGGGGGAGTGCCTCTACCAACAGAACGCCCAGTACGTCCAGGGGGCGCTGCGGGGTGAAGCCCAGCAATTTGAGCGGACCCTCATCAAAGCGGACGGGTCCACCGGCTACGCCCTCGCCAACTATATTCCCGATATCTCCAGTGACGGCGCGGACGCCGGCGCAGCGGCTGGGGTGCGGGGGATGGTGTCACTGGTGACCGACATTACTGAGATCAAGGGCGCCCAGTTAGAGTTGCAACGGCTCAATGGCGAACTGGCGGAGCACTCCCGTCGGGCCGAATCGGCCAATCAGGCCAAGAGTGCCTTTCTCGCCCATATGAGCCATGAGATCCGCACCCCGCTCAATGGCATCATGGGCATGACTGAATTGGCCCTGGATGCGCCGCTGAGCCCGCCGGTGCGTGAATCCTTGGGCATGATCAAGTACTCAGGAGCGGCGCTGTTGGCCATCATCAATGACATACTGGACTTCTCCAAGATCGAGGCCGGTAAGCTGGAGCTCGAGGCGGCGCCGCTACGCCTGCCCGACCTGGTCCAGCGTGCCTGTGACACGCTGGGACCGGCCTTGCGAGCCAAGGGCTTGGCGCTCACGGTCACGCTCGACCCGCGGGTCCCGGAGGAGTTGATCGGCGACCCGGGGCGGTTGCGCCAGGTGCTGCTGAATCTGCTCGGCAACGCGCTCAAATTCACCGAGCGGGGGCAGATCAACATCGGCGTGCAATGGTGCAGTCAAGCACAGCGGCAGGCCACGCTGCAATTCTCCGTAGAGGACACCGGCTGTGGTATCGAGCCCGACAAACAGCGTTTGATCTTCGATCCATTCTCCCAGGAAGACGCCTCGATCAGTCGCCGTTTCGGCGGTACCGGTCTGGGGCTCAGCATCAGCAGCCGTCTGGTCGAATTGATGGGGGGGCGGCTCTGGCTCGAGTCGACCCCGGGTCAGGGCAGTACCTTCCACTTTACCGTGGTGCTGGGGCTGGCCGCCGCGGCCAGGCCGGCGCCCGTGGTGCCGGTCGCACCTGACCCAGCGGTCAATGGGCCGGCGGTGCGTGTGCTGCGGCTGTTGTTGGTGGAAGACAACCTGATCAACCAGAAGGTCGGGATGGGCTTGTTGAAACGCCTGGGCCACCAGGTCGTCGTTGCCAACAACGGCCAGGAGGCACTCGACCAACTGGCCGCACAGCCGTTCGACTTGGTGTTGATGGATATGCAGATGCCGGTGATGGATGGCCTGGAGGCGACCCGCCAATTGCGTGCCCGCGAGGCGATCCAAGGGTTGCCGCGGACCACCGTCATTGCGATTACGGCCAACGCCATGGCCAGTGACCAGGCGCTTTGTCGGGCCGCCGGGATGGACGGATTCATCAGCAAACCGTTGCAGGCCGCCGCGCTCAAGGCGCAATTGGATCTGATATAAGGCGATTTCAAGAAATCAATTGACCGCCAAGCGTAGGTGCGACTTAAGTCGCACCTACATCTTATCCGACGGCGATTCGAATCAGGTTTTCCGGGAAGCGCCTAAGCTTCAGGGCTCGCGGACGTAGGTCCCCGGTGCCGGTGCCAATTCGGGAAAGTCCGCGGTGGATGTCGGCCGCGCCGGGACCAGGGTGGCGCTGCGTGGCTTGAGCCAGGTCATCCAATCGTCCCACCAGCTTCCCGCCTGTGGCGCCACCCGCGCCTTCCAAGCCTCCGCCTGATCCGGACAGTGCGCCGCGTCCGCCCAATAGGTCCGCTTGGGCGGGTCGACCGGGGGATTGAGAATGCCGAGGATGTGGCCGGCACTGGAGAGTACGAAACGCTTCTCACCCGGGACCAGGTTGATGGTCCGGAAGGCCTGTTCCCAGGGTGCGATGTGGTCATCCTGCGCGGCCACCGCGTAGAGTGGTTGCGTGATGGCGTTGAGATCCAGGGACTCGCCCGCCAGGCTCACTGCGCCGGGTTGGATCAGCCGATTGTAGAGATAGAGCTCGGTCAGATACCATGCATGCATCGCCGCCGGCATGCGCGTCGTATCCATGTTCCAATACAGCACATCGAATGGAGGCGGGGGTTCACCATAGAGCCAGCCGTGGACGACATAGTGCCAGATTAGCCCATTGGAGCGCAGCAGGCGGAAGGCGCTGGCCATGTCGCGGCCGTCGAGGTAGCCGGTGCGCTCCATCCGCGAACACAAGTCGGAGACACTCGCCTCATCAATGAAAATCTCGATGTCACCCGGTTGCTCAAAATCCACCAGCGTGGTGAATAGCGTCCAGTCGGCGACCGGTACATCGGCGGCGGTGAAGCGCCGGTTGGCCCAGGCCAGGTACATGGCCAGCGCGGTGCCGCCGATGCAATAGCCGACGGCATGCACCTGCCGCGCGCCGCTCATGTGACACGCCACCTCAATGGCAGCCTGGATGCCCTCCAGCAGATAGTCATCCATGCGCAGCCCGCCGAGCTCGGCCCCCGGATTTTTCCAGCTGGTGATGAATACATCCAGACCTTGCTCCAACAGGAAGCGGACCAGGCTCCTTTTCGGCGTCAGGTCGAGTACATAGAACTTGTTGATCCAGGGCGTGATGATCACAACCGGCTCGGCGTAGACCTGGGGCCGGGTCGGTGCGTAGTGGATCACCTCCACGAGTCGATTGCGCAACACGACGGCGCCGGGGGTCGTGGCGAGGGTCTCGCCGACGCTGAAATCGGCGGGATCGGACATCCGTACGTTGCCGGCCTTAAGATCGGCAAGAAAGTTCCGATACCCCGCGGCCAGGCTGCCGCCGCCGGTCTCGAGGGCCTTGCGGATCGCCACCGGGTTGCTCCACAGGCAATTGGTGGGTGCGACCGCGTCGAGCCACTGCCGACACCAGAAGACCGCGCGGCGGCGGTCCTTCTCGGACAGGTCCGGGGTGTCTCGGATCAGGTCCTTGGTATGGCGGCTAACGGTGAGATACCACTCCTTGAGCAGGTCCCAGCCTGGCGCCGCGGACCAGACGGGATCGGCAAAGCGCTCATCGGCGGGGTTGGGGCTGACCGGGTCGGCATCGGGTATTCCCAGCAGACGCTCCCAGCCATGCCATTGCAGGCCCCACAGATCGGCATACAGCTGGGCCGTGCGCTCGCCCAGTTCCTGCGGATGCATGACCCAGGTGGTGGCCGCCGCTGCCAGTGGGGCCTGAGCCAAGGCCGGCGTGGGCGCGGGCCGGTCGTCGGCCCCGCGGCGCGCGGAATCCGGCGGCAAGCCGGTGGTGTCAGTCGATGTGGCCATGAGCGGTCGCCTCGGTCAAGTCCAGCCGGTAAGGTATGAAAAGCCTGGGGCAATGTCCAGCGGGACGGCACTGTGCGATACCGTACCGACCGTGCCGGATGGTTCCGGATAGCCTCTTGGCTTTTCGCTTGGCGGGGGATGCCGTCACCTCCAAGACGAGGTCAACTGATGCCGAACCCTACGAACAACACGCCTTGGTGGCTGGATGCCTCTGCGCAACCCCCAGCAGCACCGGCTGCCGATGTGGCTGGTCTATCCAGCAGTGAGGCGCGTTTACGACTTGCGCGGTTTGGGCCTAACCTGTTCCGCGATCACCGGGAACTGCCCCTCTGGTTGCAGTTTCTCTCACGCTTCAAGAACCCGCTGATCATCCTCCTGCTGGTGGCCAGTGCGATTTCCGCCTCGACCGGCGAACTTACCAACTTCGTGATCATCACGGTGATGGTGTTGTTCAGTGTCACGCTGGATTTCGTGCAAGAGCATCGCGCCGGCAAGGCGGCCGAGAGCCTGCGCCAAACGGTGTCGGTGCGGACCCGCGTCATCCGCGACGGCGAGCCCAAGGAGGTCGCGGTGGCGGACGTGGTCCCCGGCGACCTCGTGGTGCTGTCCGCGGGCGACATGATTCCCGCCGACGCACTCGTCTTGGAGGCGCAAGACCTGTTCGTCAAACAGGCATTGCTGACCGGCGAGCCTTATCCGGTGGAGAAGCGCCCGGGGCCGCCCGCGGCCGATGCCATCGACCTGCAGGACGCCGCCAACGCGGTGTTCATGGGCACCACGGTGATCAGCGGTAGCGCCCGCGTGCGCGTGGTCAAGACGGGTACCAGTACCGCGATCGGCGCCATCGCCGACAGCCTGACCCGGGCGCCGCCGCCGACGGCATTCGAGATCGGCACCCAGCGCTTCGGCATGCTGATCATGCGCCTCACGGTGCTGCTGGTGCTCTTCGTGCTGCTGGTGAATGCCTTCGAGCACAAGCCCTGGCTGGACTCCTTCCTGTTTGCCGTGGCACTCGCGGTCGGGTTGACGCCGGAATTGCTGCCGATGGTGATCTCGGTCACGTTGTCGCGCGGCGCGCAACTCATGGCGAAAAAACGGGTGATCGTCAAGCGCCTGGCCGCCATCCAGAACCTGGGGTCGATGGATGTACTCTGCACGGACAAGACCGGCACCTTGACCGAGGCGAAGATTCGGTTAGAACAACATGTCGATCCCCAAGGCCAGCCCAGCGAACGCGTACTGGAACTCGCCTATCTCAACAGCTTCTTTGAGAGCGGACTCAAGAGCCCGCTCGATGAGGCCATTCTGGCCCACCAGAATATCGACGTTGCCGCCTGGACCAAGATCGACGAGGTCCCATTCGACTTCGAACGGCGGCGCGTCTCCGTCCTGCTGGATAAGGGTAATGGTCGTCTGCTGGTGGTCAAGGGCGCGTCCGAGGAAATCATCGCGCTTTGCACCCATTATGAAGAGTCGGGCAATGACGCGCAGATCCCGCTCGATCGGGCCGCGCGGGAACGGATACACGCTCAACACGTCGCGCTCGAACAGGAGGGCTTCCGGGTCTTAGGGATCGCCTGGCGTCAAGTACCGCAGGATCATTCGGATGCGGTGATCGGAGATGAAACAGAGCTGGTGTTCGCCGGACTTGCCGGGTTCCTCGATCCGCCCAAGGCGAGCGCCGGTGCCGCGCTTGCCGCGCTCCAGGAGAGTGGCGTGACGGTCAAGATCGTGACCGGCGACAGCGAATTGGTGACCCAACATGTCTGCGCCCAACTGAAGATTACGGTCGTCGGGGTGGTCACCGGCAAAGAGATCGACCAGCTGGACGATTGGGCGTTGCGCAGCCGGGTGGAGCGGGCGAATCTCTTTTGCCGGGTCAATCCCGCGCAGAAGAATCGCGTTATCCTCGCGCTCAAGGCCCGCGGCCATGTGGTCGGCTATCTGGGCGATGGGATCAATGATGCGCCGTCGCTACACTCGGCGGATGTGGGGCTCTCGGTGGATTCGGCCGTCGATGTCGCTAAGGAGGCGGCCGACATGATCCTGCTCGATCAGGACCTGCACGTACTGTATGACGGTGTGCTCGAAGGCCGCCGCACCTTCGGCAATATCATGAAGTACATCATGATGGGAACCAGCTCCAACTTCGGTAACATGTTCAGCATGGCCGGCGCGGCGCTCTTCCTGCCCTTCCTGCCGATGTTGCCGACCCAGATCCTGCTCAACAATATCCTCTATGACCTCTCCGAGGTGCCGATCCCACTGGATAAGGTCGATCCGCAAGAGCTGTCCCAGCCGCGCGTCCTGGACATGAAATTCATCCGCAATTTCATGCTGGTGATCGGGCCGATCAGTTCGGCATTCGACTTCCTCACCTTCTATATCCTGCTCGTGGTCCTGCAGGCGGACGCGGCCCTGTTTCAAACCGGCTGGTTTGTGGAATCGCTCTCCACCCAGGTCCTGGTGATCTTCATCATCCGCACCCGCGGCAATCCGTTCAAGAGCCGCGCCCATCCGGTGCTGGTGGCGACCTCCTTGTCAGTGATGCTCATCGGCGCGGTCCTGCCGTTCACACCGCTCGGGACCTATTTCGGCTTCGTGGCGCCGCCCGCGCAGTTCTATGCCATTCTGGGCGGCATGGCCGTGGCCTATCTGGCGGTGGTCGAGGTGGCGAAGAGGGGCTTTTATCGTTGGTATCAGTTGGCGCAGCCGGTTCGGCTACTGAAAAAGGATCGGCTCTTAAGCCAAACGACGAAGGTAAAATTAAATAGCTGATTTCATGCCTGGCGCGGATGCCGGGTGCTCGCTCACCGGCCTTGATCGTCGTTTCGGCCACCGGCGCTCCCGGCGCAGAGCTCCTGACACATGCGTGACACCGCCGGAACGGTGTCACGAGCACGGGTTGAATTGCTCAGGTCCCCATGAGATACGCATGTAACGCTGCGGCCTCGTCATAGGCGACGCGATCGTCGCGGTCCAGGCCGCGTGCCTTATAGTGTTCCTGAATCAAGTCCTTGTATTTGTTAGCGAACGCGTCGACGGGGAGGCTCTTGTCGGCCAATAGCGCGATGGTGATGACCTCGTTTTCGGCAAGATCGACATAGAGTGCTTCTGAGTTCATGGTCTCTGCCTTTGGTGTGGTTTGTCTTTGCTCTTGCCTGGCCAGTTTGCTCAATGCATACCCGTATCGAAATCAACAGAGGCGCTTGAACAACAATGGAAACTGAGACTGAAACAAGAGATTTTCCGGTCGTTTGTGTGGGCGGTTCTGCCGGTGGCCTCGACGCCTATATCCGGTTGCTCCAGCACCTGCCGTGCGATATGGGGGTGGCGATCGTCATCGTCAATCACCTGAGGACGGTCGCCACCCTGCTCCACGAGATCCTCCCGCATTACACGGCAATGCCCGTCGAACTGATCACGGATCACCTATTGATCCGGCATAACCGGGTATTCATCATCCCGGAGCAGCGTGACTTACACGTCCTTGACGGGGCCTTCCGTCTGGAACCCATCTCAAAGCCCCGAGGCTGGCCGGACGTGATTACGGTGTTTCTGCGTTCACTCACCGAGCACTGGAGCGGCAAACTGGTCGCTGTGATTGTCTCCGGCTACGATGGCGATGGGGCAGCGGCCCTGTGCGGTATCAAAGACGTGGGGGGCATTACCATTGCGCAGAAACTTGCCACCGCCAAGCAGCCGGATATGCCCGGGAGCGCGATCGCCAGCGGTTGTATCGACTTCATTCTGTCGCCCGAGGAGATCGCACAAGAGATCATACGTATTGCCCGACGTAACACCTAGAGTCGGCTGGCCGGTTCGGGTGCTTCTAAGCGCTCGCCTCAGGGCTCAAACAGCGAGGTGCCATACATCATCGCCGCGCCACCGACGACCGCCAGGAACAGCCCCACCCGATCGTGCGAATGGAACTGGACCTCGGGCAGCAGGTCGGACAGGGCGATGCACAGGAAGGTGCCGGCGCTGAAGGCGATCACCGAGCCGGTGAAGACCGACTCCAGGGGCGTGGCCAGCAGTGACTTGCCCAGGTAAAAGAAAATGACGCCCAAGGGGATCAGGCAGGCGAAAAAGGCCTGGACCAGCAGTGCGCGGCGCCGTGTTGTGCCGCCCTTGATCAGCAGCGTGGAGATCGTGAAGGCGTCAGCCGGCTTGTGAAAGACGGTGGCGAGAAAGACGGCCAGTCCGACGCCCGGCGCGGCAGCCGAACCCAGGACCGCGCTGCCCAGGGCTACGCCGCCGAGGAAGGTGTGGATGCTGAGGCCCGCCACCGCCGACCAGCCGGCGATGTGCGGGGCGGCGGAACGCTTTTCATCATGGGTGGGCTCATGATCCGCATGATGGGTGTCGGCATGGTCGTGATGTGGGTACCCATTCGCGTCATGACTGTGGGGGCTGATGAAGCGCTCGATGATGTACAGGCCGATGACGCCACAGGCCGCCCACAGGCCGAATTGGCGGCCCGCCAGCTCGGCACTCTCGGGCAGCATGTGGAAAAAGGCCGCACCCAACATGGCCCCGGCGGAGAAGCTCAAATAGAATTGCATACTCCGGTGATTGATCCGGGAGGCCAGCGGGATATAGCCGCCGAGCAGGGATACGGCGGCGATCACCGCGCAATAGGTCATGATTACCAAGTCTGTCGTCCTTCACAGGGTGTGTGCTCGAAAGGCCGCTCAAGGGGCTGAGGCCGTGGCCATGTTCAGCGCGGCGACTGGTCCGTCAAGATTCGCGGCGGCGGCCACCAACGTGCCCTCAATCGCTGCCGTGAGGTGTTCTTCGTGGATGGAGCGGCCGATGGCGGTGATCCGGGGTAGCTCCTCGCCATGCGGCGCAAAGGCCGCGATGGCGGCACGCCCGCCCGCGACGTCGAAGTGGATCCAGCCATCACCGGTGCGCGCGATACCCTTGAGCCGATCGACCTCGCCATAGGCGCCGTTGGCCGCCCGTTCGAGCACGTCGCGAAGACGTTGCATATCGCAGGGCCGCTCCAGGCGCATGCTCCAGGAGGTGAGTCCCAACGCGATCTCATGGTCATGCGCCGGGTCTGGACCCTCGTGGTCGTGGTCATGCCAGGGTTCGTGAAGCTGAACCGGGTCGTGGGCGTGCCCAAGGTCGTCACCATGCTCATGGCCGTGTTCGTGGTGGTGTTCGTCCTGATGCGGCGCCTCGCCGGGCTGGGCGCTCTGGGCGGCCGGGCGCGAGAATAACCCATCAAGCACGTCTCGGGGCAGGTCGCCATGGGTGGCGGACACGATCGGCGCCGCCGGATTGAGCGCGCGCAAGGTGTCCTGTACCGTCTGGAGCTCGGCCGCCGATACCAGGTCGACTTTGTTGACGATGAAGGCCGGCGACAGCCTGGCCTGGGTCTCGAAGTACTCGGGCAGGCGCGCAAAATCACGCAGGAAGGCACTCGCGTCGATCACGGTATAGACCCGCAATTGCTTGACCAGCGTACGCAAATTGGGTTGATACAGGACCCGCAGCAGTGACGCGATATCGGCCACCCCGCTGGGTTCGATCAGCACCCGCTGCGGTGACCAGAGCGCCATGATGTTCTTGAGTTGGCTCGACAAGTCACTCTTGAGCGAGCAGCAGATGCAGCCATTCGGCAGTTCGACAACCTCGGCGCCGCGCCCGCGCAGCAGCGAGGCATCGATACCCAATTCACTGAAATCGTTGACCAGGGCGACGGTCCGTACGGCCGGATCGGCGGCCCCGAGCAGACGCCGCAGGAAGGTGGTCTTGCCGGCCCCGAGGAAGCCGGCGGCGATGTCTACCTCGAAGGGCTGGATCGTCTTGGCGCGCGAGGCCAGGCCCGCGCCCCAGATCGCCCCCTGGGGAAGTGGCATCACGAGCAACCAATGTTCCAGCACGGCCAATGCCATCAGTGTCGCAAGAAAGGTATAGCCGGTCGCCTCGAAGGCGGTGGCGTCGGCGGCGAACGCGCGTTGCACCAGCAAACCCGTGATCAGGGTCGAGATCGACACGGACACGGGAAAGAACGGATTCATCGACTTCTTGGAAAAGAAGCGCGCCAGAAAGGCGAGATGTTCCGGCAGGTACTCCTCGTTGATGTTGCGCACCCCGAAAAAGACATTGAGCTTGGCGCTCTGGTGCATCCACCACAGCACCATGAAGGTCC
>CAILVI010000283.1 GCA_903837595.1 uncultured Thiodictyon sp.
CAATGCCGATTCTTCACGCCGTCTGGCTACCCGATCCCACTGACGCGTTCGTCCAAAGCGGCGCATTTCGGCTCTGGGCGGAAACGCAGGAGCGTCGCCCCGTAGGGCGCGACCAAGGCCTGCCGGTGCATCCGTTTCACCTGTCCAGGGCAGAGTGGCCGGCCTTCCTCGAGACGCTGGGCGCGTCGAGCCTCGACGACGCCTTCGAGACCTGCGCACTGCAACTACCCGGCAAGGCGGACACCCCGCTGCCGTCGCCCGCCTTGGCGCGGTATTGGCCGGACGACAGCGACGACGGACCGCTGAGCTTCCAGCGTTGGCAGGTGGACTGCTACCGGCTGGATCGCCCCATCAAGCAACTGAGCGACATCCATTTCCTGGCCTTTCATCGGGCCGCGGACGTGCAGCCCGGGAGCGACTTTCTGTTCTGGTACTGGTTCACGCAGGAACTCAAGCGCCTGCTGGTGCGGGACCAGTATCTCCCCGCCTTGGTGGCGCGCCAACCAGCGCTGCCCAAAGGCAAGCGCAAGGCGCTACCGGTCGAGATCACCGGGGCCTGGGACTGGGCCTGCGAGCAGTACGAGCAACTCATCGATCAGGCCAGCACGCGGATGCCGGCGGCCTGCGCCGCCGCACTGGACGGCTGGCCGGCCGGCGATAGCCTGCTGCGGCACTGCGCGGAGGTATTGCTCGATCAACTCGTGCGACACACGCCCTGGCCGGCGGTATTCGCAAAAAAGGTCGACCGCACCCTCCTGGCGGCCTGTCTGGCGCCGACACCTTCGGTCTTGCCCGGCAGCGGCCAGGACACCTATCAGCAATGGCACCAGTGGCGGGCGCGCATCCGCGGCGCCGAGCGGGATGCCGCCTTCACCCTGGGTTTTCAACTCGTGGAGCCGCTGGATGGGGCGCAGGACGACTGGACCCTGCACTTCGTCGCCGTGCCCAAGGACGACCCATCGCAGCGCCTGGCCTTCGCCGACTATTGGCCCCTGTCCGCGAAGCAGCGGACCTCCTGGCGCCGCCAATTGGGGCAGGACGTCGAGACCCAGCTGCTGCTCAACCTGGGGCTCGCCGCCCGGATGGTCCCGAAGCTGTGGGACGGCCTGGACACCGCCGAACCGCGCGGTCTGGCCCTGATCCTCGACGACGCCTTCAGCTTCCTGAAGGAATGGGCCTGGGTGCTGGAGGACGCCGGGTTCAAGGTCGTGGTGCCGGCCTGGTGGACACCGCAGGGGCGCCGCCGGGTCAAGATCCGGCTGCGCTCCTCCCCCGCCAAGGCCGCCCCCGCCGCGGTAGGCGGCACGAGCGGACTCAACCTCGAGAACCTGGTGCAGTACCACTACCAGCTCGCCATCGGCGATCAGGTGGTGACTGAGGAGGAGTGGCAGCGACTGGTCGCGTCTAAGGCCCCGCTGGTGCAATTCCGCGGTCAATGGGTCGAACTTGACCGCGACAAGATGCAGGAGATGCTCGCCTTCTGGCGCCGGCACGGCCAGGAGACCCCGGAGATGAGCATCCAGGACCTGCTCACGCGCACCCTCACCGACGATACCTTCGAGGTCGACCGCGACGATGCCCTGGCCGCCATGCTGGAGCGGCTGCGCACCGGCAGTCGGCTGGAGTCCATCGCCGATCTGCCGCAACTGAATGCGCAGCTGCGCGATTACCAGAAGCGCGGTGTGGCCTGGCTGCGGTTCCTGGAGCAGCTGGGTCTCGGTGCCTGTCTGGCCGACGACATGGGCCTCGGCAAGACGATTCAGGCCATCGCCCGCCTGGTGCAGGAGCGTGACGACGGGGCGGTCATCGCCCCGACCCTGCTGGTGGCCCCCACCTCCGTCATCGGCAACTGGCAGAAGGAGGTGGAGCGGTTCGCCCCACACCTGCCGGTGCTGATCCATCACGGCCCGACGCGGGCGCAGGACGCTGACACCTTCACCGGGCTGACGGCGGGTCAGGCCCTGGTCATCACCTCCTATGCCCTGGTACGTCGCGACCAGCACCTGTTCGCCGCCCGCGACTGGCACCGGGTCGTCCTCGACGAGGCGCAGAACATCAAGAATCCGGCCGCGGCGCAGACCAAGGCGGTGCTCAAGCTGCGCGCCCGTCACCGCCTCGCACTGACCGGCACCCCGGTCGAAAACCGCCTGACCGACCTGTGGTCCATCTTCAGCTTCCTCAATCCCGGTTACCTGGACACCCAGGCGCGCTTTCGCAAACGCTTTGAAATCCCGGTACAGCGCGACCACGACCCGATCCAGTCCACCACCCTCAAGCGCCTGGTGGAGCCCTTCATCCTGCGCCGGCTCAAAAGCGACAAGGCCATCATCCGCGACCTGCCGGACAAGTTGGAGGCCATCCAGTACTGCAACCTCAGCAAGGAGCAGGCGGCCCTTTACGAGAGCGTGGTCCGCGACGTGGAGCGCGACCTCCAGGATAAGGAGGGCATCGCCCGCCAGGGTCTGATGCTCTCCACCCTGATGAAGCTCAAGCAGATCTGCAACCACCCGGCGCAGTTTCTACATGACGGCAGCGCCTTTACCCCGGAGCGCTCCCACAAACTCCAGCGTCTGCAGGAGATGCTGGAAGAGGCCATGGCCGCGGGCGACAGCGTCCTGATCTTTTCCCAGTTCACCGAGATCGGCGCCGAGCTGGAGCGGCTGCTCAAACAGGGCCTGCACTACCCCACCTACTATCTGCACGGCGGCACCGCGCGCAGCCGGCGCGAGACCATGATCACGGCCTTTCAGGACCCGCAGACCGAGCCCGCGATCTTCGTCCTGTCGCTCAAGGCCGGCGGTGTGGGCATCACCCTGACCAGGGCCAACCACGTCTTCCATTTTGATCGGTGGTGGAACCCGGCGGTCGAGGATCAGGCGAGTGACCGGGCCTACCGCATCGGTCAGGAGAAGACGGTCTTCGTCCACAAGTTCGTCACCCTGGGGACCCTGGAGGAGCGTATCAGCACCATGATCGAGGAGAAGAAGGCACTGGCCGGCGCCATCGTCGGCAACGACGAGTCGTGGCTCACGCAACTCGACAACGAGCGCTTCAAGGCGCTGATTCGCCTCAACCGCGACGCGGTGCTGGACTGACCATGGCAACGCTGGGCAAGACCTGGTGGGGCCAGCGCTTTATTGCCGCGCTGGAAGGGTTTACC
>CAILVI010000284.1 GCA_903837595.1 uncultured Thiodictyon sp.
ACATCTTGAATCCTCTTAAAGGGAAGTTGGTTCCGGTGGGCCTCGGTTCATCCGCGTGGCCGTTCTCAAGGGCTCGAATCAAGCTCCTATTTTATACCACTTTTGATTATATTTCAAAGCGTTAAATGTGACGAAGTAGAAGTAGTCGCCATCCGGGATCTTCTGCGGCGCCAGGCGCTTGGCGGCAAGGTCGGTCGGGAGCAGGCTGGTGCCCAAACCAGTCCCGGCCCAGGTGCCCAGGTCCGCGATGGTGGAGTACATGCCGCCGCCAGCCTGACCCCAGCTGACTGTCCAGTCGGAGACGTCCGTGCCGGGCGCGACGGTAGCCCCGATCGCCTCCATTTCCTTGGTGCCCGTGGCGGCCACATAGCCGCGTGAGGCGGGATCGGGCATCGTCGTGACGTCGGGCGCCTGGAGCGCGGACTGGGTCAGCCCGGCGCGCTTGGCGACATCGGTCACGATCTGATCGATGGGTTTGCCGGTGAGCTTCTCGAGCATCTTGCCCAGGATGATAGTGTTGGTCGTGGAGTAGCCGCCCGTGCCGGGGGCAGAGAGCGGCAGGGTCATCGCCGCGTCGATCAGGTCGTCCGCGGTCCAGACCTTGGTCGGGTCGGCGGCGACGCCCTTGATGGCGATGCCCGTGTTGCCATAGTCCTGGATGCCGCTGCGCATCCCCGCGAGCTGATCGACCCTGATGCCCGCGATCACGGGGTACTTGGTGGCGAGGTCCGGCAGGATCTCATCGATCCGGGACTCGAGCTTCAGCCGGCCCGCGGCGATCTGCTCCAGGACGGCGACGACCGTGAAAGTCTTGGTCACGCTGCCGATGCGGCCGTGGTCGCTGATCGTCGCCTTCGCGCCACCCTTGACCGCTTCGCCGTAGGCCTGCGTATAGAAGCCCTTGGCCGGCTCCCAGACCCCGATCCACAGGCCCGGCAGGTCCGGGCTCTGCGCCAGCGCGTTCTGCGCCAGCGTGTCGATCGCGGCGGCGTCCGCGGCACCCATGGGCGTGGTGGTGAGTCTGGGGCCGCTCCAAGATGCCGTCGCGCGCAGCGCGGGCGGGGACGGCTCGGCCGCGATAGCGGACGAAGCGGCGGTGGCGGCGAGGAGGCCGACGGCCATGGCGAGGGCGACGGCCCGCAAGGCTCGTGGTCTGCGCATCTTGTAGGTTCCCCAATTCCGAGATGGTGCTACGGCCAGCCAGGCTGGATCTGGCAAAAGCGTCTGAGAATTCTATCAAAAGACGGATCGCAGAATCCGAACGGCTATTTCCGTGAAGGGGAGTGGACGCGCGCCTTCCGCAGGTAGTTGCGCGGCCGGCCCAAAGCCCTTAGCCTGACACCCCTTGAAGCGGCAGCCACCCATCTCCCGGAGACCCTCAGCGTGGACCTAAACAGCAAGATCGCACGTTTCAACATGATCCAGCAGCAGATCCGCCCCTGGGATGTGCTCGACGATCGGGTGCTCGACGTCATGGGCGGGCTCCCGCGTGAGGGTTTTGTCCCGGACGCCTACCGCGGCCTGGCCTACGCCGATGTGGAGGTTCCGATCGGTGAGGGGCAGGCGATGCTGGCGCCGAAGGTGGTCGCCCGCCTGTTGCAGGCCCTGGATGTGCAACCCGGCGAACGCGTACTGGAGGTCGGCACCGGCAGCGGCTACCTGACCGCGTGCCTGCGCCGGCTGGGTGCCAGCGTGGTCAGCCTGGAACTCGACCCCGCCCTGGCCGCTGCCGCCCGGGAGCGTCTCGCCCGCTTGGGGCTCGACGAGATCGAGGTCCGCACCGCGGACGCCCTGGCCGGACCGGCCGCGGGTGGTCCGTTCGATGTCATCGCGGTGACGGGCTCGGTGCCCGGGACTGAGGTCCTGTGGGTGTTGGAGGATCAACTGGCCTTGGCCGGGCGCCTCTTCTGTGTGCTCGGCGAGCCGCCGCTCATGGAGGCCTGGCTGATGACCCGGGCGGCCGATGGGTCCATGCGCCGTACCGCGCTGTTCGAGACCAGTATCCCGGCGCTGGCCAATTGCCCCGAGCCGCGGGTCTTCGTGTTCTGAAGTCGCTGGGCCCCCGGCCTAAGCACAATAAAAGCTGAGTCAATCAGCAACAACAAAAATCGGAGGACATCCCTTGAGCATTCAACCAGTCCAGATGCCGCTGTGTCAGCGGGACTCTTCGCAGTTACTCATCATCGACGCCCAGGAGCGGCTGGCCAAGGCCATGCAGCCCCACGAGCTGGAGCAGATCGTCACCAACATCAACCGGCTGCTCGCGGCCGCCAAGGTCTTCGGTATCCCGGTGATCGCCACTCAGCACAACTCGCCGGGCTTGGGGCCGATCATCGCCTCGATCGCCCGGAATCTGCCGGCGGACACCCAGCCGACTGAAAAAACTGCCTATTCCTGCTGTACGGCCCCGGGGTTCGAGCGCAATATCTCGGCCCATCCGCAGCGGCGCCAATTGATCGTGGTCGGCATGGAGGCCCACATCTGCATCTCCCAGACGGTTTCCGGGCTCCAGCGCTGGGCTTATCAGGTTTTCGTCCCGGCCGATGCCATCATTTCGCGCAAGAGCGAGTGTAAGACCAACGTGTTGGACCGCATGCGCAACGGCGGGGTCCAGGTGTCGTGCACCGAGTCGGTCGCCTTCGAGTGGATCGGTGACTCGACCAACGAGCACTTCCGTGACGTGTGGTCCTTGTTCCGCAATCAGTGATCTGATGCGGGTGCTCCGGCGGCGCCGGTGGTGCTATAGCTGGCACCGCGAAACGCCGCTTCTGGTATCACTCAGGCCACCGGGTCGCCAGCAAGAAATTCGACAGGATTAACAGGATTTTTGGCTGTGACGTGCGGTAAGGATACATCCTGTAAATCCTGAAAAATCCTGTGAATCCTGTCCATTTTTTGATCTCACGCTGACTCCCGGATGATATCGGGATCTGTGCTTCGCTCTACTAAGCCCTGCGGCCGCCACTGCCGGTGGGGGGCGGCGGCCGATAAATTTGATCGAATCACGGTTGACGCATCGATCCCGATACACTACTTTTCTTCTTGTATCCATTGCGACTAGCATCCAGGGTTCCGATCGACCGACACGACCACACGCCAGCGCCCTCCGGCCTTCCCCCCAGGGGACTGTTTTCGGGACCCGAACCGTCTGCGCGCCCAGCTGACCACCTGCCCGGGTGGCGCTGCGCGGCTGTCGGCACCCTCCCGATCCATTCCCAGGCATGCAGCCGACCCTGGTCTGCGGCGGCTGGTCTCCTGTCGTTTGCGTACCCCGGATGTCACAGGTCAGGCGCTGCCAGACCCCGGCCGCACGTAGATTCTTTCCGGCGAGCGGACTTGTGTGTTGGTCGCTCGCTGGGCTCCCTACGATCAATACACAAGAGCGTGAGAGACAGCGATGAGGATCTACGTAGGCAACTTGACCTATAGCGTCACCGACGATGATTTGCGTGATATCTTCGGCGAGTATGGTGAACTCGCAAGCGCCGAGGTCATCAAAGACAAGTTTTCCGGACAATCCAAGGGCTTCGGGTTTGTGGACATGCCCGACAACGGCGCGGCCGACACCGCCATCAAGGAACTGAACGAGTCCGTGTTCAAGGGGCGCAAGCTGACCGTCAACGAGGCGCGCCCGCGTGACCAGCAAAGCCGTCCGCGTGGCGGTGGCGGTGGCGGTGGCGGTGGTGGTGGTTGGGGAGGGGGCGGCGGTCGCGACCGTGATCGCGACGGCGGCGGCCGGGAGGGCGGCGGCCGGTACTGATCCGGGGTCCGGTATAGACCGACCGGCGGCACGGGGGCACTTGCCCTCGCGCGGCCAGTCGATCCCGAATGCGGGGAGCCCTGTCCACCGGTGCGGCGTTGCCGTCGTGCCGTGCCGTGACGCCGCCCTATGCATCGGTCAGGGATGGCGCGAGAGCGGCTGTTGCTTGAGGATCACCCCAACCGCAGGGTCTTCTTGTAGAAGCGCGGGACCTCGTCGGGATCGCAGCTCATCAGGATATTGTCGAGCAGCCATCCGGGGGTGCGCCCAGCGCGGACCATGCGTTCGAGTTGGGTCTTGAGTCCTTCCCAGTAAAAGTCACCCCCCGAGCTGTCGAGGAAAACGACCGGGCTTGCCTCAATGACGCCGAGCTTCATGTCGGTGAGGGTGAGCCCGATCTCCTCCAGGGTGCCGACACCGCCGATCAGAAAGATGTGGAAACTGGCGATCTCGAACCAGCGCTGCCGCGATTGGCGGCTGCGCGCCTGAAAGGTCTGGTAGAAATCGGCGGTCTTGTTCTGCTCCTGGTCCATGGTCTCGATGAAGCTGGAGCCGACCAGCAGGCCGCGCCGGTGGGCGGTATCGGTGACCTGCTGCATAGACCCGGGGCCGCCGCCGGTGAGGATGGCGATATCGCTGCCGAACAGCCCCTGGAGGTTCTCGATCAGCCGTTCGGTGTCAACGATCTCTTGATTATTCAGCGGCTTGACCGAGCCATAGATGGCGAATACCAGGGCGGAGCGGAAGCGATCCACCGTGTCTGAGGTGGTGAAATAACCCCGCATGCCGCGCAAGACGTGCCGCACGATGTGGCCGCGGGCCTCGTTACACCAATACACCTCGAGCCCCAGACCCTCATAGTCGGCCAGGCGGGCATGGTCGCGCTCCGAGAGGAAGACCCCATGTTCGAAGGAGGTACGCCGGAAGCACAGGCGGGCGACCTTGCGGCGGAGCGCCGCGGCACAGATCTCCGCGTGTTCGATGAGATTGGGAAAGTAGCCGAGCAGCAGCGTCGCCGCGGCGTCGTCCGGGAGTTGGTCGAGTGGGGTGGGGCAGGCGCCGCCGTGGGGTGCGGGGTTCTGCGCGCTGGCATCCTCTTCGCTGTGGGGCGGCTCGGGGCTGTCCGGGCGGGCGCACAGCAGGTCCGGCGTGCCGCCGTGCAGCAGGGCCGCTGGGTCGGTCGTCGCGGCCATCAGCCGGTGACAGTCCTCGACCATGAGCGGCGAGGACTCCAGCCGGTCGAATACCTGGATCAGCGCGCGGTACTCGGACTCGGCCGCGCTCGCTTGGGGTTGCGGTCCGCCGTGCCAGTAGTGGTGCTGCGGTTCCCGGCGGGTGGCCGGATGGACGGTGGCGGCCACCGTGGGGTTGACGATGAGCTGATCGGAGCGGTTGATGAACTCCAGATAGATGTTGGTGCCGCGGGTGGACACAGGGTCGAGCACCGTGGCCTGGAGGTGCACGCCGAGTGCCTCGTCGAGGTTGCGCAGGACCACGCAGTGTCGGTGCAGGAACATCGAACAGGCGGTCACCAGGCCGTCCATCGGGGCCAGTTCGATATTGGCGACCTGGGTGCGGACCTGGAGTCGGTTGAGCAGCTCCTTCCCGTCCGCGTGGTAGGCGACCGCGTGGACCTCCTCATAGGTCAGTGGGGTGCGAAAGCGAAAGACCTGTTGTTCGGGCCGCAGGATCAGGTAACCGTGGGCGTCCAGTGAAAAACCGCTCGGCACCTGGATCTGGTTGTCGCGGATCAGCGCGTGGATCTCGGTGGAGCTCAGGCGCGTGTCCCGCGGGCAGAAGACCAACCGGCCGACCCGCATCCCGGCGACCACCAAGCGCTCCAGATGCTCGGCCATCCCGTAGGCACGGATGGCGGCGACCACCTCCAGGCGCAGGTCGCAGGAACAGGCGTCGAGGACCGGCTCGGCCAGCGCCGTGATGTTGATCCCGAGCCGCGCCAGCCGGCTGCGGGCCGCGAACAGCAGTTCGGACTCACGCCCCCGCACCAGTTCGCGGAAACCCAGCGGGAGCGCAAAGTGTGCATCCACCACCAAGGCCTCGCCTTGGCGCCCTTGCACGCGCGTGATCCAGCCGTCGTCGGTTTGGGGTGTCGCGTACATGGCGCTGACTTGAGGCATCCGCCCTCACAAGAGTTTTTCGATCGCCTCCGCCACCTTTTTGCTGTCCGGCGAGGTGAGACTCGCGAAATAGTCGACATAGTTGCCGTTGCGGTCGATCAGATATTTGTAGAAATTCCACTTGGGGTAGGGGGCGCCGGCGGCTGCGAGGCGCTCGAACAGCGGTGTGGCGCTGCCCTTGGTCACGCTGACCTTCTCGAACATCGGGAACTCGACCGAGTAGGTGAGTCGGCAGAACTTCGCAATCTCCTCCTCGCTGCCGGGTTCCTGCTTCAGGAAGTCATTGGACGGGAAGCCGAGCACCACCAGACCGCGGTCGCGATACTTGCGATAGAGCGCCTCCAGCCCCTCGTACTGCGGGGTGAAGCCGCACTTGCTGGCGGTGTTGACCACCAGGATCACCTGGCCGCGATAGGCTTCGCAGAGGTTGACGACCTCCTCCCCGGCCAGCCGACGAACGCTCAGATCGAGCAGCGGCGGGCAGGCCGTCGCCGGGTCGGCGGCGACGGCGCCGCTGATGGCGGTCAGACCGAGGGCGAACAGTGTGGATTTCACGATAGGTGCTCCGCAGTGGATAGTCATTTCTCTGAATGAACATGGTGCGCACCCCGGAAATTGCAATCGCGCGGCGTCCCCGGGGCGCCGCCGGGCACCGGGCGCTTTGAATGCGCCTTGGTCGGACCAATCTCCGCTTCACTCGGGGACTCGGGGACCGCTGCGGCCCCCAGTGCCCTATTTCGGAAATTCTTTTAAATCAGGAATAAGGCGATGGCGAGCGAATGGGTCAAAGGCACGGTGGTCGGCAAGCACACCTGGGCGGAGGGTCTCTACAGCATCCAAGTGGAGGCCCCGGTGGCCGACTTCAGGGCGGGCCAGTTCGTCAAGATCGCGCTGGATATCGCGGGCGAGCGGGTGGGGCGGCCCTACTCGCTGGTCAATCCGCCGTCCGAGCGCCCCCTGGAGTTCCTCTTCAACGAGATGCCGGGGGGGCCGCTCACCCCGAGTCTCTCGGTCCTCAACCCCGGTGACGCGGTGTGGGTCTCGGCCCAGGCCGGGGGCATCTTCACCCTGGAGGCGGTGGCGCCCGCCGCGAACCTGTGGCTGCTGGCCACCGGGACGGGCATCGGGGTCTATCTCTCCATCCTGCGCACCCCCGACCCCTGGGAGCGCTTTGAGCGGGTGATCCTGGTTCACGGTGTGCGCAGCGGCGCCGATCTGGTCTACGGCGAGACCATCGCCGCGCTGGCTGCGCGCTGGGGGGAGCGCTTTACCTTCGTCCCCGTGGTGAGTCGCGAATTCTGTCCCCAGGCCTTGGGCGGGCGCATCACCGATGCGCTCACCGGCGGTGAGTTGGAGGCGCGGGTGGGGGCGCGCATCGAGTCTGCCTTCAGTCATGTGATGTTGTGTGGTAACGCCTCCATGATCAAGGACGTCAAACAGATCCTGGAGGCCCGCGGGATGGTGCGCCATCGTCGCAATGCCCCGGGGCAATACAGCACCGAGCATTACCATTGAGTGCATGCAAATGATGCCGCGGGGCATTCGCGGCCATTGGAAAACCCGTTGTCAACGAACAGTGGAGAACTCCAGGTCGCCCCGCTGCCCGATCGCCCGAATGACGGCCCCCAGCGTCAGGCCCTGCACCACGATGGAGAAGACCACCACGATATAGGTCACTGAGACCAGCACGTCGCGGACCTCGCCGTGCGGCAGTGAGAGCGCCATCGCCACCGAGATGCCGCCGCGCAGTCCGCCCCAGGTCAGGATCGCGACCGCCCGCGGCGACCAGCTACGGAAACGGCGCAGCGCCGCCAGCGGCAGCCCCGTGCTGACCGCCCGGGCCAGCAGCACCAAGGGGATGGCCAGCAGGCCGGCGAGCAGTATGGCCCCACTGATGGTCAGCACGATCACCTCCAGCCCAATCAGCACGAACAGCACCGCGTTCAGGACCTCGTCGATCAACTCCCAGAAGGCGTCCACGTATCGCATCGTCTCGGCCGACCACACCCCTTCGCGGGCCAGGTTGCCGATCAAGAGCCCGGCGACGACAACGGTAATCGGCGCCGAGACCTGCCAATGCTCGGCCACGGCATAGGCGCCGCTTGCCACGGCCAGGGTAATCAGCACCTCCACTTGATAGTTATCGCTGCCGCGCATCATCAGATAGGCCAGGCCACCGCTGACGAGCCCCAAGGCCAAGCCGCCGAACGCCTCCGTCAGGAAGGCTTGCACGAACAGGCCGGGGTGGGCCACCTCGGCGCCAGTCGCGATCTTCGCCAGCACCAGGAAGAGCACCACGGCCGCCCCGTCGTTAAACAGGGATTCGCCCGTGATCTTGTTCTCCAGGCTCTTGGGCACGGCGGCTTGCTTCAGGATACTGAGCACCGCGATGGGGTCGGTCGGCGAGATCAGGGCGCCGAACAGCAGGCAGTAGATCAGCGGGACCTTGAGCCCGACCAGAAAAAACAGCAGCCAGGCGCCGCCGCCGACCAGCACGGCGGAGATCACCACGCCGACACTCGCCAGCAACAGGATCGACCACTTGTACCGGGCGAGATCGGCGACCCTCACATGCAGCGCCCCGGCGAAGAGCAGAAAGCCCAACAGGCCGTGCAGTACGGTCTCGTTGAAGTCGATGCCGGCGAGCAATCGCCGTATGTCATGTTCCAAGGGATCGTTGCCCGGGATCAGCAGCAGCGCCGTCAGCGAGGCGAGCAGTGCGATCAGCATCAACCCGATCGCGGTCGGCAGCTTCAGGAAGCGGTCGTTGAACCAACTGAACAGCGCCGACAGCGTGATCAGTGCGGCAATGATGTCGAACAGTCTCATGGCGTGGGTCGGTCCCGGGGCGGTGCGCGAAAGGGTCTTAGCGTAATGCTATCGCGAAAACCAGGAAACCGCCTGCGGGATTGTGCGGCAACGGCGCGACACGATGGCGCCATGGCACGGTTGCCCTGGGCCAGTGAACCCGTTAGCCTATTGGCACACAGACATGACGGGGATCGCGCTGATGGCAACTCCGACACCCAGGCGCGCGACCTGCTCTACCGCTTCGACACCGTCGGCCGCTTCCACGCGAGCCAAACCGAGGGCCGCGCGGCCGACCCGCGGCGCTTCATCTCATTCGAGGCCCTGGGGCGCGCACTGCTTCACGCCAAGTCCCAGGCGTATGGCCGCGACGACCTGCGCCTGCCCGATGCCGCGGTGGGGCACCCCGGCCGCCCGACGCGCACCGTGGTCCTGATCGACGAGATCGACAAGGCCCCGCGCGACGTGCCCAACGACCTGCTGGTGGAGATCGAGCGCCTGCGCTTCCCCATCCCGGAGCTGGCGAGCGACACCGACCCCCTGCCGACGGTGGAGCTGACGCTCGCCGAGCGTGCCTAGCGGCCCATCGTGGTGATCACCAGCAACTCCGAGAAGGCCCTGCCGGAACCCTTCCTGCGCCGGTGCGTTTACCATCATCTGGAACTGCCCCCCTTCGACCAGGACCTGGAGGGTCAGGACCGGGCCGGCGAGGTCACGATCGAGGACATCGTCAAGGCCCGTCTCGGTACCCGCTTCGTGGGCGGTACGCTCTTCGCTGACTTGCTGGACTTCTACCGCTTCCTGCGCCGGGACGCCCAGGGTCTGGGCCACAAGCCGTCGCTGACGGAGCTGCTCAACTGGCTCGACGCGCTGGTGCCCGAGGCCCGCCGCGGCGCACCCCCGGGCGGTGTCGCCGACCTGGACCCGGCGGACCTGCTCGCCAAGACCCGCGGACTGCTATTCAAGAACCAGTCCGATCAGGCCCAGGCCAAGGCCCTGCTGGACCGGTGGCGGGAGTCGCCGCGTCCGGGCCTGCGGGGCCGTTGAGAAACGCGTGACGCGCCGGTCATGAGCGTGCCCGAGCCCGCCCCGGCCCCCCTCGAGCCCGACTTGGGTCCCTGGTCCGAGCCCTGGTCCCGGCTGCGGGAGCTGGACCGGCTGCTGCAAGGCGCCGGCCTGCCCACCGGCCCCGACCGCTGGCAGAACGCCCAGGACCTGCTCGCCTCGCTCGCGGCCGGCCACCGCTTGCCGGCCGACCCACAACGGGTGCGTGCGCTTTTGGCGCCGCTCTTCTGCCGCTCCCCGGACGAGCAGCGGCGTTTTGCCCAGGTCTTCGACCAATGGTTGGGCCAGGCCGGCGCGCCCACGGCCGATGCCGCGCCCACGCCGGTGCGGCGCGCCGCGAAGCCCCGCAAACCACCGCCGCAGACCCGGCTGCGGCCCATCCTCCTGGGTCTCGGCGTGCTGGTCATGGCCCTGGCCTTCGGGCTCTACCGCTGGCTCCAGCCCGTGGCGGAGCCGCCGGGTCCCGGGCAGACGCCGCCCACGATCCAGCCGATCGACCCGGCACCCATCAAGGGCTCCAGCGACGGTTATCTGAAGCTGCCGCTTGAGCCGATCCGCCCCCGGACCCCGCCGGAGTCGTTGGGTCCGGGCCCGGACGCCCGCCGCTGGCTCGCGGTCGGCGACTGGCTGTTGCCGGCGCTGCCGGGGCTGGCCCTCCTCGCCTGGGTCGCCTGGCGCGCCTTGCGCCGCCGCGACGTGCTGCGCTATCGCAAGGGCGATGCGGATTCACCCCTGCGCCACCTCACCCTGGCCGGGGAGGACGACGAGCTCTTTACCGACCCCGCCCTGCGCAGCGCGCTGCGCCGGCTACACACCCCGGTGCGTGTGCCCACCACCCGCCTGGACGAGCGCGCCACCGTGGAGCGCACCGCCCGCCGTCAGGGGCTCTTCGCCCCTGTCTACCGCGACCTGCCGCGGGTGCCCGACCTGGTGGTCCTGGTGGACTTCCAGCACCGCGCCGACCACCTCGCGGGGCTCGCAGAAACGCTGGTGCTGCGCCTGCGCGAGGCCGGCATCGAGGTCCACCGCTACCCCTTCCAACGCCATCCCGCCCGGGTGCTGGGGCCGCGCGGGCAGGGGATCGGCCTCGCGGAACTGGCCGCCCGCCATGCCGGCGCCCGGCTCCTGATCGTCGGCGACCCCGCCGCCTTCGTCGACCCCTGGCGCGGGTCCGCTGCCGACTGGACCCAGGTCCTGGCCCTGTGGCCGCGGCGCGCACTGCTCGCCACCCGCGCCGTGCCGGACCCCTGGCGCGCCGCCCTTGAGGGCGCGGGGCTGGCGCTTGCCCCCTTCGGCGAGGCCGGGCTGATCCGTCTGGCCGGCCACCTGACCCAGGCCCCGGCCACGGCCGGCGGTCTGCCGGAGTCGACGCTGCCGGGCGCACTCGGGACCAGCGCCGCCGCCTTTGACCCGGCCCCGGACGTGTCGGACCGGCGCGCCCTCTTGGCGGACCTGGACGCCTGGCTCGGCCCCCACGGCGGCCTGCTGCTCGCTGCCGCGGCCGTCTACCCCGAGGTGCACCCGGGACTGACCCGGTTGCTGGACCAGGCACTGTTCCCGGCCGACCCCGCCGCGACCCGCGCCCAGCGCCTGCTGCGCCTGGCCCGGTTGCCCTGGCTGCGCGCCGGCCACCTGCCGGACTGGCTGCGCCTGGCCCTCTCCGACCGGACCGGGCGCGCCGAGGCCCGGCGCATCGGCGCCATTTACCGGGAGCTCCTGGCGCGCGCCAGCGTGGACGGCGATGAGGCCCTGCGCCTGCCGGTGGCGGTCTCCGGTTCACCTCGGTCCTGGCTGGCGCGTCTGCGTACCGCGTGGCGCGAGCGGGGCTGGCGCCTGGGGCGCTGGGTCCATGACCTGGCGGCGCTCGCCGGTCCGGACGCCCCGCTACAGGACCGCAACTTTCTGGATGCCGTGCTGCGCCCGCGTCTGCTCGACTTTCTGTTGCCGCGGCGGCTGGCCCGGCGGTTGCCCCGGCGGCCGGGCGGATTCAGCGGTTTCTTGGCAGCAACGGCCCTGGCCCTGTTGCTCGGGCTCGGGTTGCATCTGGCCTGGCGGGGGGGCGACGGGTTCGGTCAGCCGGGGCTGCGGGCCGTCGCCGCGCAGGCGGCGCAGGCCGCCGAGGCCCTGTCGCGCCGGGGAGTCCGGGTCGAGATCATCCACACACCGGGCACGGCCGGTTTGGCGGCGGGGTTGGCCGGGGTGCTGACGCAGGGCGGCTTCCCGGCGCCGGGACTCGTTGAGCTTTCCGCGCCGGCGGCGGACGCACCCGGTCCGGACCAGCCGGCCGCGGCGGTGCGTAGGGTCAATACCGTCCAGATCGGAGCCGCGGCGACGGTCGCGCCCGGTGCCTTCGCCGCCGCCCGGCTCCAGTACCTCGCCTGGGGCGACCCGTCTGTCATCGCCGACCGCCTGACCGACCCGCCCCCGGGCGCCGACGCCGCCCTGGCCGATACCCCGCCCGCCGGCAACCTGATCCGTGTCTGGCTCACCACTACCGGCCACGGTGCCGTCTTCGCCGATCCGTTGGCGCGGCCGCTGACCGACGCCGAGCGAGCCCGGTTCCAGAACCCCAAAGGGCTCGATCTCCCGGAGCCGACGTTGCCGCGGCCCAAGGTCTTCCGTGACCGGCTGAAGAACGGCACTGACGGTCCGGCCATGGTCGCACGACCCGGTGGGACCTTCCAGATGGGCTCGCCGGAGGATGAGCCTGAGCGCGCGGACGACGAGGGTCCACGCCATGAGGTCAGGGTCCAACCCGTTGCCATCGGCCAGACCGAGGTCAGCTTCGCCGACTACGATCGCTTCGCCGAGGCGACCGGCCGCAAGAAGCCGAATGATCAGGGCTGGGGCCGCGGCGACCGCCCGGTGATCAATGTCTCCTGGAATGACGCGACCACCTATGCCGCCTGGCTCGCCGAGCAGACCGGCCAACCCTACCGCCTGCCGACCGAGGCCGAATGGGAATACGCCGCCCGTGCTGGGACTGACACCCCCTTCTGGACCGGCAAATGCGTCAACACCGACCAGGCCAACTATGATGGAAAATACGACGACTACAACGACTGCGGGGCCAAGACCGGGGTCTATCGGGAGAAGACCGTCCCGGTCGGCAGCCTGCCCGCTAACCCCTGGGGGTTGCATGAGGTGGCTGGCAATGTTTGGGAGTGGACCTGTTCTATCTATGCCGCCCCATACGACGGGCAAGAGCAGAAATGCGAAAGCAATAATGATGTCAAAAGCGATGTCCGGCGCGTGGTTCGCGGCGGCGGCTGGAACTTCTTCCCGGGGAGGCTCCGGTCGGCCTACCGCAACTGGAACACCGCGGATGAAGCGGGCAGCTTCCTGGGTTTGCGCCTCGCCAGGACTCTTTAGCCCTTTGCCATCTGTCCTTTGTCCCTTTGCACTCAGGCCCTCAGCCCATCGTTAGGGTTGGGGCTTGTGATGGACTTGACGGCACGTCCCGCGAGGCTTCATCTGCACCGCGCCAGGTCCCAGCGGTACCGCTCAAGGGGCGCGCGGCGTCCCGCGGGGCCGGCGCGGCACCGCTCCAAAATCCAGGCGTGCCGCGCCAGGTTCCAGCGGTGCCGCTCAAGGGTCCAGCGGCGTCCCCCAAGGCTTCAGATGTGCGCCGCAAGTGTTGCGGCGCACGCCTGAAGGGATACGGCGTGTGGATGTGCGCCAACGCATTGTTCCTTTTAATTTTTTTGCATCACGCCTGAACCTTTGCGGCGCACATCTCAAGAGCTCAGGAACGCGCCGCAAGTCTTGAGATGTGCCAAACGCGATCTTAGCGACACCGCTCAAGTCCCCAGGCGTCCGCCTCCGGTTCAGCGGCGCACAGTTTCATTCTGTCTGGGGCCTGCCGCAGTCTCCAGGGGCGCGATTTAAGTCTGGCGCGGGCCCTCCCGGAACTCCGGCGGCGCGATTCTTTCTCGTTCCCACGCGGAAGTAGGGGAATGCCGGGCGGGCGCTCCGCGTCCCTGCGGATGAATGGACGCGGAGCGCCCGCGCGTGCTCCCACGCGGGAGCGTGGGAGCCAGAGTGCCTGCGTCCCGCGTGACTTCCGGCGCGGCCCTCGTGTAATATTCTAAGGTTTTGTTTTCACGATGACATCGAACATCGGGTCGGTGTCTTCAACGTATGGCTGGCCGCGGGCGCGATCCATCGGCAAGACGGCTGCATCGGCGGCCAGCCATCAGGTGACTGCACAGTGGGACATTTTTATTTCTTGCTCGGCTTGGGGGGCCTGCTCCTCCTGGCCCTGATTCTGAGCCTGCACCGGCGCTTCGGGCGCCGTGCACGGTGGCCTTATCTGGCGGATGAGGCGCTGTTCTCGCCGCCCCAGCGCGCCTTTCTGGCCGTGCTGGAACGCGCGCTGGGTCCCGACTACCGGGTCTACGGCCGGGTGCGGGTGGCGGAGGTGATCGGGGTGCGGCGACGGCTGGACCGTGCGGCGCGGCGCCGTGCCTTTGCGCGCTTGGGGGATCGCCAGTTCGACTTCCTGGTCTGCCGGGCGGGGAGCGGCGCCATTGCCTGCGCGGTGAATCTGGTCCCCCGCTCGCGCATGGGCCGTGCGGTGCGGCCGGATACCCTGGATCGGGTCTGTGTCGCCGCCGGCCTGCCCTTCGTGCGGCTGCGCGAGGCCGACGACTATCTTGAGGCGGAGTTGGTGCAGCGTATCCATGCGGCCATCGCCGCCCTGCGCCCGTCGGCCCGGGCGCCGGCGCCGCCGGCGGTCCCGCGCGCCGTGCCGGCAGGCCCGGCGGCGCAGGAGGTCCGGCACAGCCTCTCCGAGGTGTCGGTGGACGACGCGCGGGAGCCGCGGTTGCGGCCGGTGCGGGCGCGTCCCCGCGCGGTGGACCCGACCCCTACGCCGGTGCCGCCCGTCGCCGCCGCGCCGACCCCCACAGCGACCACGGCCCCGGCGTCTGCCCCGCGCATCGAACCGACCCTCTCGGCGGCGGGTGACCTGGACCCTGAGCCCACGTTTCATATCGATGAGGGGCTTGACCACGAGGACGACCGGCCGGCGCGGCGGCGGCGCTTCTGAGCGTGCGCGGCGCCTTGCTGCGCCGCAGCAATCGGGAGGATAATCCGCGGTCACCGATCTCCCGCCGACGAGGGGCTTACGACGAATGAGCGATGCACCACAACTCCTGAGCGGCGATGAGGCCATCGCCTTGGCCGCTCTTCATGCCGGGGTCCGCCTGGGTACCGGTTATCCGGGTACCCCATCCACGGAAATCCTGGAAACCTTTGACCGGCTCGGCGGGCGCGCCCAGTGGTCGCCGAACGAGAAGGTGGCATTGGAGGTCGGTTTGGGCGCCGCCTTCGGCGGGGCGCGCACCCTGGTGACCATGAAGCACGTGGGTGTCAACGTGGCGGCGGACCCCTTGTTCACCGCCGCTTACACGGACCTGGCCGCGGGTCTGGTTCTGGTCTCGGCGGACGACCCGGGCATGGCCTCCAGCCAGAACGAGCAGGACAATCGCCACTACGCCCGCGCCGCCAGCGTGCCCATGCTGGAGCCGATGGACTCTCAGGAGGCCTACGACTTCACACTGCTGGCCTTCGAGCTCTCCGAACGCTGGCATCTCCCGGTGCTGTTGCGCGTCACCACGCGGGTCTGCCATGCCAAGACGATCGTGTGGCCGCAGAATGGGTTCGCGGCCGGGTCGCCGGTCGCGCCTGAACCGGGCTTCAAGCGAGATATCCCGGCGCGGGTCATGATCCCCGCCTACGCCAAGCCGGCCCACCGGCGGCTGCGTCAGAAACTCGCCGAGATCGCCGCCTGGAACAATGCCGAGGGGCCGAATCGGGTCTTCGCGGGCGGCCCCCAGTTGGGTCTCATCGCCACCGGCATTGCCGCCATGCATGCTCGTGAGGCCGCACCGGAGGCATCACTACTCACCATCGGTCTCACCTATCCGCTGCCGCTGGAGACCATCCGCGCCTTTGCGCAGGGCTGTGAGCGTCTGCTGGTGCTGGAGGAGGGGGACCCGGTGCTGCTGGACGCGGTGCGCGCTGCCGGTATTCCGGCCGAGGGCAAGCCGGAGCAGTATCGCTTCGGGGAGCTCAACGTGGCGCGGGTGCGGCGCATCCTGGCCGGGGACCAGAGCGCCGAGCCGGTGCCGCCCAAGGGCAAGCCGCCGGAGTTGTGCCAAGGCTGTTCCCACCGGGGGGTCTTCGAGGTCTTACGCGATCTCAACTGTATCGTTGCCGGTGATATCGGCTGTTACACGCTCGGCGTGCTGCCGCCCTTCCAGGCCATGGACACCTGCGTCTGCATGGGTGCGAGCATCGGCGTCGGCCTGGGGCTGCGCCACGTCCTGCCGGAAGAAGAGGCGCGGCGGGTGGTGAGCGTGATCGGCGACTCCACCTTCGTCCACTCCGGGATCACCGGCCTGGCCGAGATGGTCTACAACCCGCCCGCCACCGGCCATGTCGTGATGATCCTGGACAACGGCACCACCGCGATGACCGGACAGCAGGAGCACCCGGGCACCGGCCGCACCCTGAGCCACGATCCCACCGGGCGCATCCACTTCGAGGACCTGGCCCGCGCCATGGGCGTGCAGAACGTCCATCTGGTGGATTCCCAGGCGCCGGAGGGCACCTTGGCGGCGCTGCTCAAGGACCTGTTGGCCAGGTCCGAGACCTCGCTGGTGGTGACCCGTCAGCCCTGCGTCCTGGCGGCCCCCAAGATCCGCTTCTATGAGAAGGCCGCGGCCGATCGGTCGGCGACCGCCCCCGCTCCAGTCGTCGATGATTGAGGTCGAGCCCATGAGTAAAGTTCATAACGTGGTCATTGCCGGGCTCGGCGGTCAGGGGGTCATCAAGGCCTCCGACATCCTGGCCGACGCCGCCTTTCGCGCCGGCTACGACGTCAAGAAGAGTGAACTGCATGGCATGAGCCAGCGCGGTGGCTCGGTGAGCAGCGATGTGCGCTTCGGGCCGCAGGTCTGGAGTCCCATGGTCCCCACGGGGGAGGCGGACGTGCTCGTGGTGCTGGAGGAGACGCAGGTGGAGGTCAATCGTGCCGTCTTGGGGCCGGACGGGGTGCTGATCAGCCCCGACCTGCTCGATGCGGAGGCGCTCAAGAACAAGAAGAGCCTGAATGTGACCCTGCTGGGGGCGCTGTCGGCGCAGCTGCCGATTGCGCAGGAGCACTGGCTCGCCGCCATCCATGCCAATCTGGCGCCCAAGCTCCACAAGCTCAACGAACAGTCATTCTCGCTCGGGCGTGCCGCCGCGGCCGCACGTGAGACCCCTGCTGCCTGAGGATAAAGAGACAGGATTAACAGGATGGCTGACGGCGTGGGTCATGATTTTCTCATCCTGTGAATCCTGAAAAATCTTGTTAGTCCTGTACAATTTTTGTCCGACAGGTACGGCTTTTCACCTCAATAGATGACGTTGACCGAGGGGGACACGATGCAGACAGAGTTGTGGAACGATGCGGCGGGGGGCTTTCATCCCGCCAGTGCACCGGATTTTCTGCCCGCCGAGCGCCTGAAGGAGGTGCAACTGCGCCGCCTGCGCGCGGTGGTCAGCCGCGCCTATGAGTATGTGCCACTGTTTCGCCAGCGCCTTGAGGCGCGTGGTCTGACCCCCGATGCCATCGGCGAGCTGGCGGACATCGCCAAGCTCCCGTTTACGATCAAGACCGACCTGCGCGATACCTATCCGTTCGGTCTCTTTGCGAGCCCGATGGGGGATATCGTGCGCCTGCACGCCTCCTCCGGGACCACCGGCAAGCCCATCGTGGTCGGCTATACCCGCGAGGACGTCGATGTGTGGGCCGAGGTGATGGCGCGCACCTTCGCCGCCTGCGGCCTGCACCGCGGGGATATCGTGCAGAATGCCTTCGGTTATGGGCTCTTCACCGGGGGCCTGGGCGCGCATTACGGGGCCGAGGCCTTGGGAGCCACGGTCATCCCGGTCTCCGGGGGTAATACCGAGCGTCAGCTCATGGTGTTGCGCGACTTCGGCGTCTCCGCGCTGTGCTGCACCCCGAGCTATTTCGTCCATTTGATCGAGCGCGCCAAGGAGGCGGGCGTGGATCTCAAGGGCTTGCCGCTGCGCGTGGGGGTCTTCGGCGCCGAGCCCTGGTCGGACGCGATGCGCGTACACATCGAGGCAAACACTGCGCTCAAGGCCTATGACATCTATGGGCTGTCGGAGATCACCGGCCCTGGGGTGGCCAGCGAGTGCGCCCAGCAAGACGGCCTGCATGTCTTCGAGGACCATTTCTACCCGGAGATCATCGACCCCGAGACCGGGGCCAGTCTGCCGGACGGGGCGGAGGGCGAGCTGGTGTTGACCACGCTGAGCAAGAAGGCGATGCCGATGATCCGCTATCGCACGCGCGATATCACCCGGATCATCGCCGCGCCCTGTGCCTGCGGGCGGACCCTGCGGCGCATCGAGCGTATCGGCCGCCGCTCCGATGACATGATCATCATCCGCGGGGTCAACGTCTTCCCGTCCCAGGTGGAGGCCGCACTGTTGCAGGTAGAGGGCGCTTTGCCCCATTACCGCATCATCCTTACACGCAAGAGCGGGCTGGATCAGATGGCGGTGGAGGTGGAGGTCACGCCCGAGGTCTTCAGCGACAAGGTTGGCGCACTGGAGGCGGTACGCGCCCGTCTGGCCCAGGCCATCGAGCAGATCTGCGGTATTCGCGTGGACCTGCGGTTGGTGGAGCCGCGCACCATCGAGCGCAGCGAGGGTAAGGCCAAGCGCGTCATCGACCAGCGCGCGATTTGACAGACCGATTTTTGGCCTTGATCGTCGTTCCGGTCGCGAGTAGACCGGAGGTCGAGGCTTTAGCCGGTCGGCATTGCATCTTAGCGGCGCTGGTCCGGCTGAAGCCTCGACCTCCAGTTTGGGGCACCGGGCGGCGGCCGGAACGATGATCGAGATCGCCCGCTAGTTGTCACACACCAGGGGAGTCATAGACCATGAAATTGCAGCAACTCTCACTCTTTCTCGAGAACCGTCCCGGGCGCCTGGGCGCCCCGCTGGAGGCGATCGCCGCGGCGGGCATCAATCTGATGACCCTGTCGCTGGCGGACACTGCCCAGTTCGGCATCCTGCGCCTGATCGTGCGTGAGTGGGAGCAGGCCCGGCAGGTCCTGGAGGATGCCGGTTGGGTGGTCAATCTTACCGAGGTGGTGGCGGTGGACCTGCTCGATCGCCCCGGCGGTTTGGCCCAGGCACTGAAGGTCCTGGAGAGCGCGGGGCTCAATATCGAGTATCTGTATGCCTTCTCACTGCGCCGCGGCGACAAGGCGATCCTGATCTTCCGCTTCGACGACCCGGATCAGGCCATCACCGTGCTGAAGGCCGCCGGCCTGCATGTGGTGGATGCCGAGGAACTCTTCAGCCACGTTGCGTGAGTAGTGACCTATGCCGGCTTCCGGATTTGCCATCGAGAACCGTGTCTTCGATCCCGCGGAGACCCTGCCGCGCGCCGCTCTGGAGGCCCTGCAACTGGAGCGCCTGCGCGATCTGGTCGCGCGGGTCTCCGAGGTCCCGTTCTATCGCGACTACTTCACCCTGCATGACATCACCCGGCGCAGTATCCGCTCTCTGGACGATGTCCGGCGCCTGCCCTTCACTACCAAGGATGATCTGCGTCGCCATCAGCCGCTGGGCTTCCTGGCGGTGCCCCGCCGGGAGGTGGCGCGCATCCACGGCTCATCCGGGACCACCGGTCGGCCGACCTTCGTTGCCTACACCGCGCAGGATCTCAAGACCTGGTCGGGACTCTGCGCCCGCTTCCTGGTAGCCGGGGGGCTGAGACCCGAACACACGGTGCAGATTGCCTTCGGTTACGGGCTCTTCACCGGGGGCTTCGGGCTCCACTATGGGGTGGAGCAGGTCGGCGCGGCCGTGATTCCCGCCGCCTCCGGCAACACCCGCCGGCAACTCGACATCATTCACGACCTCGCCCCCGAGGTGCTGATCTGCACCCCGAGCTATGCGCTGACCATCGCCGACGGCGCCCGCGAGTTGGGCATGGACCCGCGCTCCTTGCCCCTGCGCTTTGGTCATTTCGGCGGTGAGCCCTGGACCGAGGACATGCGCCGGGAGATCGAGGAGCAACTCGACATTCTGGCATTCAACAACTACGGACTGTCCGAGGTCATGGGCCCTGGTGTCAGCGGCGAATGCGCGGCCCGCAACGGGATGCACCTGCAGGAAGATCACTTTCTGGTGGAGTGCCTCGACCCGGAGACCCTGGCGCCGGTTCCGGAGGGGGAGCCCGGGGAGTTGGTCATTACCACCCTGACCCGCGAGGCAGTGCCGATGATCCGCTATCGCACCCGCGATATCGCGCGGCTCTATCGTGAGCCCTGCGCCTGCGGGCGCCACATGACCCGTATGAGCCGGGTGGCCGGGCGCAGCGACGACATGCTGATCATCCGCGGGGTCAACGTCTTCCCGTCCCAGATCGAGGAGGCCCTGCTGCGGGTGGAGGGCACGACGCCTCATTATCTGATCGAGGTGGACCGCCCGGGGACCCTGGATCAGGTGACGGTGAAGGTGGAGATCCGTGCCGAGATGTTCTCCGACCGCATGGACCGGATGCAGGGCCTGCGTGAGCGCATTGCGCGCGAGATCCACACCGTGGCCGGCATCCGGGCGGAGGTGGACCTGGTGGAACCGCGCCGCATTGAGCGTTTCGCCGGCAAGGCTAAGCGGGTGCTGGACAAGCGGAGCTTATCGGACGGCTGACCCTCTCATCCTCGTGACACGGCCGATTGCGTGACACCGCCGAGCTCTCGTGACACCGCTCCAGCGGTGTCACGCGTGTGTTTGGCGCTCCGCGCCAAGTCCGCCGCCGGCTGGAATGATGATCCTAGAAAGGGCGGTCATCACGCCAAGGCGCCAATCGACGAAAACACAATATCCTAATGATCAATCGATCGTTCTCAGGATTTCTGTGGCGTGTTAGCCTTCGCGTTTCATCTTGTAAGCCCGAGGCCACCCGCGATGACTGCCCCACGACGCTCCCTGATCAGTTCCAGGCTCGGTTCCAGGCTCGGCTCCGCCCTCGGCGCCTTGGCCCTTGTCACGCTATCGCTATCTGCCCTGGCCGAGACCACGCTGCTCAATGCCTCCTACGATCTGACGCGGGAGCTCTATAAGGACATCAACCCGGCCTTTATTGCCGCGTACAAGAAGGACACCGGCCAGGACATCGGCGTGAACCAATCCCATGGCGGCTCCAGCAAACAGGCGCTGGCGGTCGCGGCCGGCCTGCAGGCCGACGTGGTCACGATGAACCAGACGCCCGACATCGACCTCTTGGTCGAGCGCGGCGGTCTGGTGGCGAAAGATTGGCGCGACCGCTTCCCCCATGGCGCCTCACCCTACACCACCACCTCGGTGTTCCTCGTGCGCAAGGGCAATCCCAAGGGCGTCAAGGAATGGGCCGACCTCGCCCGCCCCGGGTTGTCCGTCGTCGTGCCCAACCCCAAGACTTCCGGGAACGGCCGCTATGCCTATCTCGCCGCCTGGGGTAGCGTCATCGCCGCGGGCGGCAGCGAGACTCAGGCACGGCAATTCGTGCAAAAGGTGTTTGCCAACGTCCCGGTCTTCGATGGCGGCGGGCGGGGGGCCACCACCACCTTCACCCAACGCGAGATCGGCGACGTGCTGGTCACTTTCGAGAACGAGGCGGCGCTGATTGCGCGCGAGCTGGGCGCGGACCAGTTCGACGCGGTCTATCCCTCGCTCAGCATCGATGCCAGCGCCCCGGTGGCCGTCGTCGAAACCGTCGTCGCCAGACACGGCACGGCCGCCGCAGCCAAGGCGTATCTCGACTTTCTGTTTACCGATGCCGGTCAGCGTCTGGTCGCGAAACACTATTTCCGCCCGCGCTCGGCTGCGGTACTGGCCGAGAACGCGGAGCGCTTCCCGCCGATCAAAACCTTCGAGGTCGAGCAACTGCTCGGTCCCTGGGCCGAGGTCCAACAGAAACACTTCGCCGAAGGCGGCATCTTCGACCAGATCGTGGTGAATCGATGAGTGATTCCCCGGTCCTTCGCTCGCTCCCAGGTCAGCGCTGGGAAGGGATCGACCTGCTGGACTATAAACCCAGCGGCAGCGCACCCTTCAAGTCCATCTCCCGCCAGGTGCTGATCGGTGACGACACCCTCGCCTGCGAACTGCGCTATTTCGAGATTGCCGCGGGCGGGCACTCCACCCTGGAGCGGCACGAGCACGCCCACGGTGTATTGGTGCTGAGCGGGCGGGGTGCCTGCCTGGTGGGCCGAGACGTTGCGCCGATCGGCGTACAGGACTTGGTGCGTATCCCGCCCTGGACCTGGCACCAATTCCGCGCCGACCCGGATTCGGCCCTCGGTTTTCTGTGTATGGTCAACCGCGAACGCGACCGGCCGGTATTGCCCACCGAGTCGGACCTGGAGGCGCTGCGCGCGGACCCGGCGATAGCCGCATTTGTTCGGCCTTGATCATCGGTGAGGAACCACCTCAGTCCCGAGGGCGCGCCAGCCACTTCAATAGCGTTGCGAATAGCGTATCCGGTTCAATCGGTTTGCTGACATAATCGTTCATCCCGGCAGCGAAACACTTCGCCTTGTCCTGCGCAAAGGCATTCGCCGTCATTGCAAGAATGGGAACCCGGGAGCCGTCCGGCTGCTGGCGTATCCGCCGAGTGGCTTCGAGCCCGTCCATGTTGGGCATCTGTATGTCCATCAGAATCACGTCGTAGGCCTGTCGACCGGCCAGCCCCACCGCTTCGGCACCATCTGCGGCCACATCCACCACCAAGCCGGCGGCCTCCAGCAGCTCGCGTGAAACCTCCATGTTGATCGGTTCGTCTTCAACCAGCAGGATACGGCAACCAAAATAGTCGCGCGTCAGCGTGGCCTCGCTGGCATCGGCAGCCGGGGAGATTGCTGTCGCCGTGGCCGACTTGCCGATCTTGATCCGTGCCGTAAACCAGAAGGTGCTGCCGGCGCCGAGGGTGCTCTGCGCCCCGGCCTCCCCGCCCATCGACTGGGCCAGGCGGCGGGTGATGGCGAGGCCCAGCCCGGTGCCGCCATATTGTCGCGTGAAGGAGTTGTCCGCCTGCTCGAAGGCCGAGAATAGCCTGGGCAGGGTTTGCGGCGCGATGCCGATGCCCGTATCCTGGACTTCAAAGCGCACCAGGATGCTGTCTGCTTCTTCCAACGCGGCGGCGGCACGCAACGTCACGGTACCGCGTTCCATAAACTTGACCGCATTGCTCGCGTAGTTCAACAGCGCCTGCTGGAGCCGCGTGGGATCACCCAGTAGCCGGTAGGGCATGGGCGGCACCTCGACCAGCAGTCGGATATTCTTGGTCTGCGCCTGACTCGCGAGCATGGCCACCACATTGGCTGCGATGGCACTCAGGTTGACCTCTACCTCCTCGAGAACCAACCTGCCCGCCTCGATCTTCGAGAGGTCGAGAACGGCATTGACGATTTCCAGCAGGTGTTGGCTGGCGGCCTCGATCTTGTCGAGCCGTTCGGTTTGCTTCGGGGCCACGCCGTCGCGTTTCATCAGATAGGCCATGCCGGTAATCGCATTGAGCGGCGTGCGTATTTCGTGCGACATATTGGCGAGGAAGGCGCTCTTGGCCACGTTGGCGGCCTCGGCGGCGTCCTTGGCGGCGGCCAGTTGTTCAGTGCGTTTCTCTACGAGTTGTTCGAGCTGCGCGCGATATTGGGCGAGCTCCGCCGCGGCGGCTTTAGCGGCGGTGATATCGGTCAACAGGGCGAGCGAACCGGCATACTCACCCTGTTCATCCGTAAGCGCAGTCGCACTGACGAGACACCAGCAGGCACGACCGTCTTTGCAACGGAAACAGCGCTCGTCGTGGGAATCCACCTTGCCGGCATGCCCTTCCTGAATGCGCGGCTGCTGGTCCGCCACGTGTTGCTCGAACAGGAACGATTCGACGGTGCGTCCCATCATCTCTGCGGGCAGATAACCCAGTATCCGGCACATCGCGGCATTGACAAAGCTCGTGCGGTCGGCGGCATCCGTGGCCCAGACGCCTTCGTTGGCCGACTCGACGAACCGGCGGTACTTCTCTTCGCTGGCGTAGAGCGATTCTTCGGCCAACAGCCGTTCCAATTCCCCGGCGGAGCGCACCGCCACCAGTTTCAATGCGGTTTCGGCGAACTGGCGGTTCTGCAACGGTTGCCGCCCGATCACCGCAATCAGGCCGATCGGCCGGCCATCATGGCTCCACAGCGTCGTGCCGATGTAGCTTTCCGCCTGCAAGTCCTGGAGCACCTGGTCACGTGGGAAGCACTCGCAGACGCTGGTGGCAAAGCAGCAGACCTGTTTGCCGACGACATCGCCGCACGGCGTGTCCCTCAGGGCATAGCAGACGTTGTCCTCGAAGTGTCCGTCGCACCACACCGCAAGGGTGCGGGCCGTCAGCCCATCCCCTTCCAGGCGGTCGATGCAGACATAGAACATATCCAGGGTTTCGGCGAGGTAGCGCGCCAGCACATGGAAGAATGTCTCTCCCGGAGAGCGACCGCTGGTGCGCGCCAGAAAGGCCTGAACGTCGGTGGCCTGTTTGTGCTCGGTAATGTCCAGGTTGACGCCGATATATTTGACAATCGTGCCGGTGTCGTCGCGTTGTGGCGTAGCCAGCCCGCGCACCCAGGTAATGACCCCACCCGGCGTTCGGAAGCGGTAGTCCTGGTCCCAACTTCCACCGGACTCGACCGTCCGTTGCCAGTCCGAGGCAACGGATGCGCGATCCTCAGGATGCAGTGCCGCTAACCAACCGTCCCCGAGCGCCGCCGTCGGGGCCATCCCCGCCATGCCGCACCAGCGTTTGTTGGCATACAGGCAACCGCCGTCGGGCGAGGTGAGGTAAATGCCGACCGGCGCCAGTTCCGCCAAGGTCCGGAACGTTTCCTCGCTATCGCGTAATGCCGCCTCCGCCTGCTTGCGCGCGCTAATGTCGATGCAAATGCCGGTCATGCGCAGGGGCTGACCCTGCGCATCGTAAGTCGTGTCGCCGGTTGCGTAGATCCAGCGGACCTGTCCCGATCCCAGAATGATGCGATATTCGTTGATCAGTGGGACATGGGCACGCATGGCGTCACCGATACGTGCTTCAGCCGCCAACCGGTCTTCCGGGTGCAGCGCGGACCGCCAGGTGCTGAAGCTCGCTTGCGTCTTGGCCGGATCGACATCGAAGAGATGAAAAAATTCATCCGACCATGACAGCGTGCCACTGGCGATGTCCCAATCCCAAACGCCCGCACGGGCGGTGCTTTGCGCCAAGGCCAGACGGGCGTTGGACGCCAGCAGGGCAATCTCCTGCTGCTTGCGCTGAGTGATGTCATGGATGATGGAAAACAGCAGCGGCCTGCCACCGACGTCGACCGGCGTCGAAAAGACCTCGACATCGCGCACTTCGCCGTTCGCGATGCGGTGCCGAAAATTGAAATAGTTGCGCTCCTCGTGCAGCGCCCGTTGCCGCTCCAGCGCGACCTCGTCGGGGGGCAGGGTGTTGATCGCGCTGATGAGCATGCCGACCGGGCCGGGCCGCGGGTAGCCGTAATAGGTGACCGCGGCCTGATTGGCGGCCATGATTTCACCGCTGGCCGGATCGATGAGCAACATCACCGAGGTATTCTTCTCAAAGAAATGGCGGAAGCGTGTCTCGCTCACTCTCAGACGTTCACGGCTTTGGCGCAACGTCCACGCCCAACTCCCGAACAACAGCAACGCCAATCCCAGTCCCCCGCTCGCCCAGACAAGCATCGCGTCTGCGTCGGCATACGGCGGGAAGCCGCTCTCGGAACCGACCAGGATCGGGCGAGGCGACGCGCTTCTCGCGCCAGGTGCAACCAGCAGGCAGAGCACTGCAACACCCCAGGCCGCGATTGCCAGGATGATACTGCGGTACCTTCCGAGAATTACCAACATGCGGGGAGGAAACCCAACCGTCTAAGTGCGAGACTGGGGTCGAGGGTAGTCCGGATGCGGCTTGGAATGCAAGGCCGACGGAAACGCCGTGCGGCGCTTGCGGCCGAAGGCAGGGTCTGACAATCTTCGGAACGATTATGCACGTTTTTCCGCAGCCGTTGAGGGGAGTTAGAGACCCCGAGCCCGTTGGGAGCGAGAACGGCTAAACTCAGCTGACCGGCACCGCCGACTGGACCCCCATGACCGCCCCCGAACCCGAGACCCGACCAACGCTGCCGCTGACCGTCTTTCTGGTCACCGCGGCCTTGTTGCTGCTGGTCGCACTGGCCGTCTTCCATGGCCTGCGCTCCGACCGCCAAGCCGGCGTCGAGGCCGCCTTGCAGGCGGTGGCTGAACTGAAGATCGGTCAGCTCGAGACCTGGTTGAGCGAACGCTCCACGGATGTCGACTTTTTCGGCTTGGGCTCGCAATTGGCGGTCGATTTCGATCGCTGGCTGAGCCAGGGCGGGCAGGATGAGGCGACACTGGCAGTGATTCAGGCGCGTCTCGCGGCGATGAGACAGAATGAGCCCTATGACACGATTGCGCTCTTCGACCCCGCGGGCAATGAACGCATTCGTAGCGAAGGTATTGCCTCCCAAGCGGAATTCGGGCCGCAGGCCAGCGCGGCGATGCGCCAGGACCGACCCCAACTGGTTGACTTTCACCGGCAGCCGGGCCAGCCGATCCAGATCGGCATGGTCGGACCCATCAAACGCATCACGGCATCGGGCACCCAAGTCGTTGGCGCCATCTATCTGGGCGCGCCCGCGCAGCGGCAGGTCTTCCCGCTGCTGTTACGCTGGCCGCTGCCCTCCCAGACCGGCGAGACCGTGTTGGCCAGACCCGAGGGCGAGAGCATCTTGAATATCGTCACGCGCAAGGCGCCGCCGATGACCATCCGGGTCCCGATCGACCAGCCGGGACTGCTCTCGGCCCGTGCCGTGCGCGGTGAGACCGGCATCCAGCGCGGCGCCCGCGACTATGCCGGCGACCCGGTGCTCGGCTACGCCGCCCGGGTCCCAGGGACACCCTGGATCCTGGTCGCCAAGCAGGACACGCGCGAGGTCGATGCCCCGCTGCGGCAATGGGCGTTGTGGTTGGCGCTGGTCACCTTGTTGCAGTTGTGCGGAGTGGGTGGGGTGAACTGGTTCTGGTGGCGCTCCCAGTCGAGTCACTGGCGGGCGCACATCCTCCAACAGGCGTTGGATCAGGCCGTGGCGGCTCAGCAGGCCACCGCGGCCCTGTTCGCCAGCGAGGAGGTCAACCGCGTCACCTTCGAGCAGGCCGCCATCGGGATCGCCCATGTCGGCGTCGATGGGCGCTGGCTGCGTGTCAACCACAAGCTGTGCGAGATCCTCGGCTACCCCATCGAGGAATTGCCGCGCATCGCCCTCCAGGACATCGAGCATCCGGACGACCGACAATCCGATACCGAGGCGATGCACAAGCTCTTGGCGGGGGAGCGGCCAGTCGATTCGGTGGAGCGGCGCTATGTCCGCAAGGATCGCTCGCTGGTCTGGATCAACCGGACCATCTCGCTGGTGCGGGGCACCGACGGCGAGGCGCTGCATTTCATCTTTCTGGTCGAGGACATCGCGGCGCGCAAGCAGTTAGAGGCGGCAGGCAGTGCCTATCAGGGTCGCCTTGAGGCCGACGTGGCACGCCGGACCCAGGAGCTGGAAACCGCCAACGCGGACCTGGAGAGTTTCAGCTACTCGGTCTCGCACGACCTGCGCGCGCCGCTGCGCGCCATCGACGGTTTCAGCGCCATCTTGCGGGAAGACTATGCGCCCCAACTGGATGCAGAAGGGCTGCGTCTGTTCGGCGTGGTCAGCGATAACGCGCGTAAGATGGCACAATTGATCGACGACATCCTGGCCCTGTCCCGTGCCGGGCGGATGGACCTGGAACTGGCGCCGCTGGATATGAATGGCCTGGTCGACGCGGTCTGGGCGGGGCTCGCGCAACAGCGTACCGGGCGGCCGGTCGAGTTCCAGCGGGCCGACTTGCCGTCGGTCTGTGCCGATCGGCGTGCCTTACAGCAGGTCTGGCAGAATCTGCTCGACAACGCCCTGAAGTTCAGCCGCCACCGTGACCCGGCGCGCATCGAGGTCAGCGCGGAAAGCCAGCATGACCTGATCTGGTTTGAGGTCAAGGACAACGGGGTCGGCTTCAATGCGGACTACCGGGACAAGCTGTTCGGCCTGTTCCAGCGGCTCCACGGCATGGACGAATTCGCCGGTACCGGCGTCGGCCTGGCCATCGTCAAGCGCTTCGTCCAAAAACACGGCGGACAGGTGGCGGCCGAAGGTGCCGTCAATGTCGGGGCCAAGTTCCGCTTCGGGCTTCCGGTCAGGCCGGATCAGGCCCTGTCCGAGAAGGAGTGAATCATGAGCATGACCGATTCGGTGGTCGATATCCTGCTGGTGGAGGATAACCCCAACGATGCTGAGCTCGCACTGCGCGCACTGAAGAAACACAACCTGGCCAACCGGGTCATCTGGGTCAAGGACGGCGAGGCCGCGCTGGATTATCTGTTCCATCGCGGCCAATACGCGGGGCCTATTGACCTGCCACGCGTGGTGCTGCTCGATCTGCGCCTGCCCAAGGTCGACGGCATCGAGGTGCTGACGCAGATACGCGCCAATGCGCAGACCCACGAGCTGCCGGTGGTCGTGCTCACCTCGTCGAAGGAGGAACGCGACTTGGTCTCCACCTACAAGCTCGGGGTGAACAGCTTCGTGGCCAAACCGGTCGCATTCGACGAATTCGCCAAAGTGGTGGCCGATCTCGGTATGTATTGGGTGCTGCTCAATCGTGTGCCGCCCGATATCCGGTCGCCGTCGTGAACCGCCCCTTGCGCATCCTGCTGCTGGAAGACAATCCGGCCGACGCTGAGCTCAACGAGCGCAGTCTGTGTAAGGCCGGTATCGACTTCGAGTCGCGACGGGTCGAGCACGAGGCGGACTTCGTCGCGGCGCTGGAGACCTTCCGCCCGGACCTGGTCCTGGCGGACTATCACCTGCCGGACTTCGACGGCGGCCTTGCACTGGCCCTGGTCCGGGCGCGGGACCCCGAGCTGCCGTTCATCTTCGTCAGCGGCGCCATGGGTGAGGACCTGGCGGTGGCGGCCCTGCACCAGGGCGCCAGCGACTATCTGCTGAAGGATCGGCTCTCCCGCTTGCCGGCGGCAGTCACGCGGGCCCTGGCGGAGGCCGAACAAAAGGCCAATCTGCGTGACTCGGAACAGTCACTGCGCGCGAGTGAAGAGTGCTATCGGATGGCGACGCAGAGCATGCACGACGCCTTTATCCTCATGGACGACGCGGGCTGCGTCATCGAATGGAACCCGGCCGCCGAGCGGATGTTCGGCTATACGCGAGAGGAGATCCTCGGCCGCAACCTGCACGAGACCCTGGTACCGCAGCGCTTTCGCGGCGCCTATCGACACGCCTGGCCGCGTTTTCGTCAGACCGGCGAAGGTGAGGCCATCGGCCGGACCCTCGAGTTGGTGGCGCTGCGCCGCGACGGTCAGGAGTTTCCCATTGAGCTGTCGCTGTCCTGCATGGACGTGAACGGCCGCCGGCAGGCGGTGGGACTGATCCGCGACATCGGCGAGCGCAAACGGCTGGAGGCGGCCCTCGAAGGCTATCGGCAGCACCTCGAACAAGTGGTCGCGGAGCGTACCGCAGAATTGGTGGAGGCCCGCGACCAGGCCGAGGCGGCCACGCGTGCCAAGAGTGCCTTCCTGGCCAATATGAGCCACGAGATCCGCACCCCCATCAATGCCATCGTCGGTCTGACCTATCTGTTGCGCAAGCGGCTCACCGACCCGCAGTCCATCGCACAACTGGCCAAGGTGGGTGAGGCCAGCCAGCACCTTTTGTGCATCATCAACGACATACTGGACCTGTCCAAGATCGAGGCCGATCAACTGGGCTTGGAGACGATCCCGTTCGTCTTGGCCGAGGTGGTCGATCATACACTCGGCATCCTGGGTGAACGGGCACTCGCCAAGGGCCTGACGATCGAGCGGGACATCGACCCCGCGGTCCCCGCGGCGGTGCGCGGTGACCCCCTGCGCCTGGGACAGATCTTGCTCAACTATATTGGCAATGCCATCAAGTTCGCCGAGCGGGGTCGGGTCCAGGTGCGTATCCGGGTGGCGGAGGATCAGGGGGAAACCCTGCTGCTGCGTCTGGAGGTGGAGGATCAGGGGATCGGATTGACGGCGGACCAACAGGCGCGGTTGTTCGAGGCGTTCGCCCAGGCCGACGACTCGACCACCCGTCGCTTCGGTGGTACGGGTTTGGGGCTGATCATCTGCCGCCGCCTGGCGAACCTGATGGGCGGTGACGTGGGCGTGACGAGTACCCCGGGGCAGGGCAGCACCTTCTGGGCGACGGCCCGGCTGACCCGGGTCGCGGTGCCGGAGGCCGCGCCAGCGGGCGCCGGGATGGGGCCGGGTGCGGAGCCCCCGGAGTTGGTCCTGGCGCGCGATTACCGGGGCGTGCACCTGCTCCTGGCGGAGGACGATCCGGTCAATCAGGAGGTGGCGCGCGAGATCTTGAGCGGTCTGGGTCTGGTCGTGGAGGTGGTCGCAACGGGTCACGCGGCGGTCGAGCGCGTGCTGGCGAGGGAGTACGCGCTGGTGCTGATGGACGTGCAAATGCCGGAGATGGACGGGCTGGAGGCGACCCGCCGCATCCGCGCGCATCCGCGCGCAACCGGGACATGCCCACTTGCCCATCTTGGCCATGACCGCCAATGCCTTTGCGGAGGATCGCCAGCGCTGTCTGGATGCCGGCATGGACGACCACATCGGCAAACCGGTGGAACCCGAACGGCTCTATGCGACCCTGTTGCGCTGGCTGCCGCGACCCGCCGCGCCGGGGCTGGCCGACGCGACCGCACCGGCCGCGCAGTCCGAGGACGAGGCCTTACGACAGACCTTGGACGGCATCGGCGGAATCGACCTGGAGGCCGGGTTACGCTGCGTGCGCGGCAAACTGACGAGTTACGTGCGATTATTGACCCTGTTCGCGCAGGGCCACGCCGACGACGTGGCCGCACTGCGTCGGCACCTGGCGACCGGTGCGCCAGGCGAGGCGCAGCGGTTGGCTCACGCCCTCAAAGGCGCCGCCGCTACCCTCGGCGCCGTGGCCCTGTGCCGGCGGGCGCAGGAACTTGAAGCGGCGCTCGATGCACAGGCCCCACGGGCGGACATCGAGGCGCGCATCGCTGCCTTGGACGCCGATCTCGCCCCCCTGCTGTTAACGCTTGCGGGTTTCGGGCACGCGCCGCCGCCCGCGGTGCCCGTACCGTGCGAGTCGGATCAGGTCCGGGAGACCCTGGCCTGATTGGAGCCATAATGACCAGCGCACAGCAACGTATCGTCATCATTGCGGCAAGCGCGGTAGCGGCGTCGATCGCCATCGTCGCCGTCTGGCTGAGCCGGCCGCCGCCGCCCGCCCCCGAACCCCTGACGATCGCAGTCTCCAACAGTTTTATCGGCGTACCGCTGTGGGTGGCAGACCAGCAGGGGTTCTTCGCCGCCGAGGGCCTGACGGTAACCCTGACGCGCTGGCCGACCGGCAAGCTCGCCGTGGAGACCATGCTGCGCGGCGAGGCGCAGGTCGCCACGGTCGCCGAGACCCCGCTCGTGTTCGCTGCCCTCGCCGGGAAACCGTTGCGCGTCATCGCCACCTATGCCGGCAGCGGCGAGCACGCCATCGTGGCCCGCGCCGACCGGGGCATCAGCCGGGTGGCGGACCTGCGCGGCCGGCGCGTTGGGGTCATCGCCGGCACCTCGGCCCAGTACTTCCTGCACGTCATGCTGATCGACCAGGGGCTTAGCGAGACGGACATCACCCTGGTCGATCTGCCGGCCAAGGAGCAGGCGGCGGCCCTGGCGGCTGGCCGCGTCGAGGCGGTCGCCACCTTCGCCCCCTTTACGGCCCAGTGCCGGCGTGCGTTGGGCGAGACCGCCCGCACCTTCCCCATGGGACTGCGCTATCGGGGCTATACGAGCCTGGCGGTGGCGCCGGACCTGCCGGAGCGCCGGCCGGAGGCGATCCGGCGCCTGCTGCGGGCGCTCGAGCGGGCTATCGGCTGGATGCGCATGCACCCGCGCGAGGCCATGCAGGTCGCGACGACTGAACTGAACGTCGAAGGCGCGGTCGTTGAAGAGACCTGGCCGCGGCTTGGATTCAATCTGGCCGTCGACCAGGGGTTCGTCATGCTCCTGCAGTCGGAGGCCCAGTGGGCCATCGCCAGTGGGTTCACTCCGGGTCGGACGGTGCCCGATTTTCCTGCCATGATCGATGCCGCCATCCTGGCGCGGCTGCGCCCGGGGTCCGTCACCATCACCCGGCAACCATGAACCTGCGCACCCGCGTCCGCCTGCTCGTCTTGGTATCCGCCCTGATCGCCCTGTGGTTGCTCGGGGTCTTTCTGGCTGCCTACCTGGAGAAGGCCCGCGCCGAGCAGGACCTGGCGCTGAGCGAGTCTCTGACCGTTGCGACCTTGCAGCTGCGCACCGTGATCTTCGGCCATCTGGTGTCCCCGCACACCCAACCCCAATCCCAGGTCGAGGCGCAGTTCAAGATCTTCGCCGACCTGCTGGAGCCCGGGACCCGGTCCAGCGCCGCGTCAGACGTACAGGATGCGGATACCCGGTACGCCTGGGAAGGCGCAAGGCGCATGCTGAGCGATCTGCGGGCACTCCTCGCCGACCTGGACGCCGCCGGGACCGCCCCGCGCCTGAGCGCGCGCGACCGGCAGACCACCGAGCTGATCCTGATGGACAGCGATGCACTGATCCTGTTCGTCAGCCAGATCCGCGATCGCGCCCTTGATGGTATTTTCCAGGCGAGCACGCGGGAGAAGCAGTCCTTGGGCCTGCTGCTCGCGGGGCTGGCGGCCATTGGGCTGGGACTGCTCCTACTGGTGGAGCGGAGCCTGTTGTTGCCGATCGACCGGTTGCGCCAGGCCGTTATACAGCTCGGCGGCGGCGCCACGGCGGTGCGCCTCAAGTCGCACCGCCGCGACGAATTGGGCCAACTGGCCGACGCCTTCGATCACCTGCTGGACCAGATCCAGGAGACCACGGTCTCGCGCGATCGACTGCAGGTCGAGGTGGACGAGCGCGTGCGGGCGCAGACACGCTTTCAGTGCCTGACGGACGCCAACGTGATCGGCGTCGTCGTGGCCGATGCCGCGGGCGAGATCCTGGAGGCCAATGACTACTATCTGAACCTCGTGGGCTGCACCAGGGCGGACCTGGCCGCGGGCACGGTGGACTGGCGCAAGTTGACGCCGCCCGAATGGCTACCGGCCGATGAACAGGCACTCGCGCAATTGCATGAGCACGGGTTCTGCACGCCCTACGAAAAGGACTATGTCCGCGCGGACGGCGCGCGCGTCACGGTCTTGATCGCCTCCAGCATGGTGCCCGGTTCGGAGCAACACATCCTGGCGCTGGTCACCGACATCACCGAACGCAAGCGGGCCGAGCTGGCGCTCGAACGGCAGCGCGTCATCCTGCAACAGGCCGTGCATCTGGCGCGGATCGGGGCCTGGGAGTGGGATATCGCGCAGGACCGGCTGCACTTCTCCGCGGAGTTTCTCCGCGTGCATGGATTGCAGGAGGCCGCGCCGCTGACTCTCGATGAACTCTTGCCACTGGCCCATCCGCAGGACCTCGATGCGGTACAGCGGGCCTTCCAGGACGCGCTCGACGGCAAGCAGCCCTACGACATCGAACACCGGATCATCCGCCGGGACGATGGCAGCATCCGCTTTGTTCATGCCAAGGCCGAGGTCAGCCGCAACGTGCGGGGCGAGCCGATCAAGATGATCGGTGTCTCCCAGGACATCACCGAGCGGACGCAGGCGGCGGAGGCCCTGCGGCAGAGCGAAGAACGATTCCGCACCCTGGCCGATGCCGTGCCACAAATCGTCTGGATGACCAGACCAGACGGTTGGAACATCTATTTCAATCAGCAATGGGTGGATTACACCGGCTTGACGCTGGAAGAGAGCTATGGCGATGGCTGGAACATCCCCTTCCACCCCGATGACCGGCAGCGCGCCTGGGACGCCTGGCAGCAGGCCGTCCAAACCGATGGCGTCTACGCGCTCGAATGTCAGTTGCGCCGCGCCGACGGGGTCTACCGCTGGTGGCTGGTCCGCGGTGCATCGCTGCACGATGCCGACGGCCAGGTCGTCCATTGGTTCGGCACCTGCACCGACATCCAGGACCTCAAGGAGTCCGAGGCCCAGTTGGAGCGCAGCGCGCACTACGACGCGCTGACCGGACTGCCCAACCGCGTGCTGCTGGCCGATCGCCTCCACCAGGCGATGGTTCAGGCGCAACGGCATGCGCGCCCAGTGGCCGTGGTCTTGCTCGACCTGGATGGCTTCAAGACGATCAACGACAGCCATGGGCATGAGGCTGGGGACCAGTTCCTGATCGCCGCGGCGGCCCACCTGCAGCAAATGCTGCGCGCGGGCGACACCTTCGCCCGTCTGGGCGGTGATGAATTCGTCGCGGTGCTGCCGGACTTGGCCGACACCCAGGTCAGCTTGCCGCTGCTCACCCGTCTGCTCGAGGGCGCGGCCCAGCCGATTGCGGCCGGCGACCGGGTGCTCCAGGTGTCGGCCAGTCTCGGCGTCACCTTCTATCCGCAGGCGCAGGACATCGATGCGGAGCAACTGCTGCGCCAGGCCGATCAGGCGATGTATCAGGCCAAGCTCGCCGGCAAGAATTGCTACCACGTGTTCGATGCCGAGCACGATCGCGCCTTGCGTGGTCATCACGAGGGACTGGAGCGTATCCGGCGTGCCCTGGTTGCCCATGAATTCGTGCTGTATTACCAGCCCAAGGTGAATATGCGCACGGGGGCGATCATCGGTGCCGAGGCCCTGATCCGTTGGCAACACCCGGAACGGGGCCTCCTGCCGCCGGCGGCGTTCCTGCCCGTGATCGAGGATCATCCGCTGGCCATCGCGGTCGGCGAGTGGGTCATCGACACTGCTTTGACCCAGATGGAGTGCTGGCAGGCCACCGGGCGGGAGCTCCCGGTCAGCGTGAATGTGGGGGCCCATCAGTTGCAGCAGACGAACTTCGTCGAACGCCTGCGCGCGATCCTGGCGGCGCATCCGCAGGTCCGACCGGGCGATCTGGAACTGGAGGTGCTGGAGACCAGCGCGTTGGAACTGACCGGGGCCTCCCGGGTCCTCGACGCGTGCCGGGGGTTCGGGGTGCTGTTTGCCCTGGATGACTTTGGCACGGGTTTCTCATCGCTCACCTATCTGCGGCGTCTGCCGGTCGCCCAGCTCAAGATCGACCAGAGCTTCGTGCGCGACATGCTCGAGGATCCGGATGACCTGGCCATTATCGAGGCTGTACTCGGCCTGGCCAGCGCCTTCCACCGTCAAGTCATCGCCGAAGGGGTGGAGACCGTCGCCCAAGGCGAACTGCTGTTGCGGCTTGGCTGCGAACTGGCGCAGGGCTACGCCATTGCCCGCCCCATGCCGGCCGCCGACCTCCCGGACTGGTCGGCCGCCTGGCATCCCGATCCGGCCTGGGCCGACCTGCCGACGGTGAGCCGCGACGATCTGCCGCTGCTCTTTGCGGGCGTCGAACACCACGCCTGGATGATGGCCCTGGAAAACCACCTCAAGGGCGAACGTGAAACCCCGCCGCCGCTGGATCACCACGGGTGCCGCTTTGGCAATTGGCTGGATGCCGATGGCCTGGCCCCTTATGGTGCGCAGCCGGCTACCGCGGCCATCAGGCCCTTGCACCAACAAATACACGCGTTGGCAGCAGCCTTGTGTGACCTCCATACCCAAGACAGGGCACCCGAAGCATTGGTGATGCTGGGTGAACTGCATGACCTGCGGGACGCCCTGCTCGAACATTTAAAGTCACTGGTCCGGGACCGGTCGCACCCGTCCGGCTGAGGTATACCCCAGCCTGATGTCAGGCTCGCGGCCGAAAATTCGGCAGGCTTGGAGCACAGCCGCCACGCGCCTTGCTGATCCCGGGGTCTGGGTGGCGGTAACGCCACCTGCCTACCCGACCCGCAGCGTGTCAGACCCCGCCATCGCCACGCCGTGCTTGCCGTGAATCTTGACCGCGTACATCGCCTCATCCGCACAACGCAACAGTGTGGCGCCGTCTGGCCCGTGCTCCGGGAACCAACTCACGCCGATACTGGCCCCGATCCCGGCCGGTCCGTCGGCAAGCTCCATGGGCTTGCTGACCGCGGCCAGTATGCGCTGGCCCAGATCGAGGGCCGCGGGGCAGCCCGACACGTCGCGCAGCAGGACAGCGAACTCGTCCCCACCGAGCCTTGCCACGGTATCCGGGGGCCGTACCACCCCCTGCACGCGCGTGGCTACCTGGCACAGCACCTGATCGCCGGCCGCGTGTCCCCAGGTGTCGTTGATCCCCTTGAAGCCGTCGAGATCCACGAACATGACCGCCAGGTGCTCGCCGGTGCTACCCGCCGTGCTAACCGCCTCGTTCAGGATGTCTTCAAACAAGCGCCGGTTGGCGAGTCCGGTGAGGCTGTCGTGATGGGCAAGCGCTCCGTAGCGTGTCACTTGGTTTCGCAGGCGCTGGGCTTCCAACTCCCGGGCAGTCACGTCTTGCAGTCGCAGAATCAGGCCGAAGTTGATGCCATCCAGCCCGCGCAACGCCAGCGCGTGCATCTCCGCATAGACCTCACCCGCGGCGGGATGCACGCCGCGCAACAGCAGGTCCAGCTGGGTGTCGGAGTCGGCCACCTGGGTGCGGATGCGCGTGACGATGGCCTGCGCGTCCGACTCCCCGGAGGCCGGTTCGGTAACCCCCTGCGCGAGCCGCAAGGGCGCGCCGACCGTCGCCTCCGCCACCAGGGGGAATCGGCTGGCGTCACGGTTGATCCAGCGCACGATCCCCTCGCGGTCGCACACCAGTGTTGGGTCCGGGATGGCATCGACCAGGCACTGAAAGAAGGCGTGGTCCTGGCGCAAGCGGCGCTCCGCATCGGCCGCCTCCACCAATTGCTGCAACCGGTTGCGCAGCACGGCCCAGCGGATGGGCTTGTTGACGTATTCGGTGGCCCCGGCGGCGAAGGCCCGGTCCACGGAATCCTCGTCCTCGTAGCTGGTGATCATGATTACCGGGACGCGGCGTCCGGCCGGGAGTGCCCGGATCGCCTCGCAGGCGGCGAACCCGTTCATCACCGGCATCGCCGCATCGAGCAGGACGATGTCCGCCCCCTGTGCCTCGAAGAGGGCGAGCGCGCGGCTACCATTGTCCGTACTCTGGACCTCGAACCCGAGCCGGGCGATGAACCGGTGCATGGCGGTACGCAGCACGTCATCGTCATCCACCACGAGGGCGCGATAAGGCCGGTCGCGCTGGGCAATCAACATTAGATACCATCCGCCGGGGGTACCCCGGTGTCAGCCTTCAGTAACCCGGCAAGCGCCAGGAGAAACCGCCCGGTCTCGGTTTCCAACGCGACCAGCAGTTCCGGCGCCGCGCCCAATTCTCCCGAGGTTCCCAGTGCCTCCAGGCGGCGGGCCAACCGGACCATCTCACGCCCCCCCAGGTTGCCGACCGACCCGGCTAGCGTGTGGGCCGCGGTGCGAATGTGCTCCCCATCGCCCCGCTCAACGCCCAACCGCAGGTCGGCGACGCGTCTCGGCACATCCCCCAGTGCGACCTCGATCACCGTGGCGATCTCGCCGATGGCTTCGCGCAGGTCCTTGATCGCCCGGGGGTCGATGGGGGGGGGCCAGGGGACCTCGGGTGGTACTTGGGGCACCGTCGCGCTGGCGGGTCCGGGACTCACAGCGCCCGGTCCCGATGCCTTAAGCTGGGGGCGTGTCCACCAGCGGTCCAGGGTGGCCAGCAGGTCCGGGGCGCGGATCGGCTTGGGCAGGTAGTCGTCCATGCCGGCGGCGAGGCAGCGGTCGCGCTCAGCCGCATAGGCGTGGGCGGTCAGGGCAACGACGATCTGGTGTCGGTGGCCTTGCGCTTGCTCGCGTTGGCGCAGCATCCGGGTGGCGGAGAGGCCGTCGAGCACCGGCATCTCACAGTCCATGAGGACCACGTCGAACGACTCGAATGACTCGGCGGCCAGTGTATCCAGGGCCTCCTGTCCGTTGTTGGCGATCCGGATGACGCACCCGGCACGTTGCAGGATACCGTTCAAGACTATCTGATTGACGTGGTTATCCTCGACCGCCAGGACGCGGCAGCCGTCCAGTCGTATGCGCGTGGGAGTGCGTGCGACCTCCGCCGGGTCCGCGTGGCCGCCGCCGAACAGCAGTGACAGGGTCTCCAGCAATTGGGTGCGACGGATGGGTTTGACCAGGGCCTCGTCGGCACCCTGCTCGCGCGCCTTGCGGCCCTCTCCCACCTCGTCCATGGAGGTCTGCAGGACAACCCGTACGGCGCGCCATTGCGGGTCGGCCCGCAGGTGCTTGAGCACCTCGAAGCCATCCATTCCTGGCATCATCCGGTCGAGCAAGATCAGATCGAAGGGGCGGCCCGTCGCCTGGCACTCCTCGATCAGCCGGATCGCCGTGGGTCCGTCCTGCGCCTCGGTGCACTCCATCGACCAGGCACGGCATAGTCGCTGGAGGTAGAGCCGGTTGGTGGCGTTGTCGTCCACGATCAAGACCGACCGCCCCTTGAGCACGCTCAGGTCGCTGATCCGCCAGGGGGGCGCGGCGGGATCGGCGCTGGCCTCCAGGTTGATCGTGAAGCTGAAGGTACTGCCGACACCGGGCGTGCTTGCCAGCTCCAGGGTTCCGCCCATCATCTGCACCAACTGGTTGCTGATGGCGAGCCCCAGTCCGGTGCCGCCGAAGCGCCGGGTGGTGGTATTGTCCGCCTGGCGGAAGGCCTCGAAGATATGCTCGCGCGCCTCGGGGCTAACCCCCATGCCGGTGTCACAGACCGCGAAACCGAGCGCCGGGCGCGCGGATGCGGCCTCATCCAGCCAGACCCGCAGCCCCACCTCGCCGCATTGCGTGAACTTGATGGCGTTGCCGATCAGGTTGATCAGCACCTGGCGCAGCCGGGTGGGGTCGCCGACGACGTCGGTGGGGACCTCGGGCTCCACATTGCAGATGACCTCCAAGCCCTTGCTGAGCGCCTTGCCGGCGAACATCTGCATGGTCTCCTCGACCAGGTCCGGGAGGTTGAAGGCGACGTGCTCCAGTTCCAGGCGGCCGGCGTCGATCTTGGAGAAGTCCAGGATATCGCCGATCACCCCCAGCAGGCCCTCGGCGGAGGCGATGCCAGTGTCCACGTAGTGGCCCTGTTCCTGGGTCAGCTCAGTGCCCTTGAGCAGTTCCAGCATCCCCAGTACGCCGTTCAAGGGTGTGCGGATCTCGTGGCTCATGCTGGCCAGGAATTGGCTCTTGATATTGGCCAGTTCCACCGCGCGGTCGCGCGCCTGCTCCAGGATCTCTGCCTGATCGGCGGTCACGGTCACGTCCTGGACCAGCACCACCCGGTCCCCGGACTCCCCATCGACGGTCTGCACATTAAAGGCGCGTCGTCGCCCGTCCCGGTCCTCGCAGCGATGGGGCAGGGCGTGGATGCCCTGGGGGTCGAAACGCTGAAGCCCGCCGCACTCCAGGGCGAAGCGGTCCATGGTGGCGTTGAAGGCCTTGAAGCCATCACCGGTGGCGGACATGACACCGATGTCCAGGGCTTGGGTGGCGGCGAACAGGATGTCCAGGTCGCGCGCCTGACGGTTGGCGCGCAGGGTGCGCATGATGGAGGCGATGCGCATCAGGAAGATGTTGATCGGGTCGTCTTTCCAAATCAGGTCGATCGCCCCGGCGTCCAGGGCGTGTTCGATCACGTCCTTGCGCTGGGAGTGCATCACCACCGTGATATCGCGGGTGCGGTCGTCGGCGAGCAGTGCGCGGCACAGCTCATCGCCGTTGCCGCCGGGCATAAAGAAGTCGACCACCGCGAGTTGGGGCTTATGGTGCTGTGCGACCTCCAGGGCCTCGCCCATTGAATTGGCGATCAGCACCGCGTAGCCGTTGTTGCGTAGCAGGTCGCCATACTTGGCACAGACCGTCGGGGAGTCATCGACGAACAGGATGGACCCGCCCACCTGCTCGCGGTTACGCAGGAGTTGGCGGGCGCGCCAGTCGCCCATGCCGCCCACCTCGCTGTAAGTCGTCAGGAACTTACGCATCCGGTAGGGTAGGAGCGTCAGGTCTTCCTTGAGCTGGATGTCGTTGTTCGGGCGGCGACTGGCGAGCTGGTAGGCGCGATCATCCGGCTGCTCGGTGAAGATCATCACCGCCAATGGGTCCAGGCGCCGCTGGTCGCCGATACGCTCCAGCAGTTCCCAGCCGTTCATGCTGGGCATCAGCCAGTCGAGCAGGAGTCCGTCGAACGGCTGGCCGTCGTCCAGGGCCGCCAGCAACAAGCGGTAGCCATCCTCCGCGTTGCTGGCGGCGGTACAGGTCATCCCGGCGGCGGTCAGCGATTGGCTGCAGACCGCCCGCATGGTCGGCGAGTCGTCGACGATCAGGACGCGGAAACGGGTCTGTTCAAGCATAGTCAGGACCGGGGCCGATCAGCCGGCGGCAAGTGAAATTGAGCGTGAGAATCGCTGTTTCCTTGAGTATGGCACTACGAGGGCGTCTGCGGGGGATGCAGTAACCCGAGGCTGGGGTGCCGTGGGGCGCGCCGCTGCACCTCCCGCAGGTAGCCCTGGGCCAGGTCTTTCAGCCCCTTCTGGTGGAGCAGCAGGGCGACCAGGACCAATGCCTCCACATAGTCCGGCGGACTCAGGCGCAGTTCACCCGCGTCGGTCGCATGGAGCAGGGCCTCGGCCACCTCCAATGCCTCGAAGTCCTCCCCGCAGTCCGCCAGAACGCGTGCCTTACCGAGCCGGGCACGGGCGTCCGCGGGACGGCTGGTGAGGACGGCATCGAAGGAGCAAAGCGCTGCGGCGAAACGCTTGGCCTGGTAATGGGCCTCGGCCTGGGCGAGACGCGGGTCAACGCCCAGGGGGGCTGATGCGGGCGCGGGGCAGGCCGCAGCAAGTGCCGCCAGGCGTCGGGGGGTGGTCGTCCCGGTCTGACGCATCGACGGGAGCGGCGTCGCTGCACCGGGGGGCCGCCCCGTGCCGTGCGGCACGCTCGTCGCGCCCGGGACGATGTCCCCACGGGAATGGTCGGCACGGGCGGGCACGACCGCCCCCCGGGGGCGAAAACCGACACACCCGTCCAATTCCTGCATGTGGAAGCGCTCCCCCGGGATGTTCCACTCCGCATGATCGACGAACAGCCAGCCGTCAGGCTCCAGCAGCCGACCGATCACAGCCAGGGCCCGGGCGGCGGTCTCGGAGTCGAAATAGATCAGCAGGTTTTCGCAGAAGATCACGTCGAAGCGTCGCCCGAGCACCGCCTCCGCATCCTCCAACAGGTTGATCTGATGAAAGTTAACCCGCCGCAGCAGGGCCGGCTCCAATTGATAGGTTCGTGCGTCCTGGGGGCTGAACCAGCGCTGGACCGTTGTGGGGTCGGTACGCCGCAAGGCGAGCGCTCCATAGATACCGCGACGGGCCGCTGCGAGACAGGTGGCGGAGATGTCGCCGGCATCGATCTCCACCGCCTGGGGCGGGATGCGCTGCTCCTCGCACAGGATCGCCAGGCTGTACGGCTCCTCTCCCCGGGCGCAGGGTAAGGACAGGAGGCGTGCCGGTTGACCGGGGCGGCGGCGCATCAGGTCTGGGATCAGGCGCGTGACGGTCACCCGCATCTGGTCCTGGGCACGGAAGAAATAGGACTCGTTAGTGGTGATGGCGTCGATGAATGCCTGGGGTGGCAGGACCCCGCCCAGCAGCCGGGCCAGGTAGTTCGCCGGGTCCAGTGCGTGCCGCTGCGCCTCCAGCCGCAGCGCCAGTTCCACCGGGGCCTGATTCTGCTCGGTGATATTGATCCCGGTGCGGGCACGAATCCAGGCCCGCAGGGGCCCGCTGACCACGCTGCCAGGGTGCGTGTCGTTCATTGCCCTTCCCCCACCCAGCGCCCGATCAGCCGCGCCAGCTCGGGGAGCGGCTGGCCCTGCGCGACGATGCCGCGCCGGATGGGTGCCCCCGGCATCCCGTCCACCACCGCGGTGGCCGGGTCTTGCACCAGCACCTTGCCCCCGCCGGACTTGATGAGCGCCAGACCCTCGGCCCCATCGTCCCCCAGGCCGGTCAGGACCACCCCGCAGGCGCGCTTGCCAGCCTGGGCGGCGACGCTCTCGAACATCCGATTAATGTTAGGGGCATAGACTGACTCACCGGCGGACTCGTACTGGAGCCGCCCGCCGGGGGTCAGTAGCAGATTACGTCGCCCACCCTCCGCCAGATAGACCCGACCGGCGACCGGCACCTCCCCGGGCCTGCCCACGGCCACCGGGTGCCCGGTCTCTTGTTCCAACCACAGGGCCAATCCGTCGCTGAACTCGCGGTCGATATGCTGACTGATCAGATAGCTGGCATCGAGCCCCCGGGTCAGGTGGCCGAACAGGGTGGCGAGCGCGGTGGGGCCGCCGGTGGAACTGCCCACGGCGACAATGCGCATCCCGGCCGCATGAGTCGATGGGGTTGGCGGCAGTCTGGATTGCGGCGCAACCGGTGCCCGGGGCGCCCCCAAACCGGCGCCGCTACTGGTGGGATTCAGGGCCAAGACGGTGCGCATCTTGCGCAGCAGCTCTTCACCCGCGGCGAGCAAGACCTCGCGGGTGACGCTCTCCCCGGGGCGCGCCCGCAGCGCGGGGGTTCGGGTGTAGTCAACGGCGCCGGCCTTGAGTGCATCGAAAACATAGGTGGTGTTGCGTCGGATGGTCGCGCTGGAGATCAGGATGCGCGTGGGGCACACCGCCATGATGCGCCGGGTGACCTCTACCCCGTTGATATCCGGCATGTGCATGTCGAGTAGCACCAATTGCGGGCGTAGCCGCTGCGCCGCCGCCACCCCATCGGTTCCGCAGGTCGCCTGACCGAGCAGCCGGAAACCACCGTCCGCTTGGATCACCGCGGCGGTCACCGCACGGGCGACCGCCGAATCATTGATGATCAGGACACCCGGGGTGGATAAGGCGCGTTGCAACGGTGGTTGTGCCTCGATCATCCGCCGATCCGCGCCGGGCTGTTTGCCAGAAGTTGGGCGACCATCGCCAGCATGGCGTCGGTGTCGAATTCAGACTTGGTGACATAACGGTCAGCGCCGGCCTCCATCGCCTTGTTCCGGTCCTCGGCCCGGTCCTTATAGGACACCACGATGATCGGCAGTTGCCGGAAGCGGTCCATGCCGCGCAGGGTGCGGATCAGCTCGATGCCGTTCATGCGCGGCATGTCGATGTCGGTGATCAGGATGCGGTGGTCGCCCGCCTTGGCCTTGTTGAGCCCGTCCATCCCGTTGACCGCGGTGGTGACCTGGTAGCCGGCCTGTTCCAAAAAATGCCGCTCGACCTCACGTACGGTCACCGAGTCCTCGACCACCAGGACTTGGGCAGGCGCCGCGGCCTCCTCTGCCGAGTCCGTTGCGGCCTGGAGCCCGGCGGGCGCCAGATAGCCGGCACCCTCGCGCAGGCGCTGAAGCAGGTCGGGTACGTCCATGATCAGGGCGACCCCACCGTCGTCCAGGAGCGTGAGCCCGGCAATCTCCGCGACCTTACCCAGGCGTTCGTCCAGCGGGCGGGCCACCATATCCAGTTCGTCCACGACCGCCTCCACCAGGAGCCCGAAGCGACCCCCGCCCTCATCCAAGACCAGCAGGTGTTTGCGTTGCAGGTCCTGGTGGATGGGCGCCAAGCCCAGCAGGGTGTGGAGTTGAAACAGTGGCAGGGTCTCACCGTCCAGGTGGACCGCCAGGCGCCCCTCGAGCTCGCGCAGTTCATCCTGGACAAGTCGCCGGACCCGCGCTACCTCGGTCATGGGGAAGGCGTAGCGCTGGTCGCCGAACAGGGGGTGCCGGCCACCGACCACCAGCAGGCAGCGGGTGAGCGACAGGCTGAGCGGGACGTGCAACTCGAAGCAGGTGCCACGGCCAGGCTCCCCGTAGACCGCCACGCTGCCGCCGCTGGACTCGATCCCGGCCTTGACGATGTCGAGCCCGAAGCCGCGGCCCGAGGTGGTGGAGAGGCTTGCAGCGGTCGTTAAGCCTGGCAGGAACAGGAACGCGGTGCGCTCCTCGCTCCCCAGTTGGGCCCAGAGCGCCGGGGTGGTGTGCCCGGCGGCGACCACCGCGGCCTGAAGGCGCCCCAGATCGATGCCGGCCCCGTCATCGCTGACCCGCAGGCGCATCCGGGCACCCACCCGATGCGCCTCCAGGGTCAGGCGTCCGACCGCCGGCTTACCCTGGGATTCGCGCACCGCGGGTGACTCGATACCATGATCCAGGGCGTTGCGCAGCAGATGCAGCAGGGGGTTGCGCAACTGCTCCAGCACGGCGCGATCGATGCGGTTGTCCTGCCCTTCCACATGCAGTTCCACCCACTTGCCCAATTCTTGGGCCAAGTCCCGAACCATCCGCGGATAGTCGTCGAAGAGGTCCGACAGGGGCAGCAGGCGTGCCTGGGTGACCTCGTCCGCCAGGCCGTCGGCCAGGTGGTGGAGGCGGCCCTCCATCCGGTCGTGGGTATCGGTGAGTCCGTCTAACCCCCCGGCGGTGGTGGCGAGCCGCTGAGCCACCTGGCGCAGCGACTCATGCAGGGCCTCCCGGTCCAGGTCATCGGTCAAGTTGCCGGCCACCAGCCGGCCCAAGTGCTGACCCGCGCGGGTCAGTTCCCGCGTCAGGCCGCGCAGTTGATTGCGCTGCCCGGCGAGCGAGGCCACGGCGACCGTCAGTTCCCCGGAGAGGCGATGCAGGCGGTCGAGTTGCTCATAGGCGAGCCGGGTGCGTTGGCCGCCGGCGGACCGGTTGGCGGGGCCATTGGCGGGCGCAGTGGACACGACCGGCAGGGGTGGGCCAGTCGGCGCGGACGCTACCGGACGGGTCGGAGTGACCGGCGGTTCGGCGGCTGGACCCTCGAGTGCGGGGCGCGCCTCGGCGGCCAGCACCGGTGGCGAACAGGGTGTAAATTGACCGGTCTCACGCTGGCGGGCGAGCTGTTCGAGCAGGGGGGTAAGCGACGGCGCCTCGGCCCCTCGCCGCAGGATGGCCAGCAGTGACTCGATCCAGCGCAGGCCGCAGTCCACGGCCAGCGGAAGGCTGGCGAACGGCGCCGGATTGCCAGCCGTCCCGGACTCATGCAGCAGGTCCTCCAGCGCCCCGGCGACCGTGCGAATGGGGTCGCAGCCGATGGCCCGGGCCGCGCCTTTCAGGGTGTGGAAGACCCGCCGCAGGTCCTCTGCGTTGCTCGCCCCGGTACCCACCGCCAGCAGCGCGCGGGCCTCAGCCAGCTGGCCGACGACCTCCTCGGCAAAGATCCCCATGAGATCCAAGCCGAAGCCCCCATCGGTACCTCTGTCCATGGGCGGCGCCGGCGTCGGTGCCGGTGGGGGCTCCGGGAGGCCCGCCCGATAGGCATCGACCCGCGCTGCGAACCCCGCCATGTCCGGCCAGGGGGCGCCGGCCAGTCGCGCGGCCAGGGTATCGTGCAGCAGGTCCACGCCCATCAGGCACAGGTCCACCGTGGCGGGTCGCCATGGTCCACTGCCGTCGAGTTGGTCGTGCAGGACGTCCTCCAGGCGGTGCGCGATGTCCAGCTCCTGGTCGCACTGGACCGCCCGTGCAGCCCCCTTGAGGGTGTGGAAGACCCGCATCAGGGCCTCAGTGCCGGCCCGATCCGGGGGGGCGTGCTCAAACTCGAGGGTGAGGCGGGTTCCCTCTTTCAGGTTAGCCTCCACCTCCTCCCGGAAGATTTCGAGCAAATCGTTCACGCGGCCGACCCCGGCACCAAGTCCCGCAGCAGGCCCAGTTCCGCCGGCGTGAGCAGGTCCGGCAGGCAGATCTCCTGGGTAATGCCGCCGTCGATCAGCCACAGGTCGGCACAGCCTCTCGCGGCGCGCTCGCTCAGGATCGGGGGGCGCCGCTGCTCATCGCCCAGCGTACTGATCCCGGTCACGGCGTCGACGACCAGCCCCAGCGGGCGCCCGGCGGCGGTAAAGCACAGGACGCGATTGCCGTGCCGCCAATCCGACGGGGGCCTGCCGCCCAGGCGCTCGGCGAGGGTGAGCACGGGCAGGGCCTCGCCGCGCAAGTTGAGCAGCCCGGCGATGAAGTCCGGGGCACCGGGCAATCGGCTCAGGCGCGCCGGCATCAGGATCTCGTCGAGCGCCGTCAGGCGGGTCAGGAACCGCCCGCCGTTAGCCGTGAAGAGCAGGGCCTCCATCGGGTTGGCTCAAACCCGGAAGACTGAGACGGCGCTGGCCAGTTGGGTCGCCATCGCATTGAGTTCATAGGTGACCGAGCGGGTCTGGCTCGCCGCCTTGGCGACCATGTTGGCGGATGAGAGCATTTCGGTGGAGGTGGTCTGCACCATGCGGGCGGCGTCCGCTTGGGCGCGGACCGACTCCAGGATCATGCTCATCTGCTCCTGGATCCGGTCCATGGCCGCGTTGATGGCGACCAGGGCCGTACTCGTCTCACCCACTAGGGCGACGCCGTGGTGGATCTCCTCGGAGGATTTGTCCATGGCGAGCGCCGAGGACTCCGTGGCACGTTGGATGTCGCGCACCATGCCACTGATGTTGCCGGCGGAGTCGATGGAGCGGTCCGACAGCCGGCGAATTTCCTGGGCGACCACCGAGAACCCCTTGCCCATCTCCCCTGCCTTGTTGGCCTCGATGGAGGCGTTGAGCGACAACAGGGTGGTCTGGTCCGCAACCATGGAGATGGTCGCCACCGCCTCGTTGATATCGTCCATCTTGTCGTTCAGGGCCTTGATGCGCTCGGCCGTCTGGCGGGTCGACAGCCCGATGGCGTCCATGGAGGACATCATCTGGGTGGACTTGTGGTTGCTGTCGGTGACGATGCCGGCGATCTCGTCCACGTTGCGCCCGACGGTCTCGGACGACGAGACCAGGGTGACGGCACTCTGCGACATCTCGTTCAACGAGGCGGAGAGCTCATTGACCGCGCTCGCCTGCTCGGTGGCGGACGCCGCCTGCTCGGTGGCCGCTGCCTGGATCTCGTTGATGGACGAGGACAGTTGCACGCTCGCCCGCTGGATGCGTTGGACCAGGTTGAGCAGGTTCTCGCGCATCTGGTTGAATGAGTCTGCCAGGGCGCCCAGCTCGTCGCGGCTGCGCACATCCACCGCATAGGTCAGGTTGCCGCGGGCAATCTGGTGGGCGCCGGCCATCAGGGCCTCGACGGCCGCGACGATGGGTCGCGGCACCGTCAGTAGCACCAGGAGCCCCACCGCCAGACCCAGCAGGGCGGTACCGCCCACCAGCCACAGGGCCTGGACGCCGCTGTCCTCCAGACCCCTGCTCTCGGTGTCGATGTCACGCCAGGCGCTGGATGCCAAGTCCTCGGCCAAGGTCAGGATGCGTTCCCCAGCGGTAGTCAGTGACTGCTCCTGCACGGCGATCTGCGTCTGGGTCTGGGCCGCCGCGTTGGTGTTTTGGGCCATCTTGGCCCCGACTTCACGCAGTTGCGCGGTGTACCCGGCGAGGGCCTTCTTGAGGTCGGCAAGCCCGGCGGCGAGCCCGGCGGCGGCGGCGTCCGCGCGCAATGCATCGAGTTGGGCGGCCAGTTCCGCCGCGCTGGTGCGCGCGGCATCGTTCAGCGCCGGGCTGTGGGAGGCGAAGAAGGTCTCAAGCTGGACGCGTTCGACCAGCAGGTTCCGGTTCAACCGTTCCAGGGTCCGCCCCAGTGCGACCTGGGCGGGACTGCCGACGCCCTGCTCGGGCCAGGCGGCAGCGGTCAGGTCGCGGGCGGCCACGATGACCGCGTCCAACCGGCTGGCCAGGTCCTTCTCGCCGGTCGCCATGGCGGTCTCCCGGTCGGCCTGCCCCTTGTGCAGGGCGACGACCTCCTTGACCTCGGCGGTGAAGCGGGCCTCATAGTCGTCCAATGCCTCCGTCAGTGCGCGGTGTTGGGCGGTCACGTTGGTCCCCGCGGAACTGGCGATCTTCCCGGCCAGGGGGTTCAACTGGTTGATCTGTTCACGCACCCGGGTAGCGAGCCGCAAGACTTTATCCGCGGCGCTCTGCTCATCGACCAGCAGATAGTCGCTCTGGGCCGTCATGGTGCGGAAGACCGCCGTCTTGATATCCTCACTGACCTGGGCCAGGTCCGCGTGATGCCCCAGTTCCGGGATCCCCTCCGCGGTGAGCCCGTGCAGGGTATTCACCGAGACCAGCCCGAGCACCAGGATCACCAGCGTGAGCAGCCCAAGGGAGAGGTTCAGTTTGCGCTTGAGGCTTAAGCCACGCGCGGCGGCGCGCCCGCCGTAGCCCGACCCCGTCATCAGGCCCCCGGCCGACTCCCGGCGAGCGCTCGGCCGCGCCCCCTGGTCGCCATCGTCCGGCCCGTGGAAGGGCATACCGCTCTGGACCCCGTCGGGCTCCGGGACGACGAAGTCGCCGGCATGCTCGGCCTGGTGGGCCTGGCTCGGGTCGTGGGCATGATCGCCCGTCTGGTCGGCGTGCATCCGATGGTCCTCGATCTGGCCCGGGGTCTCGTCCGGGTCTCAAAAATGGTTGAAGCCCGCGGCAAGTAGCGGGCTCACATCGAGCAGGGTGAGCGAACGACCCTTGTGCTCACCCACGCCGATGCGGCGGATCGGCGCGTTGGTCGCCACCCCGCCCTGGGCCTGGAAGCTATCTGCATCCAATGCCACGACAGACTCTACCGCATCCACCGGCAATCCGGCACGGCGACTGCGCGCATCGCGGACCACCAGGGTCCGGTTGGCCGCCCCCAGCCGGTAGCTACTGTTGATCCCGAGCAAGGCGCCGGTATTGAGCAGGGGCACCAGCTCGCCGCGGACGTTGGCCAATCCGAGCACCAAGGCGCTGACATGTGGCAACGCGATCCCGGTCGTGACACTCGCCACCTCATCCAGTGCCTGCATGGGCAAGGCGAAGCGCTCACCCGCGACCCGCACGATCACAAAGACGCTCCCCGTCAAGTCCCCCAATGGATCGACTGTTTGGGCATAGCGCTTGGTCCAATGCTCGAGTTCGGCCGCGGGGAGCGGCGCGGCGCAGGGGGCGAGTTCGGTTGGATCGGACATTTGCCTCAAGGACGGGAGGTGTTCAGTCAACGTGAGGTTGTAGGCAGACGGTTCTGAAACGGCGCAGACGCCAACGCGCCCTCAGCATACCTCACGCGAACCGTTACGAGCGACAAACATCGCGATCTTCGCGCCCCTGGCGGCGCAGCGGTTGTCCTCCCTGGCCGGGATGCTAAGACGCACGCTAAGGACGGTTGGCGGGGTTACGACGCCAATCGTCAAGAGCGCTTCAATGCCTGATCGATATCCCATAGGATATCGTCGATATGCTCGCAGCCCACCGACAGCCGGATCATATCCGGCCGTACCCCCGCCGCGGCCTGCTGAGCCGCGTCGAGCTGGCGGTGGGTGGTGGATGCCGGATGGATGATCAGGGTACGGGTGTCGCCGATATTGGCCAGGTGGCTCATGAATTGCGCCGCTTCGATGAAACGCACGCCAGCCTCGATCCCGCCCTTCACACCGAAGGCGAGCAGGCCGGAGGCGCCGGGCGCACCCTCCACCTGGCGCATCTGCCGCTCGATGAGCCCGTATTGGGGGTGGTCGGGCAGACCCGGGTAGTCGACCCAACTGACCTGCGGGTGGGCGCGCAGGAACTCAGCGACCGCGCGGGCATTGCGGCAGTGCCGCTCCATGCGCAGGGGCAGGGTCTCCACCCCTTGCAGAATCTGCCAGGCGCTGGTCGGTGCCAGCGCGGCGCCATAGACCCGCAGTGTTTCCATGCGGCAACGCATGGTGAAGCCGCAGTCACCGAAGGTCTCGTAGAACTTCACGCCGTGGTAGCCGGGGGAGGGCTCGGTCATGCCCGGGAACTTGCCGTTGTCCCAGGGGAACAGGCCACTCTCGACCACCAGGCCGGCGAGCGTGGTGCCGTGACCGCCCAGGTACTTGGTTGCTGAGTGCACGACGATGTCGGCCCCCAGGGCGATGGGGTTGCACAGAAAGGGGGAGGGCACCGTGTTGTCCACGATCAGCGGTATGCCGTGGGCGTGCGCCACTGCGGCCACCGCGGCGATGTCGAGTACCGCGAGGCTGGGGTTGCCCAGGCTCTCGGCGAAGATGGCGCGGGTGTTGGGGCGCAGCGCGGCGGCGAAGGCCTCGGGGTTCGCGGCATCGACGAAGCTGGTCTCGATGCCGAGCTTGGCCAGATTGACCGCCAGCATGGTCACGGTCCCGCCATAGAGCGCGCCGCCGGCCACCAGGTGGTCGCCCGCTTGCAGCAGCGTCATCAGGGCCATCGCCTCGGCGGCCATGCCGCTGGCGGACGCGACCGCCGCCCGCCCGCCCTCCAGTGCGGCCAGCCGCTCCTCCAGCGCGGCCACCGTCGGATTGGAGATCCGCGAGTAGACATTGCCGAAGGTCTGTAGATTGAACAGTGAGGCGGCGTGCCCGGCGTTGTCGAAGACGAAGCTGGTCGTCTGGTAGATCGGCAGGGCGCGGGCGCCGGTGGTGCTGTCCGGGATCTGCCCGGCGTGGATCGCCAGGGTCTCGGGTTGGAACTGGTGGTCGGCCATGGGTGTCGGTCGCCTTCAGATGGGACGTTTGGCTGAAATGACGCCGGTGTTGACGCCGACCCAATGCAGACCGCCGAAGAGGCGCGCATGTTCGATCTTCACGCAGCGGTCCATCACCGTCGTGAGCCCCGCGTCGCGCGCCAGCTGGTCGGCCTCCAGGTTCTTCACTCCCAGTTGCTGCCATAGGCACCGGGCGCCGATCGCCACGGCGGAGCGGGCGATCGGCAGCAGGTCCGCGGCGCGGCGGAAGCAGTCCACCATGTCCACGGGCTCGGGGATGTCCTCAAGCCTGGCAAAACAGCGCTCGCCCAGGATCTCCGGGTAGCGGGGGTTGACCGGGATGATCCGATAACCGTGCCCCTGCATGTACTTGGCCGCGAAAAAACTCGGCCGGTGCCACTCGGCCGAGAGGCCCACCACTGCAATGGTGTGGTTGGCCTTCAGGATGCGGCGCAGGGAGGCGATGTCTTCGTCTGGTCTGGTCATGGCGTAACGGATCGGTGGCAGGCTCAACGGCCGGTACCATCATAGTCCGGTAACCCGGCAATGCGATAGGCCTGCCGACACCGACGCTTCCCATCCCGAGGCCGAGTTTCATCCAGGACTGGACCGCGCCGGGCAAGCAGGACGCGCAGCTGTTGGAAGTTCCTATCAGGCCGCCGCGTGCTGGAAAACCCCCGGTGGCGCGGGTACCAGCGGAACTTGCTCACCCCGGGTTAGCGCGCGCCGTTTCGGCGGCAAGGTAACGTCGTAATCGCTTGGCTGCGCTCCGGCAGGACGTGTTTGCGGATCCCCGCCTTCTTTCCAGACGCGCCTATGCCGGACCTTCCCGGCTCGCTCGGTATGGCAACGTGACACCAGGCGGGCGGAAAATGACCCGGACCCTGATTCGGCGAAAGGAATCCTGCTAACCAAATCGAAAATAAATGGTTCCTGAATGTCTTGGGAAGCCATACGCTGTTAATTCGAAAAGAGTGCCATGAGGCCCGATAACGTCGGCGCCGTCGGCATTGACGTTCGACCATGCCCATCCGCAAACACACCACTGCCAGAGTGAGGAATCCATGATTCATTTTGTCGTGCACGGTCCCCGTGATTCGACCGGCGTGGTCGTGGTCGAGGGCGTGCGCGCCGGTGATGCCTTGGACGGCTGGGTGATGGATGGGGATCACAGCCTCACCATCACGGCCGTGGAGGACATCCCCATCGGCCATAAACTCGCCCTGCACGCCATCGCCAGCGGCGATACGATCATCAAGTATGGCCATGACATCGGTCGCGCCATCGCCGACATCCAGGCCGGCGCACATCTGCATGTTCACAATGTCAAGACCAAAAGGTGGTAATCAGTGGGGCTCCCGACTTTCTTCGGCTATCACCGTGAAAACGGCCGCGTCGGCGTGCGCAATCATGTTGTCATCCTGCCGGTGGATGACCTGTCCAACGCCGCCAGCGAGGCGGTAGCAAACAATATCAAGGGGGTGTTGGCGCTGCCGCACCCTTACGGCCGATTGCAATTCGGGGCTGACCTGGAGCTGCACTTTCGCACCCTCATTGGTACCGGCGCCAATCCCAATGTCGCGGCCGTGGTGGTCATCGGCATCGAGCCGGGCTGGACGCAACGGGTGGTGGAGGGCATTGCCGCCACCGGCAAGCCGGTCAGCGGCTTTGCCATCGAGCTCAACGGCGACATCAATACCATCGCGAACGCCTCGCGGGCGGCGCAGCAGTATCTCCAGTGGGCGTCCGAATTGCGCCGGACCGAACATGCCATTGAAGCGCTCTGGGTTTCAACCAAGTGCGGCGAATCCGATACCACCTCGGGTTGCGGTGCCAACCCCACCGTGGGCAACGCTTTCGACAAGCTCTATGGGGCGGGCACGACGCTATTGTTCGGTGAGACCTCTGAGATCACCGGTGCCGAGCACCTGGTGGCGGAGCGCGCCGGCACCCCGGAGATCGGCCGGCAATTCCTGAAGACCTGGAACGACTACAACGATTTCATCCTGGCCAATAAGACCGACGACCTCTCCGATTCCCAGCCGACCAAGGGCAACATCATCGGCGGCCTGACCACCATCGAGGAGAAGGCGCTCGGCAATATCCAGAAGATCGGCCAGCACTGCCTGCTCGATGGTGTGCTAGAACCCGCCCAGACGCCGACGGGTCCGGGCCTCTGGTTCATGGATTCCAGTTCGGCCGCGGCCGAAATGGTGACCCTGGCGGCGGCCGGTGGCTTCGTGGTGCATTTCTTCCCCACCGGTCAGGGCAATGTGATCGGCAATCCCATCCTGCCGGTCATCAAACTGACCGCCAATCCGCGCACGGTGCGCACCATGGGCGAGCACGTCGACGTGGATTGCTCCGGTCTGCTGCAACGCGAGCTGACCCTGGACGGCGCGGGCGATGCCTTGCTGGACATGATGTATCGCACCGCCAACGGCCGCCTGACCGCGGCCGAGGCACTGGGTCACCGCGAGTTCGTGCTGACCAAGCTGTACCGCAGTGCCTGAGATGGGCGGCACCGGCACCAGCGACACCATCGCTGTACGGGTGTGGCGCGGGGAACGGCACGGCGGCTTCCAGTCCTTCGCCGTGCCACGCCTGGCGAATCAGACGGTGCTCGACGTACTGCGCTTCATCCAGCGTCGCCTGGATCCGGGGCTCGCCTTTCGCCACGCCTGCCGGGTCGGCGTCTGCGGCTCCTGTGCCGTGCGTGTCAATGGGATCGCCCGCTGGGCCTGTCGGACCCATCTGGATCGGGTCGTGCGGGACGACGCGCTGGAACTGGCGCCGCTCGATCACCTGCCTGCGGTTCGCGACTTGGTCTGCGATCTGGCCCCGTTCTTCGACCAATGGACGGCGGCAGGGGGCTATTTCGTCCCAAGGCCGGACGCGGATGGCTTTGCCGCCATCGCCCCGGAATCGCCCGCGCGCCGGGCGGTCGAGGCCGGCATCGAGTGCATCGGTTGCGGCATCTGTTACAGCGAGTGCGACACCGTCGGCGACCGCCCCGAATATCTCGGACCGGCGGCCCTGAACCGTGCCTGGACCTTGCAGAACGACACGCGCGACGGCGCCCGCGCGGCACGGCTGCACGCCGTTTCGGGCGATGCCGGTTGCCATGCCTGCCACTCGCGTTTCGCGTGCAGCGAGCGTTGCCCCAAAGGGCTCTCACCCGCCGCGTCAATTGCCGCACTCAAGCGCCAGGGCGTTGCGGCCCTGCTCGGCGGTACCCGGTGACGGCCATGGCCAGCCAGTCCCGCGATCAGCTCTGGGAGCCCCGGCTCTGGCTGCTGCAACGCGTCACCGCGGTCGCGCTGGCGCTCTGGGTCGGCGTGCACCTGATCACGATCCTCGCGGTCGGCGGCGCCGGGCTCTCCGCGGAGCAGATCCTGGGCCGCACTCGCCATAGCGCGGTGGTCGCCCTGTTCTATGGCAGCTTCGTGCTCCTGGCGGCCATCCATGGGGCCCTGGGCGTACGGGTCCTGATTGCCGAGTGGACCCCGTGGCGCGGCACCCGACGCGACGGCGCGGCGGTGCTGGTCGCGGTCCTGCTGGTGGCCTTGGGCGGGAGGGCCTTATGGGCGGTCGTTACCTGAACCAGACCCCGGCCGGGTGGGCCTTTCGCCTGCACCGCCTCTCCGGGCTCGCGCTGACGTTGTTCCTCCCGGTCCATTTCTGCTTGCTCAGCCTGGCGCTCACGGGGCCAGAGGGCCTGGAGGCGGGCCTTGCCTGGACCCATACGCCCCTGGTGCGCATCGCTGAACTGGTGCTGATCGCGCTTCTGAGCCTGCATCTCGCGGGCGGCCTGCGGCTCTTGGCCATCGAGTTTCTGGGCGCCGCATCCCGCCAACTGTTGTTGTTGATCCTCGCTTGGCTCTCTTGCGGCGTCGTGGTGCTGCTCGCGGCCTGGCGCCTGACCTGAAGCGCACCGATTCCACCTGCTCAATCCACGGAGAAGCCTTGATGAAGAACCGCCGTCATTTCCTGCAGACCCTGACCAGCCTGGTAGTCGCCAGCCTGTGTGCCGCCGCACCGGCGCTCGCCCCAGCCACGCCGACCGCCGCCAAGGAGGTCGCGCAGGTTCGTCTGGCCCAACAGTACGGTATCGGCTACCTGCCGCTGATCGTGGTGGAGCAGAACAAACTCATCGAGAAACACGCCAAAGCGGCCGGCCTGGGCGATGTGGAGGTGTCCTGGACCAAGTTCGCGGGCGGCAACGTCATGAACGACGCCTTGCTCTCGGGGAGCCTGGATTTCGCCTCGGGCGGGATTGCCCCGGCCGTCACCCTGTGGGCCAAGACCCGGGGCACCAAGGGTGAGGTCAAGCTGGTATCGGCCCTGGATTCCATGCCGCTCCTGCTCAACACCCGCAATCCCGCGGTCAGGACGATCAAGGACTTCACCGAGAAGGACAAGATCGCCCTGCCGGCCGCCAAGGTCTCGATCCAGGCGGTGACGCTGCAAATGGCCGCCGAAAAGGCCTTTGGCGAAGGCCAGCAGGAACGCCTGGACCCGCTCACCGTCTCGCTCTCACACCCCGACGGGCAGACCGCGCTGCTCTCGGGCGCCGGTGAGATCAGCGCCCAGTTCTCCGCGCCGCCCTTCCAGTATCAGCAATTGGAGAAACCCGAGATCCACACGGTGCTCAATTCCTATGACGTCCTCGGCGGCCCGTCTTCATTCAATGTCGTCTGGACCACCGCGGCCTTCCGCGAGGCCAATCCCAAGCTCTATGCGGCGGTCTTTCAGGCGCTCGCAGAGGCGGAGCAGATCATCAATCAAGACAAGGCGGCAGCCTCAGCGCTGTATCTGCGCGCCTCCAAGGACAAGGGCACGGTGGCGGACGTGGAGAAGATCGTCACAGATCCCCAGGTGGAATTCACCCTGACCCCGCGCAACGTCACCAAGTACAGCGATTTCCTCTATAAGATCGGTTCGATCAAGCAGAAGCCGGACACCTGGAAGGACCTCTTCTTCCCCGAGGTGCATGGCCTGGCGGGGAGTTGAGGGGCCGTGAGCGCCACCGACCCCGCCGTGCCCCTGCTCGATGTCAGGGGGGTCACCCTGCGCTATGCCACCGAGCGGCGCCTGGTCACCGCGACCTGGCGGGTCAGCTTCCGGGTGCAGCAGGGTGACCGCTATGTCCTGCTGGGACCCTCCGGCTGCGGTAAGTCCTCCCTGCTCAAGGCGGTGGGGGGCTATCTCAGCCCGGTCGAAGGCGCCATCCATCTCAAAGGGCGCGCCATCGAGCGGCCGGGACCGGACCGGATGATGGTGTTCCAGGAGTTCGACCAACTCCTGCCGTGGAAAACGGTGCTGCAGAACGTCGTCTTCGCGCTGATCGAGGGCCAGCGTCTGACCAAGGCCGAGGCAACGGCGCGGGCACGGCACTACATCGGCAAGGTGAACCTGACCAAGTTCGCCGACAGCTATCCCCATACCCTGTCGGGCGGTATGAAGCAGCGGGTGGCGATTGCCCGCGGGATGGCGATGGAGCCCGATATCCTGCTGATGGACGAACCCTTCGCGGCGCTTGATGCACTGACCCGCCGTCACATGCAGGACGAGTTGCTGCGACTGTGGGAGGACACCCGCTTCACGGTCCTGTTCGTGACCCATTCGATCCCCGAGGCGGTGAAGCTCGGTACCCGCATCCTGCTGTTGTCGCCGCATCCGGGACGGGTCCGCGGCGAGCTTGAGAGCGATGGCCGGGACCGCACCGATGAGACCGGCCGCACCCTCTCGGAGCGCATCCACGAGGCGCTCTTCGCTACCCCAGACCAGGCCGCCGAGGTGATCCATGCATGAGTTGACCGCGCCCCCCGATCGGTCCCTGGCCTTGCGCGAGCCGGTGGAGCGGCCATTGCCGCTGGGCGAGCGGCTGGCCGCCATCGGCGCCCTGCGCAAGGGGCTGATCCTGGCACTGCTGGCCGCCCTCTGGCAGGCCTATGCGGTCTGGCTCGACAACCCGCTGATCTTCCCGACCTTCAGTGAGACCCTGAGGGTGCTGATCACGGACACCGCGAGCGGCACCCTGTTGCTGCGCGCCGCGTTCTCGCTGAAGGTACTCCTCACCGGCTATGTCATCGGGGTGGTCCTGGCGGGCCTGTTCACGGCGCTCGCCATCCGTACCCGCCCGGGCCAGGACCTGCTCGAGACCCTGACCGCCATGTTCAATCCACTACCGGCCATCGCGCTGCTGCCGCTGGCGTTGATGTGGTTCGGCCTGGGCAACGGCAGCCTGATCTTCGTCCTGGTGCATTCGGTGCTCTGGCCGGTGGCGCTCAACATCCACAGCGGCTTCAAGGCCGTCTCCCCGACCCTGCGCATGGTGGGCCGCAACTACGACCTACGCGGCCTGGGCTTTGTCGCCAAGATCCTGATCCCGGCCGCCTTCCCCTGCATCCTCTCGGGGCTCAAAATCGGCTGGGCCTTCGCCTGGCGTACCCTCATTGCTGCCGAACTGGTCTTCGGCATCAGTTCCGGGTCCGGAGGGCTCGGCTGGTACATCTACGAAAACAAGAATCGGCTCGAGATATCCTCGGTCTTCGCCGGACTGCTGATGGTCATTCTCATCGGCCTCTTGGTGGAGAACCTGGTCTTTCGCACCATTGAGGCGCGCACCCTGCGCCGCTGGGGGATGCATGCCTGAGGTACTGCGGGTCTCACCGGACCTGATCGAGGAGGTCGCCCGCGACCTTTACCTGCGCGCACTCAAGGTGCTCCCCGCCGACATCCAGGCCGGCATCGCGCACCTGGCCGCCGTTGAGACGCATGAGCGCGGACACGCCGTGCTCGCTACCCTGCAACACAACATCGTGGTCGCCGCGCAGACCGACGGCCTGCTCTGCCAGGACACCGGACTGCCGCTCTACCGGATCACCATCGGCCGTGATGTCCAGGTGGACGGCTTGGCCATGAAGGAGGCCATTCGTGCGGGCTGCGCCCGGGCGACGCGTGAGCATCCCTTCCGCTCGTCGGTCGTGCACCCGCTGAGCCGTCACAATGGGCAGGACTCCTGCGGTATCCGTATCCCGGCCATCGATATCGACTTCGATGAGCGTGTGGGGGTGCTCGATATCCTGATGATCCCCAAGGGCAGCGGCTCGGAAAACCAGTCCTGGCTCAAGATGGCCCTGCCGGCCGACGGGGTGGCGGCCATCCAGCGCTTTGTGATCGACTGTGTGCTCGCCGCCGGCGGTAAGGCGTGCCCACCGACGGTGGTCGGGGTCGGCGTTGGCGGCAGCGCCGACCTTTGCCTGAAGCTCGCCAAGCTGGCGGCCACCCGACCGCTGGGCAGCCGCTGTGAGGACCCCCAGGGGGCCGCACTGGAGGCGGCCCTGAGCGGCGCGGTGAATCGCCTGGGCATCGGCGCCCAGGGGCTCGGTGGCGACGCCACCGCGTTTGCGGTGCACATCGAGCTGGCCGCCACCCACATCACCCTCAACCCGGTCGCGGTCAACCTCCAGTGCCACTCGGCGCGACGGGCGCGGGCACAGATCACCCGCGAGGGGGTGCGTTATGGCGACTAAGGGCCAAGTGGCCGATGTCCTGCGGCCACCGTTGGACGAGGCCCAGGTGCGCGCCCTGCGGGTTGGCGATACGGTCACGCTCGAAGGGACCCTTTTCGGCATCCGCGACGCCACCCTGATCCACCTCATCGACCGGGGTCGTACCACGCGCCTGGATCTCTGCGGCGGGGCCGTCATCCATACGGCACCGAGCGTCGCGCGCGTCCCGCCCTCACCGTCGGCCCCCGTCGGCTACCGGCCGGTGTCGGTCGGCACCACCACCAGCGCGCGCATGGAGCGCTTCACCGAGCCCTTGATGCGTCGCTTCGGGGTGCGCCTGATCGTCGGCAAGGGTGGGCTCGGCGCCGACTCCAGGCGCGCCTTCGCCGCCCTGGGCGGGGCCTATCTGGCCGTGGTGGGCGGCGCGGCGGCACTGGAGACGACCTGGGTCGAGGCGATCGAGGCAGTCGACCTGGACGACCTGCACCCCGAGTCGCTGTGGCGCTTTCGGGTGCACGGCTTCGGCCCCCTGCTGGTGACCATCGACAGCCACGGCGGCGATCTTCACCGTGAGGTCGAGGACGCCGCCCAGGCCCGCCGGGCGGACGTCCTGGCGGGGCTGGGAGTGACACCTTGAGCGGCCACCCACCGGCGCTGCGCCGCCAGACGGCCGACCTGCTCATCCTCGGCGCCGGCGGCGCCGGGCTGCTGGCCGCGCTGCACGCGCACACGGCCGATCCGGGGCTCGACATCGCCGTGGTGTGCAAGGGGTTGCTCGGCAAGTCCGGCTGCACGCGCATGGTCCAGGGCGGCTACAACGTGGCCCTGGCCGCCGGTGATTCGGTCGAGCGCCACTTCCTGGATACACTGGAGAGTGGCCAGTGGCTCCCGGACCAGGAGCTCGCCTGGACCCTGGCCAGCACCGCGCCGCGGCGGGTGCTGGAACTGGAGAACCGTTGGGGTTGCTTCTTCGACCGCAACCCGGACGGCAGCCTGCACCAGAAGGCCTTTGCCGGGCAGACCTTCGATCGCACGGTGCACAAGGGGGACCTGACCGGCATCGAGATCATGAACCGCCTGGCCGAACAGACCTGGGCGCGCCCCATCCGCCGCCTGGAGGAGCATCGCGCGGTCGCCCTGATCCCAGATGCCCGACACGAGCGCCTCAGTGGTGCCCTGCTGCTCGACGTCCGCTCGGGAGACTTCCTGTTCGTCGCGGCCAGGGCGGTGCTGCTCGCCACCGGCGGCGGCCCCACCATGTATCGCTTCCACACCCCTTCTGGCGACAAGAGTTGTGACGGGCTGGCCCTCGCCTTGGGTGCGGGCCTGGCACTGCGCGACATGGAGATGGTGCAGTTCCACCCCACCGGCCTCCTGGCCGGGGCCGAGACCCGCATGAACGGTACCGTGCTGGAGGAGGGGCTGCGGGGGGCGGGTGGCTGGCTCAAGAACGCCGCCGGGGAGCGCTTCATGCTCCACTGGGACCCACGCGCCGAGCGCGCCACCCGAGATATCGTCTCGCGCGCCATCTTCGATGAGATCCGGGCGGGGCGCGGCACCCCCAACGGGGGCGTCTATCTGGAGATCGCCCATCTGGGCCGGGCGCAGGTCAGCCGCCAATTCAAGGGGATGGTGGAGCGTTGCGCGGATTGCGGGTTCGATCTGGCCGGCGGCCGGGTCGAGGTCGTGCCCTCGGCCCACTATCTGATGGGCGGCCTGTGCTTCGATCCGCACGGGCGGACCGCGCTGACCGGCCTCTATGCCGCCGGTGAGGACACCGGCGGCGTCCATGGCGCCAATCGCCTGGGGGGCAACGGGGTGGCCAATTCCACGGTCTTCGGCGGCATCGCCGGCGACACCGCGGCCGCTGACCTGGCCGCCGGGCTGGGGCCGGTGGCGCCGGACGGTGAGTTGCTGCGTGAGTTCATCGCGCGCTGCCTCGCGCCGCTGCGGCGCCCGGCGGCCGATCGGGAGGCGGTGCGCGATGACCTGGCGCAGTTGATGTGGGACGAGGTCGGCATCTTCCGCCACCAGGCCGGGTTGGAGCGGGGCCTGAGTGGCCTCAGGGAGTTGGAGGAGCGGCTCGGGCACTGCGGTGCCGGCGGCGGGTCGGGCGCCTACCATCTGGGCTGGCACACCTGGCTCGACCTCGCCAACCTGATCACCGTCAGCCGCGCCATCACGACCGCGGCACTCGCGCGGACCGCGTCACTCGGCGCCCATTGGCGCGAAGACGGCGCCGCGCCGCCGCCACCCGCAGAGGCTGCCTTTACCACCATTACCGCGGTCGGCGACGGCCCTTTGCGCGCCGATTGGAATCGCGTGAACTTCAGCCGGGTGCGCCCCGGCACCAGCCTGGAGCAGATCCACGCACCATGAGCATCGTCATCGCCGAATTCATGGACGCCGCCGGGATCGACCGGCTGCGCGCCCGTCATGCCGTTCACTATGACCCGGCGTTGGTGCAGGACCGCGCCGCGCTGTTCGCGGCCCTCGCGCAGGCCCGCGGGCTTATCGTGCGCAATCAGACGCGGGTGGACGCCGAGCTGTTGGCCGCGGCACCCCGCCTGAGTGTCGTCGGACGCCTGGGTGTCGGGTTGGACAACATCGACCTGGAGCGGTGCCGGGCACGCGGCATCGCCGTCTGTAGCGCACCGGGCGCCAATGCCCGATCGGTGGCGGAGTATGTCATTGCCGCCGCGCTCATCCTGCTGCGCGGCAGCTTCGGTGCCAGCGCGGCGGTGGCGAACGGTGACTGGCCGCGTGCGGCACTCGCCGGTGGGCATGAGGCGGCCGGCAAGGTTCTGGGTTTGATCGGCTGCGGCAACATCGGTCGCCTGACCGGCGAGTTGGCGACCGCGCTGGGTTTCCTCGTCTGGGGCCACGATCCGTCGCCGCCCCCCGCGGGGCCCATCTTGGCGGTCGGACTCGATACCCTGCTCGCCGGTGCCGACGTGGTCTCCCTGCACGTCCCGCTCTCGCCGGCGACCCGCCATTTGCTCGATGCCGGGGCGCTGGCCCGCATGAAGCCCGGCGCCGTACTCATCAATACCGCACGGGGCGGGCTGATCGATGAGGTCGCGCTGGCCGCCGCCCTGCGCTCGGGGCGCCTGGCGGGGGCCGCGCTGGATTGCTTTGCCGAAGAACCCTTACCGGCCGACTCGCCGCTGGCCGGCATCCCGAATCTCTGGCTCACGCCGCACATCGCCGGGCTGACGGCGCAATCCAATGTCCGGGTCGCCGAGTGCGTGGCCGGGTGCCTCCTTGCCCACTTTGGCGCACTCCCCGGCGATCACCGCATGCGCCGGCCCGGCGCATAGGCCAGCCTTTCCTCAGCCCAATATCTCCGATGAGGGACAAAATCGACGCTGATCGATTGTCCGTCTCGTGAAATGAAGGCCCGTGGCCAGGGCCGTGATCGTGGTTCCGGCCACTGGTCGAGGCTTTGGCCGGTCGGGCTTGCAGGCACCACTGATTTCTCTCAGAGGTGTGACGAATCGCCACCGGCTAAAGCCTCGACCTCCGGTTGCGGACGGACTGCCGCTGGCCGGAACGATGATCAAGGCCGTGGCCAGCACCCCGGCGGCCGGGTCATCGACGATGCGAAAACTCGAATGCCTTGACACAACATCAGGACTGGATTATCCAAGCCAGATCGGCTGATCCACTCATGAGACCCGCACCCATGGACCTTCGCGACGGCTTCGTCCCCACGATCGGCAATACCCCACTCATCCGGCTACGGCGCCTGTCCGAGGCCACCGGCTGCGAGATCCTCGGCAAGGCGGAGTTCCTCAACCCGGGCGGTTCGGTCAAGGACCGTGCGGCCCTGGCCATCGTGCGCGACGCCGAGCGGCGCGGCCTCCTCCAACCGGGTGGTATCATCGTCGAGGGCACGGCCGGCAACACCGGCATCGGCCTCACCCTGGTCGGAAATGCCCGCGGTTACCGGACGGTCATCGTCATCCCCGAAACGCAGAGCCAGGAGAAGAAGGACACGCTGCGGCTCGGCGGGGCCACCCTCTATGAAGTACCGGCCGTCCCCTACGCGAACCCCAACAACTATGTCCATGTGGCACAGCGGGTGGCTGAGCAGCTCGCCGGCAGCGAGCCCCGTGGCGCCATCTGGGCGCAGCAGTTCGACAACCTGGCCAACCGGCAGGGCCATTACGAGACCACCGGCCCGGAGATCTGGCACCAGACCGACGGCAAGGTGGACGGCTTTGTCGCGGCCATCGGTACCGGCGGCACCCTGGCCGGCGTGGCGGCGGCACTCCGGGAGCGGAACCCGGCGGTAAAGATCGCCCTGGCCGACCCACCCGGCGCGGCCATGCACGCCTGGTTCACCACCGGCGAACTCAAGGCCGAAGGCTCCTCCATCACCGAGGGAATCGGCCAGGGTCGTATGACACAAAACATCGAGGGGTTGACGCTGGACTTCAGTTGGGAAATCCCCGACGTCGAGACCGTCCAGACAGTGTTCGACCTGGTGGCTGGTGAGGGGCTGGTGCTGGGCAGCTCGTCCGGCATCAACGTGGCCGGGGCGGTGCGCCTGGCGCGGGAGCTCGGCCCTGGCCACGTCATCGTGACCATCCTCTGCGACTCCGGGACACGCTACGCCTCGCGCCTCTTCAACCCTAACTTTCTTCGCGTCAATAATCTTCCGGTGCCGCCCTGGCTGGCGGCACCGCGGCCAGTGCTGCCGGACGGTGCCCTGATCCCGGTGCCGGAGACGGCCTGAGGGGGCCGAGCTGCCGGGGGGGCGGCGGATTCGGGTGGGCGCAGCTGGCGTTTCCTCTATGGCAACGCGGAGATACTGGAGGCGATGGAGCCCTGGCAGGGCGGCAGTAACATGATCGCGGACCTGACCTTCGCGCGGACCCTCTACCAGGGCCGCCAGCGCGCTTCGAGGCCGGAACGCCCAACATCGCGGACGCGGTCGGCTCGGGGAGGCACTGAAGGATGTGCAGCGCCTGGGACTGGCGAACATCGTCAAGTGCCTGTAACTGTGCCTCGTGCTTCTCCTCCTTGCGGTTTAGATCGACGCCCCCTTCCACCGCCGCCAGTCGCGTATCAGATTCGCCCCGCAGTATTGCGCCCCGTTTGCCGCACGTCGCCCCGCCGCGTTGAACTGTCGGGCAATATCCATCCCCGAGAGCCCCTGAGCCAGCAGGGCGTCAACTTCCTGCATCAGACCCATTTGATCCGGCGGGGCTTCCAGCGTTGCCGGTTCACCCGCCAGGGAAAAGAGCTCGGGAGACGGGGCCAATACACGTGCTACTTCGGACAGTTCCAGGTGCAGCAGATGCGCAATGTCGCGCGTGCTCTTGCCCAAGCGGAACAGTAGCGCAATGGTCCTGGCGCGTTCCGCCAATACTGCCGCCGCCAGTTTGCTTTCGAGGGGCACCTGGCTCGGGATTGGGTCCGGGATTGCTATCGAATCCCCAAGGGTCCCCGCGTGCAGGATCGGGTCCTGTTCCGCCAGCAGGGCCTTGACCCTGCGCCCCAGCCACTCGGTCCCCAGCGTTTGCAGGGTATCTGCTTCCTGGGGGGTGAGCCAGATCATTAGCCGCTTCCATCCTTCGTCTTCCCGCCGGTGTTTCAGGCCTTGCTGCCGCAGCCGTTCGGATGTCGGGTTCGTTTCGTCATGTGTCATGTCTTCGTCTGGTCTGAGCACGGTGAAACGGGTCAGCACCCGGCGCAATAGTAGTCCGGCAACCCGGCAATGCGACAGGCTTGCCGACACCCGCCGTCGGGAAAGAGGTCTTCGAGCTGCTGACGGGTCCAGGGCACATGGGCGGAGACGGCCGGCCCGACCGCCTTCACAACGACCCGCGGGGTGGGCGGTATCTCGTTGGCGACATAATATTGGCGCATAAACGCGATGACCTGCCAGTGGGCATCGGTCAGGGTCAGGCCGTCGGCGGCGGCCAGGGCCAAGGCGATGCCCCGGTCCCAGTCATCGAAATGCGCCAGGTAACCCTTTTTGTTTAGATTGAGGTCACGGCTGGCGCTGTGTATGGCGGTCATCGTGTGCTCCTCCACCTATGGGTGGTCTGTGTTCGCGATCGATGCGCAAGTGCCCGCTGGGCTCCCCCATTATGGCAGCCACCAGGGCGAGCTGCTCGAAGAGTGCTCCCGACCCGGCATGCAGCCGGGTGTCGACACCGTCGACCCTCCCCTCCACTGCGGCCCGGAGCGCAGCGGACGCGCTGCGCCCGCCCCACCTTGATACTCTTGAAAACGCTCCCGGGAACCAACGGGCGAAGATTGTGGCTCTCCGGGGGCTCCCGTCAGCCTTGCGGCTTCACCATGAGTTTGACGATCCGCCAGCCGATGACCACGAAGCGCACGAGTTGCCAGGGGACCGAACGCCGCAGGTATTTTGTGAATCCGGTTGGGACGGGGGGATAGGACTCCTGATGATAGGGTCCTCTGTTTGCGCCTGCCATGGATGCTTACCTCGCTGAAGTGTGAAAGTGGAAACGCATCAATAGGCGCATCAATGCGGTAATAAGAACCAGCCCGGGCGCAGCCTGGCCTGATAGATAAACAGATGATGCAGAATGAATTTCCACCAGTGCCCGGCGAGTCCGATCTCCCCGGAGGTCACGTTGAGATCCCGCCCATATTGGGGGTAGCGGTCGTAATCGGGCACGACGGGAAAGACGATCAAGGAGGCGGCCGATCCCTTTAAGAAATGCTTGCCGGTCGAGGCGACGCAGGCCGCGCCCATTCCCGCCATCGAGGCGGTGTGGGTCGGTGCCGAGGCGCCGTTGATCATGTCTCGGATGCTCCCCGCCACCGCCATGCCGATCGCGGCCGAGGGCATGCCGGTGCGCGCCGCCGAGGGATTGATCGGGGTGCCGTTGGGGCTCTTCATCGGCTTGCTGATCAGGTGCGGCGGGGCGAAGGCAATGCCGATGGCGAAAATGTTGCGGTACTTCGGGGTCTGGTAGGTCTGCGGCCAGTCCTGCTTGCTCCAGTCGTCATACGGCTTGGGGGCATAGTCGGCATCGACCTTCATGAAGCCGCTGGGTGCAAAGAGCGCCTCGGTGATGTCTGCCCCTTTCGGGTCGAAGGCCTTCAATCCGACCCCCGCGAAGGGCGGGATCAGCATGGCGAAGTCGAACGGGATCTCATTATAGGTCCCATCGAGCAGCTCATAGTGAATGGTGCCCGGCTCGACCTTGTTAACGTGTGCGCGGGTGATCCACTCGATGCCGCGCTCGGCCATCAGCGATTCGACGAATACCTTGCCGCTGGTCACATAACCGCCACGCTTCATCAAGGTGCCACCGATCCCCAGATCCCCCACCTCGTACTCGTTGCTGAGCCATACCAGCCGCGCCAGTCGGCGAACCCCGGCCTCGCGCAGCACATGGTCGACGTTGCAGATGTACTCGAAGGCCGCACCCTGGCAGGTGGCCATGCCATGCCCGGTGCCGATGACGAGGGTTTGCGGCTTGCCGGCCTTCAGGGCGGCAATCGTCTCTTGCAGCCTTGCATTCGCCTCCAGGGCATGGGCCGAGGTGCACACGGAGACGGTATAGCCCGGCTCAGGTCCCAATCCCGGCGTCGCGCCGAAATTGAGCTTGGGTCCGGTGGCATTGATCAGATAATCATAGTCAATCGCTTCGGTCTGACCGATGCGTGCGGGGTCGGTATATTCGATCTTGACGAACGGCTGCGCGTGCCCGGTCTCGCCCTCCGGGTAGATGGACAGCGCGCTGGCCTGGTGAAAGTCGACATTGAGTTTCTTGTAGATCGGTGCCAATGGGTAGGCGACCTGCTGCTCGGTCATTTCGCCCACGGCCACCCAGATATTGGACGGCACCCAATTCCAGAACGGACGTGGCGACACCATGATGACCTGGTGTTGCTTGCCCAGCTGCCGGCCCAGATGTCGGGCCGCGGTGTGTCCGGAAATGCCGGCCCCGAGGATAACGATACGTGCCATGAGCGCGCTCCAGGTTGAGATAGCGAACCAGTATCCCAGGCGTGGTGATCCTGGCGTAAAAAAGGGTTTTAGCTAACCAACGCAGGAATGCAGATAAGACTGCGGATCAATAGCCTACCGATGGCGCTCCGGCGATCATGGCCTCCAGTGGCATCCGTTTACTCGCGTCACTGCCAAAAATAGAGCCATCGGGCCAGCTCCAGCCTCTGCGGCTGCTGGATTGCTTTGCAGAAAGGCTTGGTTAGCAGCCGGTGTAGCCACCCCTAGACTTGCCGCTCAATTACCGGATCGCATGAGCCCCGAGTCCGATGTCATTCGCTACCCACACCGCTGGTGGATTCGACGCTGGGCAATGCTGCGACCGCTGTCCCGGAGACTGTGCCGACGCCTGCTTCAATGAGGCGATCGAGCGGCTGCCCAGTCAGTGCGTGCGCCTGCTGGCGGACAACTGCGCCGGGTGCGGCGCCTGCCTGCCGTAGTGCGATCTGTAACGCCTGAAGCTGAAGCGCGGCTGCGTACACCTGGCACTGGTGCCGGCCGTCTGGCGCAGGTGCGGACGGTATTCGTCGTCGTTTCGGCTGTCGGCGCTCGCGGCGCAGAGCGCCTAACACAGAAAGAGCAGTTGGTGCCCGCCGCAGGCCGTTCCTGACCCGCGGATGGGTACACGCGGAGGCTAAATTCCGGCTATGCCGGGGCCGGTAAGCCCGACGGCGGGTGCAATTCGCGGCCGTGG
>CAILVI010000285.1 GCA_903837595.1 uncultured Thiodictyon sp.
ACCACTGAGACGTATAACGACCCTACACCAACGCAAACCCACACTGTTGCTGTAGAGCGCTTGCGCCTGCACCGCAACCTTCCGGGCCGTGGCCGTCGCGTACTTGAGCGTGGCCCGAGTTATCACAGCGTGGATGCTGTTCGCACCGATGATACCAACCGAGTGTTAAAGATGGCTGCGTCCACGCTCGCCACCATCGCCACCGACCGGGTTGTGGACGAGGGGGAGATGGGACTTAGAACGTTCGCCGGGGGCACGCTCGCCGAAGTCGTGGCCTATCTCAATCGGCAAACGATCGCGCTACTCCTGCCGACCGCACAGTCATCCTATCTCAGTGCGTGGCCATGTATCGCGGTATTCGACCAGACCAGTGCGGGCTGGGTAGGCCAGACAGAGTATTACCCGGCGAATGAATGCCTATACCTCAGCGCCAGCCCGGTCGCCGTCCCGCAGGGCACCTGCACCGCCTTCGCCCCCGTCACCGCGGTACCCTTCTTCCCGGCACCGACCTACACCGCCATCCCCGACACTGATCCCGTGCTGGATGTCAGCCTCGAATCGCTGGTCCTCGCTCACACGGCCGCCCGCGCGGCTGCGACCCCCACGGCCCTGCCCGCCCTGGACTGGAGCACGACGCTCGCCAATGCCGCCTATGCCCATGCGCTCTGGCTCGACGCCCAGACGGCAGAGCAGCCCAGCCACACCGGCGAGGGTGACAGCACGCCCCTGATGCGCGCGGTCGCGGCCGGGTATGCTGAGGCGGGCAGCGTCGCGGAGAACCTGGCGACCCGAGCGAAAGACGTGTCCGAAGTCATGGCCGCCTTCCTCGCCTCGCCGGGCCACAAGGCCAAGATCATGGACCCGCTAGCCACCGACATCGGCGCCTACACCATGGCGTCGAAGAAATGGGGGCGCTTGTGGGTGGTCCTAATCGGGAGACCGACCACATGAGTATCACCCTGGGCCCCGTCACCCTACCCGCGGGCCTACTCTGGAGCGATGAATACCAGGATCAGCCGATTGCCCAGACGATCCGCCGCCGCCTAGACGGCGGGCTCGCGGTCTATGCCCATGCCAACCTGGCCGGACGCCCGATTACGCTCACAACCGGTGCGGACCAATGGCTTACCCGAGCACAGGGTGACGCACTTGCGGCACTGGCATCGGTGCCGGGAGCAATCTACACCCTGACCTTCGGCGACCGCACCTCAACCAGTTTCACGGTTGCATGGCGTCACCAGGACGCCCCGGCCCTAGATCTGCAACCGCTGATCGACTACGCCGACCCAGCCACCACCGACCTGCTGGTTGGCACCATTAAATTGATGACCGTGTAACGAGACCTAACCCATCATGTCCATTCTCACCGCCGAATTGAAGTGGTACCAAGCCGCCCTGCTGAGCGACTCCGCCCCCGCGGCCAACGGCGGGCGCATGACCCTGACCGAGATCGTCTCGGCCGTGAAAAACAACCTCCTGCCGGATGTGTCCCAAGCGCAACGGGCGGCTGGCGTGACGCACTGGAGGAAAGCGTTCATCGGCGTGCGCAATGCCGCCTCGCTGACGCTGATCGACCCAAAAGTGTCAATCGAGTCCGGCACTCCGGGCGACAGTTATTGCCTGCTCTACCCGGGCACCCAGACCGATACCCAGGACGCGGTAACCGCGCGGCCCTATGGCTACGGCGTGCTCGCCAGCAATGCCGCGCAGAACGCAACCAGCCTGACCGTCACGGCCGAGCACGCGGCCTATGCGGCCATGACACCGAAGGCGTTCCAGGAGGGCGACCTGATCCGCATCGATGCCCGAACGACCGTGCTGGATACCGGCGCCAGTGAGTACGGAACGATTGATTCAGTCAGCTTCGACGGCGCCACCATGACGATTGGGTTGGTCGCCGGGCTGAGCCAGGGTTTTAGCGCGGGCGCGAAGATCGCCGCCGTCTGGACCCCGGATGATGTGGCCGCGGCCTACTCGGGCGCCAGCGTGACCGGCACGGTAACCTACACCGCCGCGGGCAACATCACCCTCAACAACCTGGGCACGGTGTACCAGACCTGGACCGTGACGGTAACTGACCAC
>CAILVI010000286.1 GCA_903837595.1 uncultured Thiodictyon sp.
CGGCTCAAGGACCAAGGTCGGCACTACAGACGCTTTCGCAGGACCCGGTCTAGCTCACTCAGGCACTTACACTACCGCCAAGGGCCAAAATGGGCCTAAAATGGCAACATCCGGGGTCGAATAGTCGAAGCCGGGTTAGTGACGACGGCGCGCGGGGCGGCCTGGTCGGGCTGGTGGCGCTTCAGGTTCGTCCGCAGCCACCCCAGGGCCGCGATGACCGGTTCACCGGCGACATTCGCACCAAAGCGCAGCTGCTCGACCAGCGTCGGCAGGAAGCGACGGATGAGCGTGTACTTGTCATCGAGCGCCCGGTAGTACACGTCGTCGGCCGGTCGAATCAGCGCAGTGACCGCGGCGAGCGCGTGCGTGAGGGTCTCGCGCGGCGTCGTCGCGAACACGCGGGTGCGCAGCTCGGCATCGGCCACCTCGGTATCCAGCACCAGTTGGCAGGCGCCGGCCAGGGTTGCCGCCGCCAGATCGAGGTCCTTCAGGCTGCGTAGGCGCGCCTTCTTATCCGCCTTGCGGGCGTCGCTGAACACCTCGCGCAGGAGCGCATCCAACACGTCGAGCGCGTCGTCCTGCACGGTGGCTTCCAGGTCATGCACGAAGGCGACCAGCGTGGCCAGGCGGCGGCGTGTGGGCAAGCGCAGGATGGCTGTGACCTTGGCGGCACCCGCAAACCGCGCCAGGGCGGCCACCCGGGTCGCCGGGATGCGCGTCGCCGTCGGCACCTGGATGCCCAGCGCACGCACCTCCTGTAACCGCCGCAGGGCCAACACCAGCGAACGGCTGCTGATCGTCACGGGCCCGGTACGCAGGCGATCCAAGGGCGAGCGGCGGCTACCGGGCGGAACGTCCAGCAGACTTTCCAGTCGGGTCTGCTGGTCACGGCTGATGCCGCGCCCGAGCCAGCGCCACAGCCGTTCCTCGACCCGGCTGCGCAGGCGGGCGATGAAGCGTTCGAGGGTACTGCAACCGGGCAGCAGGACCTTATGCATGACCAGCCAGGTGGTCGCCCGCTCGAACAGCACGCTCGGCCGGTCAGTGCCGGTCCAACACAGGGCGTACAGCCAGCGGGTCAGGCGCCAGCCGACCCGGCGCTCGGTGATCTCGACATCGTCGTAACGGTCGCGGATTTCCGCCGCATGCTCCCAGCGCTGCTCGCCGATGCGGTAGGCAGGCAAGCCGTCCATGGTCTCGAACGCGATGTGCAGTTGCTTGGCCAGCGTCTGCAGCACCACCAGCGGGACGGCCAGCGGGTCTTCCAGGAAGGTGCCCAGGTAGCGCACCGTCCCCAGCTGTACGGCAAAACCAAGTCGGTTGTGCTCGCCGCGCTTCTGCGCGATCAGCGCCTGGTCGGCATCGTCCAGGTGGAAGTAGCGGATCAGATCCGGGGGTGAAGGTGGTCCCGGGTAGTGGCCATCGTGTTCGCGCTGCGCCTGAGAGAGAAAGCTGACCGGCATGTGGGTCCCCGTCGCGCAGTGAGGACCCGGTTATCGCGGGTCTTGGTGCATCGCCCAAATGCGCTTCACTTGGCTGACGCTGCATCCGGCCAGTTGGACGGAGCCGCTACCGCGGCAGATGACCGCCCGCCACATACTTTCCTCGCCGCCACGCCGTTGTGGCGGTTGCGATTTTCGCCGAGGAGAGTACCGCCTTGAACGCCACCGAAC
>CAILVI010000287.1 GCA_903837595.1 uncultured Thiodictyon sp.
CTGCGCGGGCGGCTCAGCTCCAGCGAGTCGACGTCGAGCGCCTGCACATCGCCCTGCGCGGGGCGGCTGGCGGTGGGGGCGTCCTCGCCTTCGCGCGCCAACAACTGGGCGGCCAGCCGCTGCGCCTCCCGTTCGAGCGCCGCGCCGGCGCTGCCCAGCAAGGTCCCCTGGCCACGGCGCAGTTCCTCCACCCGGGCACACAGAGCCGGCCACTCCTCCTGGGGCAGCGCGAAATGGCGGCCCAGGTTCAGCAGGGTGACCTGCCGCACCCGCCCGCCCACGCGCTCGGACTGCACCAGGCGGTGGGTGGCGTAGCGCTCCCCGGTGGCGCTGTTGCTGGTATGTGTGCGACGGATGTACATCCCGGTACTCTACGACATCCGTGACCTATCTTATTCTGACCCTCTCGAACAACTTGGCACTACATTGCGATTTCAGACAGGTGTGTACATACGAATCAGTTGGTTGGATGCGGTTCAGGGCTGTATATCAATGGGGTCATGTTAAAGATGGGCTAGCCCTGTAGCAGCGTGCCTGTGGCTGTTCGCATCCAGAGTTCCGCGTCAATGTTGTCGATGGCAAAGTGGTTGTGACCGAGATCAGCAAGCATTACCCGCCTGACACCGCGGCGGCTTCCCTGTGGCTGCGGAACCGACAACCGGCCCTGTGGTGGGACAAGGTAGAGATCGAGGAGGATGTCAATCTGAACGTGTTCCCGCCCAAAGAGCAATTGGACGCGATCTACTTAGCGGCCATGGCCCGCGCCACCGAACGGGCGAAAATGCTGATCGGTCGGCGGGAGCGACTGGGTATCGACACCGATGCCAGTCAGCCGGGTGACTGAGCCGCCCCACCGAGCCCGCACTGTGCTGGCTCGTGTGGGTCGGTGCGGATGCACGGGCTCAAAAATCCCCGCTGGAGCGGGGATGTCGAGGGTGTCAGGTGTTTTTCTTGCGGGAGGGGCACACGGCCTTTTCTGGGTCTCCATGGTATTTGTCATACCATAACACCCGGAGAACGCGACCATCTTTGATCCCGTAGACACGAATTGTTCCTGTAAGCCTCAAGGAAAAAACGGCATCTACATCGTCCAGGCTTAGTTCGGAGAGTCGTACCTGGGCACTCTTAGACAATGCATCGAGAGGTAGCGAGTGATGGTTTGTGCCAGCGCTCTTGCCACCCACGGCGCCCGGCAACTCGCCCCACGTCATGCTTTCCAGGCCAGGATGGCGCCCAACAACTTGCTGAGTCCAGTCGTCTGGGGAGAGCGTCCCCCATCCCCATGAGTCGTAGGACCAATCGGCGCGCCCCATCTGCCAGCAGATCGTTTGCTTGTCGAAGTTTTCCGGGCTCCCCCCGGTGCGAACCGATCGACCGCCCGGGTGTGCCCCGACCTTCGGCTGCTTCTGCGCCATCAAAGGCTGCCGTAATATTCTGCCAACACATCCTTTCCGATGATGCGCGATCCGCGCTCGCCGTCCGGGATTCCCTCGCGGGCAACGCGCCATGGCTGCTCCAGATGAGTGAGGTCGCTCAGCCATTGCGGGTCCTTGTCGCCGTAGAAGCCTAGAACCATGTCGACGGTGGATTGCTCGCTGATCGTCAGGGCATCAGGGCTTCCAGGAAAAACCCTGGGCAAACAGAAAACTTACCGCGGTGACGATCATACAAGGCGCGCACGACGGGGCCGTTGGCCCAAGCCTCGATCTCGTCCCCAAACAATGGCCTCTCGTCCCAGACCAAAGACCAGGCTTGAGAGTAGTACACCAGCTTTTGCAGCTTCATTGCGGACATCGGACCACGAGCACGCAGGATGTATTCCGCCAGATCGTAGACAGTTGCCATCGCGCGCCCTCCCGTAACAGGCCGTTGACATGATTTTGTGATTTAGGATAGGCCATCCAGCGCTACCATGCAGCGCTTTCGCATCACCCGGTCGCAAACCTGCTGCGCAGTGCGATTCAGATGCGCCGGACCGAGCCCGCCATGCGCGGGCGATGGTTTCCAGGGGCGGCGGCCCTGCCGGGAGCGACCCGACGAACGGCACCGGATGCTGACTTGGCCCCCCGTGCTGACTCAGTGCTGACTCAAACGAAAACGGCCTAGACCCGCTGATGCCTAAGCCGTTGTCTTAATTGGCGCGCCCGGAGAGATTCGAACTCCCGACCACCTGGTTCCTAGCCTGAGAGTCGCACACGCTACCGCCTAAGGCCCGTTACGTTACCCCACGTTTTAACAACAGCTTACCCGATCAAGACATGCTATTCTTTACGGCATAGTACGCCCTGATTCACTCTTTTGTGGTTGCGCAGTGGTTGCGCGCGCAACCAGCCATAGGGGCACTGGGGACCCATCGAACCGAGCGGGGGGAAACCATGAACACCGAGACCAAAACCGAGGGCGGCCGGGCGCTGGTCAACCTGACGAAGCGCAGCGTTGAGGGCATGACCTACGAAGGCACCGGGAGAAACCCGGATTACCGATGGGACCCCGAGGTTAAGGGCTTTGGCGTGCGGGTCTACCCGACCGGGCTCAAGACGTTCTTGATTGCCTACCGATCAGGCGCCCGCAAGCGGTTCCTGAAGCTGGGGACGCTCGGTAAGGACATGACCGCGGAGCAGGCCCGCGCGGCGGCAAAGACGAAGCTCGGGGCAGTGGTACAGGGGGCCGACCCCGCCGAATCCCGAGACCAGGACCGGCAAGGCGAAACCGTGCGTGAACTATGCGTCGCCTATCTGGAGCGTTACGCCAAGGTCCATAAGAAAAGCTGGTCAGAGGACGAGCGGCGCATCAACAACCGCATCCTTCCGGCATGGGCCAGCCTCAAGGCCAAGGCCATCAAGCGGGCCGACGTGGCGGCCCTGCATTCCAAGATCGGCACCAAGGAGGACCACCCCTACGAAGCAAACCGGGTACGTGAGTTGGTCGCCAAGATGTTCGAGCTCGCCCACCGATGGGGCTTTGTTCCAGAGGACCACCGCAACCCGGCCCAAGGGATTGACGACTACAAGGAGACGAAGCGCGACCGCTGGGTAACCCCCGACGAACTGCCCCGGCTGGCACAGGCGATCAACGAGGAGCCCAACGAGTCAGCCCGCGCGGCCCTGTGGCTCTACCTGCTGACCGGCTGCCGGAAGTCCGAACTACTCAAGGCGCAATGGGCTGATGTGGATTGGACCCGCGAAGCATTGCGGCTGGCCGACACCAAGAACGGCAAGACCCATTACATACCCCTGAGCCCGCCCGCCGTGGCCTTGCTGCGCGACATGCCCCGGACCGATGACAACCCCTTCATCCTGCCCGGCAAGCTCCCCGGTGCCCACCTGGTCAACGTGAGCAAGCCATGGGGCCGGGTGCGTGCGGCGGCTGGTGTCGAAGATGTGCGGCTGCATGATCTTCGGCGCACGGTCGGCAGTTGGCTTGCGCAGTCGGGCAACTCGCTGCACCTGATCGGGCGGGTTCTGAATCACTCCACCCAGTCAACGACCGCGGTCTATGCCCGGTTCGGTGAGGACTCGGTGAGGGCGGCCCTGGACCAGCACGGCGCCCGGCTGATGGGGGCGGCCGGACTGACCCCCACGGCAGAGGTTACCGAGCTTCCGGCCCGCGCCCGGACCGCCGCGAAGTGACCCGCCCCCCTTTCACCCGGAGCACCCCCCATGACCACCTTTGTTCTTGACACCTTGGCCTATTCCGAAACGCTCAAAGCGGGAGGGTTCAGCGAGCAACAAGCCGCAACCCAGGCCCGCGCCCTGGCTGAAATCCTAGATCGGCAGATGGCGACCAAGGCCGAAGTAACCGAGCACGAGAACGCGCTACGCCGCGACATTGAAGCCTTGAGAGTGGAGCTTAAGCGCGACATTCGAGAATCGGAGTTGAGCCTAGAGGCGAAGATTGCCGAGACCGGCACCCGGATTGCCGAGACGAAAGCCGACCTGACCCGCTGGGTTATTGGCGTGGGCTTTCTTCAAACCACCGTCATTATTGGCGTCTTGCTCAAGGTCGCCAAGCTGGTTTAACCCGTTACGGCCGGGTCTAGGGTAGCTCCCGAACGGCGGCACCTTCACCGCCTGACCTGGCCAACCTCTTGAAGGGTTGCGCTAGAAGGTGCGCGTTATGTATCAGGCTCAATTCCTGCCCGCCCGCGAAACGCGGACCCCCGCCACCTATGCAGAGGAATTGCAAAGGGAGCTTGTATTCTTGTGGAAGATACACCCAAAGAATAAAGACCCGATAGAGACAATCCGAAAGATTGTTAGCGACTTATGGAGCGATGAATCGACAAGCGGCGATGCTATTCTAAAGCGACGACTTGAAGCGGCTAACCGGCAAGTGCCCAATCCTGTTGATTTATCAACGCTTATTCCCGCTTGGCGTCATAACATACTGGTCGGGTTAGCCTATTGCGTCCAAGCCGTAAGGGTAGAGCAAGCCGGACAGAAGGATTTAGCGTGGTCATTCATTGCTGATGCGCAACGCTGTTGCGGCAAGTTCTCTGCGCAGTATTACCAGCGCAGACGCGCGCAAGGTATCGGGATAGGCGCGGCAAGGAAGAAAGCCGCCAAGGCCAAAGAAGACAAGGCCAACGGAAAAGACCCTAACGCATGGATGGTGCCGATCTTCGATCGGGCATATGCCGAGCTTGAGGCTGACGGATCGAAACAGCGGGGAGAGAGTAAATTGGTGACGAAGGCCAAGCGGGTTGCAGGTAAGGAACATCCGCACTATAAGGACCTGAACATCTACCGCGCCCGCGACTACCTCAGCAAGAGCCCATCGCACCGCGCCTTTCTGGCTAACCAGTCGCCACCGCGCTCCCGGATAAAAAAAACCTCAACATCTGCTTAGCACCCATCCCACTTCGATAGAACGCCCGCCCCCGCTGCGTAAACTTTGGGAAAATCGAAACCCACGGTAGAGAAACGCAGCTTGAACACCCCGACAGTAACGCCCATCAAGACCCTTCACGACGAGAAGCGCGAAGCCGAGCGGCTTGGCTTCTCGGTTCGCACCCTGCAACAGTGGCGGGTAAAGGGAGGCGGCCCGCCCTACCTCAAGCTTGGTGCAGCCGTCCGCTATGACCCCGCACAGGTTGACGCCTGGCTGAACGAGCACACCCGCACCAACACCGGCCCATCGGCCGGACCTGCCCCGGCAAGCCGTGCGCGGGGCTGCTGATATGGACCCCGCAAATGGAAGCGCCCGCACCAGGGACGGACCCGGACGGGCGCGAGAGCAGAACAGAAACGAGCGGCGCAATTATACCTCTGGCGGACTTGCTGCGCCGCTGGTCGAGACCCGCGGTCAGTCCGCCCTGACAACCTCCTTGATCGTTGCCGAAGGGTGCGGGGCCACTCACAAGCGGGCGGTCGCTCTGATCCGACAGTACCAAGACCAATTCGCCAGACTGGGAAGGGTGGATTTTGAGCGGCACCCCTTCCAGACGCAGGGCGGAGCGCAAGAGCGGGAAATCGCCTTGCTCAACGAAGACCACGCAACCTTCCTGATCACCCTGTTCCGCAACACACCCGTGGTGGTCGAGTTCAAGGTTCGTCTGGTCCTGGCCTTCCGTCGCGCCCTAAACGAGATTGCCCGCCTCTACGCCAACCCACCACGATCCGACCTGATCGCATCTAAGCGGGCCGCCCACAATCCAATGATGGATGCACTGATCGAGGTCCGGGACGAGGCCGGAAAGATCACTGGTGCACAGCACTTCCAGTGCGAGAACAAGCTGTGCAACTTCATCGTCACTGGCCAGTTCAAGGCCATTGACGAGAAGACCCTGAACAACGAGCAGGTTCAAATTCTGCGCCTCGTGCGCGAACGCAACGCCGCTTTGCTGGTTGCCGGATTGGATTACGAGTCTCGCAAGCGTCGACTGGTATCCTTCGCTACTCGACTCCGCGCCAAGCGGGCCAGATTGATGGAGTCCGACACGCACAGCTATGGCTGACACCAACACCAACCCACTTAAGCGCTGGCGCTGGCTTGTGTGGTCGGAGCATGGCCCGGCGCGCGTGACGCAACGCGCGCTGCTTCAGGTCCTGTTTGACTACTATGCAACCAGCAAAGACGGGCGTGTTTTCCCGTCTCAGCAGACGCTATCTACGAAGACCGGGGTATGTCTTCGCGCCGTGCGAGAGCATCTTGATATCCTCGAGGCCGACGGCTGGTTCAAGCGCAAGAAGGGGGGCAAGAGCGGTCAAGGATGGGCGCTCGATTTCTATATCCTCACCTGGCCTAACCACATTGACCCGAAGACCGACATTTGGCTTAAAGAGGTGGAGCGAAATCGAATCCAGGCGCGCGACGACTACCGGCAAGATGAAGGCTGGCAACCTGAAAACGACGAGGAGGCGGCACGCTGGGAGGAACAGGGCCAAGGCTAAGGTGCGGCAAGAAATGCCGCACGTTAGAAGGTGCGGCAGATTTGGCAAAAGGTGCGGCAGATTCCGCACGAAGGTGCGGCAGATTTGGCCAAGAGGTGCGGCAGAATCTGCCTACGATATCTTCATTGATATCTTCAAAGAGAAATTCATAGACATGGGGTGCGCGCTCTGCGCACACATGGCTTGCGCAATTTCGCTTTAGAGTCGGCGGAAGATCAAGTAGCGCACCACGGATACCCCGTCAGACGGCACAGGCGGCCCCCTTTCGGCGGTTTCAGAACGGCAGGAAAACAGAACATGAGCGACGACACGAACACGAGAGACGACAAGGGGCGATTCCTCCCGGGATCACCGCCCGGCCCTGGGAGGCCAAAGCGGACAGATGCCGAAGCGGTGCAGCGAGAGGCGATCCGCGCCGCCCTGCCGGGTATCGTCAATCGCCTGATCGAATCAGCAGAGGGCGGGGATATTCAGGCGAGCCGACTGCTACTTGATCGCGTGATGCCTGCCTTAAAGGCCACTGACGCGCCCGTGAGTCTACCCCCGGGCATTGACGCGTCCGACCTGACCGGCGCCCCTACGGCCGTCCTGAAGGCCCTGGCCAGTGGCGACCTGTCACCCGATCAGGCCGCGACCATCGCCGGGGCACTGTCGGCACTGGTCAAGGTCCGGGAGATCACCGAACTTGAAAGCCGTATTGCGGCACTGAAGGCGAAGCAAGGAATCTGAGAACGCGCGTTGACGCACTGGAAGCGGCTAATCCTGACCTGGATAGCATGGACCCCGGCGATATGAATTTTGAGCAACTGCGCACGGCCCTTGTGCGTGAGTATGTGAAGGCCGGGCGATGCTCAGCCGATGATGTAAGGGACCTTGAGCCCGGCGCATTGCTGGCCTTTCTTCGGTCACTGGATATTGAAGGGGCGAATCATGCGACTGAATGACCGATTGAAGGCCCTTGAAGCCGCGGACCCGCCAGAGGACAACCGGCCCGCATCGGAAATGACGCTTGCCGAACTGCGCGACAGACTGAGGCGCAGCTTTGTTGCCCGCGGGCTATGCTCTGCCGATGCAACAGACGCCGAGATTATGGAAATAGGCAGGCAATTTAAGGTGAACCATGACGCGACTGAATGAGCGACTGAGCCGACTTGAGAACGCCACCCCGCCCGGTGAGCAGGTTGTGTTCTTCCTGCCGCACAACGAGCGCGGCCCGGCGCCAGCGGAACCGCAGACGGGAGCCGTGCGTGTCTACCGGCTGGCCGATCAGAGCAGGGAGCATGCGCCAGCGGCCCCGGGTCGGTGCGATCCTACCGCCTGACCGTCGGCGCCCCGGAGTCGGCGCAGCACCCGCGCGCGCGTGTGCGCGTACTGCGCACCGAACACGGCCCGGCTGAATTTATGCACGCATCGCGCGCGCGTGGGGGCGCCCCAGCTACTACAGAAAACTACAGTTCAGGACGCGATCCACATCATCCTCGTGCTGACTGCACCGCGGTCGGGATCGAGGTCCGGGAGCGGTACCCAGGGCGATGCACCTGGTGACGAGCCCGACCGCTGGCGATGGTTCCCAGGGCACCGCGGCACCCTGCCGGGAGCGACCCGACGAACGGCACCGGGTGCCGACTTTGCGCCGCGTGGTTGCGCAGTGGTTGCGCAAAAGGAAAGGGCCTAGACCTTGCGAGTCTAAGCCCTTGTTTTATTGGCGCGCCCGGAGAGATTCGAACTCCCGACCACCTGGTTCGTAGCCAGGTACTCTATCCAGCTGAGCTACGGGCGCAAAGTTTATGGCGCTCTCTCCCTAGAGGCTCTATCCAGTCTCGCCTGCCTGCCGACTGATTGACTGGCGATGGGATCGCCGCTGCGAGTGCCGTCACCGAGCGAAGCATTATCCGGATCGACTTCCACCCTGTCAAGCGCCAGAAATGCACCCGTCCAGCACCACCGGCGCGAACGCGGTGCGGTCCGGCCGCCCCGGTGCATGGAGCCAGCACGGCCGGGCGGTGGGCCCCGGATAGGCCGGTAGTGCGATCAAGGCGCTGGAGCGGGTACCGAAGCCGTCCGGGCCGTCCAGCACCATGGCGGCCTCAGGCCCGAGCGGCGCGGGATAGTCGGCGGCGGCGAGCAGGTCGCGCCAGCCCGACCAGTCGTCGGCCTCGGGCCTCGGGATTGGTGCGGCCACGAACCGCGGGCGGTTATGGGCGATGCGCGGGTGGTGCGGGTCGTCCAGTTCGGTCGCGCTCAGAAAATGCAGACCGGGCGGGATAGGATAGACGCGGACCGGCCCATCGCCCCCATGGCGCAGCCAATAGGCACGGCGGGGATCGGCCACCACCAGGTTGAATGGTCGATAGGCGGCGGGGTTCAGGTCCTCCAGGGCGCCGGCCGCCGCGTCGGCCTCCGCATGGTCGAGGGCCTCCAGGACCAACTCGCCACGGCTGCGCTTGCCGGCCGCCGGCCCCAGGGTACCGGTGCGATTCATGACGGCGGCCACCAACCCGTGGTCGTTGAGGCCGAGCCAACTGCCACCGCCCGCACAATCGAGCCCGGCGACAACCTCCGGGCGGTCCGGCCAGTGCCGCGCGGGCGCCGCGCATGCGCGCCCACTAAGCTCGTCGCGGTTGGCGGCGATCAGGACCGGCCAGGGGTGGTCCGGACGACGCAGGATGATGAAGGTACACACTCAGAACATCTCCGAGACCGCCTGCTCGGCCTCCGCAACCTTGGCGCCGGTGCTCTCACTGAGCAGCATGAAGACCTTGTGCTGGGCCAGCTGGTTGGTGCTGCCCGGCTGACCGATCATCTCCAGGCGCGCCTGGAAGTAGGCAAGGTCCGCCTCCAGCCGGGCGAGATTAACCCGCTTGCGCTGATGCGCCTCGCTGACCTTAGACTCCGGATTGACCATGTTGTTCGCTGGGGCCATGAGTGCCGCAGGCGGTGCCGGTGCGGGTACAACGTGCCGCCCTATTGTCGCGTTTCCGGGCGTCTCAAACAACTTCAGCGACCCGAATCCGGCCTGTGCTATAAACAGCGGTTATCCCACCACCAGACGCCGCGGCCAAATCGATACCAAGTATGAGCGCAATCCTTGAGCTGTTCCGTTCCTCCGGTGCCCTGTACGGGGGCAACGCGGCCTTCATCGAAGACCTTTACGAGCGCTACCTCCAGGACCCTGAGAGTGTAGACCGCGCCTGGCGCGCGCGCTTCGACGCCATGCGTCAGGCGCCGGCCAACGAATCGGCGCCCGCAACACCCGGAGCCCGCCCGGTCCCCGCCGACATCGCCCACGGCCCGGTACGCGAGAACTTCGCCCGGCTCGCCCGCGAGAGTCGCTCGCGGGCGCGCCTGCGCAGTACTGAGCACCTGGAGCCGGCCGCGGCCGAGAAACAGTCGGCGGTCTTGCGCCTGATCAACGCCTACCGCTTCCGTGGCCACCAGGTGGCCGATACCGACCCGATCCGGCTGCGCGAGCGGCCCAGGGTCCAGGACCTGGACCCCATCTACCACAACTTGAGCAAAGATGACCTGGACCAGGTCTTCTACACCGGCTCGCTCTGCGCCCCTGACCGCATGAAGCTGCGCGACATTATCGCCCTGGTCCAGCGAATTTACTGTGGGCCAGTTGGCTCCGAGTACATGTATATCACCAGCACGACGGAAAAGCGCTGGGTCCAGAAGCGCCTGGAGACCTATCGGGCGGCCCCGGAACTGGAGACCGCCGACCGCCGCTGGATCCTGTTCCTGCTGAGCGCCGCCGAGGGCATCGAGAAGTATCTGCACCAGCGCTATGTGGGGCAGAAGCGCTTCTCACTGGAAGGCGGCGAGACCCTGATCCCGCTCCTGGACGAACTGATCCAGCGTGCCGGGCGCAAGGGCCAGAAGGAGGTCGTGATCGGCATGGCCCACCGCGGCCGGCTCAATGTGCTGACCAACATCTTCGGCAAGCCGCCCCAGGCGATGTTCGACGAGTTCGAGGGGCGGCTGCCCATGGAAGCCCACACGATGGCCGGTGACGTGAAATACCACCTGGGCTTCGCCACCGACGTAGACACCCCCGGGGGCGCCGTCCATCTGGCCCTGGGCTTCAACCCCTCGCACCTGGAGATCATCAACCCGGTGATCGAGGGCTCGGTGCGCGCCCGTCAGCGCCGCCGCCGCGACAAGACCGGGGACCAGGTGTTGCCGGTACTGATCCATGGCGACGCCGCCTTTGCCGGCCAGGGCGTGGTGATGGAGACCCTGCAACTGTCCCAGACCCGCAGTTACTCCACCGGCGGGACGGTACACATCGTCATCAACAACCAGATCGGCTTCACCACCAGCCATCCGCTGGACGCCCGCTCCAGCCCCTACTGCACCGACATCGCCAAGCTCGTCCAGGCGCCGGTGTTCCATGTGAATGGCGATGACCCCGAGGCGGTGATCTTCGTCACCCGCATGGCGCTCGACTTCCGCAACGAGTTCCACAAGGACATCGTCATCGATCTGATCTGTTACCGCCGCTTGGGTCACAACGAGGCCGACGAGCCGGCCGTCACCCAGCCCATGATGTACGCCAAGATCGCCGCCCGCCCCACCACGCGGGCGGTCTATGCCGAGCGGCTGGCCACCGCGGGGATCGTGACCCCGGAGGAGGCCGCGGCGCAGGTGGAGGATTATCGCCGCTCCATCGAGCAGGGCGTGGTGGTCGCCCGGCCGGTGCTGTGCGGACTCGACAATGCCTATCGGGTGGACTGGACGCGCTGCCAGAACGAGGACTGGGACCAGGCCGTGGACACCGGCGTGCCGGTGGTGAAACTGCGGACCCTGGCGGCGGCGATGCTGACGGTGCCGACGGGGTTCGATATGCACCCGCGGGTGGCGAAGGTATGGGAAGAGCGGCAGAAGATGGCCGCGGGCGAGCAGCTGCTCAACTGGGGCATGGCCGAGAACCTGGCCTATGCCACCCTGCTGGACGCGGGCATCCCGGTGCGACTCTCGGGCCAGGACTGCGGACGCGGGACCTTCGTCCACCGCCACGCCAAGATCCATGATCAATCCACCGGCGACGCCTACACCCCGCTCCAGCACCTGGGCCCGCACCAGGGGGCCTTCATCGCCATCGACTCTATCCTCTCAGAGGAGGCGGTGCTGGGCTTCGAATATGGCTTTGCAACCGCCGAACCCAATGCACTGACCCTGTGGGAGGCGCAGTTCGGCGACTTCGCCAATGGCGCCCAGGTGGTGATCGACCAATTCATCACCTCCGCCGGCACCAAGTGGGGGCTTGCCTGCGGGCTGACGATGCTGCTGCCCCATGGTCTGGAGGGCCAGGGGGCCGAGCACTCATCGGCCCGTCTGGAGCGCTACCTGCAACTGTGCGCGGAGCACAACATCCAGGTCTGCGTCCCCACCACCCCGGCCCAAATGTACCACCTGCTGCGCCGCCAGATGGTCCGGGACTATCGCAAGCCGCTGATCGTCATGACCCCCAAGAGCCTGCTGCGGCATCGCCTGGCAGTCTCCGCGCTGGACGAACTCACCACCGGGCACTATCAGACAGTGATTGCCGAGATCGACGCCATCGACCCCGCCGGGGTGACGCGCGTGATCTTCTGCAGCGGCAAGGTCTATTACGATGTGCTGGAGGCGCGGCGGTCGCGGGGCTTGACTAACTGTGCCCTGATCCGCATCGAACAACTCTACCCCTTCCCCAAAGAGGCGTTCAGTGCCGCGCTGGCCCTCTACCCCAACGCGGAGGAGATCATCTGGTGCCAGGAGGAGGCCAAGAACCAGGGCGCCTGGGACCAGATCAAACACCGCTTGTACGAACTGCTCCCGGCGGACAAGCAGTTACAGTATGCGGGTCGGCCGGCGTCCGCCGCACCCGCCGTCGGCCATCGCGCCGCACACGTCGAGCAGCATGAGCACCTGATCGACGAGGCCCTGACCGGCCGTTTCACCCCGAGCATGAATCAAAGGATCAGCTATCCATGAGTAGTGAAGTCAGAGTCCCGGCCCTGCCCGAGTCAGTCGCCGACGCCACCGTCCTGGCCTGGCACAAGCAACCGGGGCAGGCAGTGCAGAAACATGAGACCCTCGTCGATCTGGAGACGGACAAGGTCGTATTGGAGGTCCCGGCCCCGGCCGACGGCATACTCGGTGAGATCCTGGCCCCGGTCGGCACCCTGGTAACCGCCGCCACCGTGCTGGCCGTCATCGAGCCCGCATCCATAGGAGCGCCGCCCTCGGCGCGACCAGAACCCGCGGCAACGGCCGCGCCCGTCGCACCCACCACGCCCGCGGCGGCCGACCCGGTGCTGGCCCCCGCCGCGCGCCGACTGGTCAAGGAGATGAACCTGGATGCAGCGCAGATCGCCGGCAGCGGCCGCGACGGCCGGGTGCAGAAGGCCGATGTACTCGCCTTCCTGGAGGAGCGCGAGAAGGCCGTCCCCGAGCAGGACCCGGATTTCATCATACCGGCCAGCGTCACCGCCCCCCCGGGCCTGACCGGCGAGGCCGGCCGGCCCGAACAGCGCGTGCCCATGACCCGGCTGCGCACCCGGGTGGCCGAGCGGCTCGTGCAGGCGCAACAGAACGCCGCCATGCTCACCACCTTCAACGAGGTGAACCTCAAGTCGGTCATCGAGCTACGCAACCGCTATAAGGACCAGTTCGAGAAGACCCATGGCGTGCGTCTGGGCTTCATGTCCTTCTTCGTCAAGGCCGCGGTCGAGGCCCTGCAGCGGTTCCCGGTGATCAATGCCTCGGTGGACGGCACCGACATCATCTATCACGGCTATTACGACATCGGCATCGCGGTATCCTCCCCGCGCGGCTTGGTGGTCCCCATCCTGCGCAACTGCGACCAGCTCAGCATGGCCGACGTCGAGCAGGGCATCACCGAATTCGGGCAAAAGTCCAAGGCCGGCACCCTGAGCTTCGAGGAACTCACCGGCGGCACCTTCACCATCACCAACGGCGGCACCTTCGGCTCGTTGCTGTCCACGCCCATCCTCAACCCGCCGCAGAGCGCCATCCTGGGCATGCACAAGACCCAGGACCGCCCGATCGCGGAGCACGGCCAGGTGGTCATCGCCCCCATGATGTACCTGGCCCTGACCTATGACCACCGCATCATCGACGGGCGCGACGCGGTGCAGTTCCTGGTCACCATGAAGGAGGCATTGGAGGACCCGGCGCGGTTGTTGTTGCGGATATAGCCACCGCAAGCCTCCGGGGGCGCCAGCCCGCCTGCACTTCTCGTAACACCGCTACGCGGTGTTACGCCTGCGCCGGGAGCATCACCGGAGGTCGATGCCGGTCGGCGTTAGCCGGTCGGCATTGCATCGTCGCTGCCCTCGTCCGGCTAACGGCCATGGCAGTAAGGCCAGCCACCCCGGACGATGAAAGTCGTCGTGGGAGCGGCTTTAGCCGCGACGAGGCCACAGCAGCTTGCGAGGTCCAGTCGCGGCTAAAGCCGCTCCCACCGGGTCCCGGCCTGACTTTCACGGTATTCCGACCCCTTATTCCTTGGCTTTGAGCAACGCGGTGAGGCGTTTAACCTCGGCAAGGGCGGCTTCTTTCGCCTGACGCTCAGCCTCTTTAGCCTCCCGCTCGGCCTCTTTCGCCTGCCGCTCGGCATCTGTAGCCTGCCGCTCCGCCTCTCTAGCCTGCCGTTCGGCTGCCAGTGCGGCGCGTTCGTCTAGAAGTGCCTGCTCGAGGGAGCGCCGTTCACGTTGAATCGATCGCTGTTGCCGTAAGAAGTCCTGCCGCGCCTGATAGGTGTCGTAGGCGCGTTCTTTGTCGGAGAATGCCTCCAGGGTATTCATGGCTTGCCTCATTTCTGCGGTCTGCATCCACTCGGGGAGATCGTCGGCATCCAGATGCTCGCCCTCTTTGAAGAACTTGAGCCAGCGTTGCTCGTCGGTAGCAACCTGCTCGGCGGCGAATTTGTTCAGTTCCAAGAGATAGATCCCGCCGTGGTTCAGCAGGCACTGGCCGCGCTCATCGCGCAACCGGTAGCGGTGCGTATAGTACGGGTCGCCTATCAAGAGATTTTCGCCCAAGATCCAGATGGCGTAGGCGGGTTTGAGCGTGCCGTAATCCTGGCCGCTCTCCAACTGATGGTTGTAGAGGTCGTTCCAGGTATACAGGATGCGGGGGAGCAGGTCCGCATGGGTCAACAACTGGATCTCAATCTGATAGCGCCGGCCCTGGTCGTCGCGGGCCTTGATGTCGACGATGCTGAGTTTATCGGTCAGGAACTCGCGTTCGTTGTAAGGGTTAAGAATCTGTACCTCGGTGACCGGGCGGATCAGATCGGCGCCGAGGATGGCGTTAAGGAAGTAGATCAGCAGGTTACGATTTTCCTCAGAGCCCAGCAGGGCCTTGAAGACACAGTCGATCTTGGGGTCGATGGCGTGGCGCATGGGGGGAGTTTAGGACGGATCGGCGACGGGGGCAACCGGGCCGCGCCCTGCGATAACAAGCGGATGCTGGCTGAGACGATCGGCAGCGGACCTTAGAAGGCGGCTGGTCGATGGGCCTTGATCATCACTCCGACGATTGCCCCTCCCGGCCATCCGTCGCGGCCTGGGGGCCGCTCCTACGGGGGTAGGAGCGGCCCCCAGGCCGCGACGAAGTCAGGTGGAGGGGGCCGGGTTCATGTCCAAGGCCGCCGGGACAAGGGCAAATAGGGTGAGAGTGCCGAGCTATATGGTCCTCGAAAGGCGGAAGCCAATGCCTCCGCCGCGTTCCGACGGATGCCCTAGGTCGCGATAAGCCGAACGGCAGGCACCGGCCTCGAGGCTCCAAGCACCACCCCGGGCAACCCGATAGGAGCCCAACTTTGGACCATTCGGATTACCACTCACCATCGGCTGGCTCTCATTGCGATCTGCTGAGATGCGAATGGCATCCGCTGCTTGTCGAGCGCTGCTCGCGATTCCCGCCACCACCTTGGCTAGCTGCCGGTAATAATCCGCTGCATACCAGTCGGCACACCACTCCAAACAATTGCCATGCATGTCATATAGCCGCCAAGAGTTGGCGCGCTTTTGAGCGACAGGCTGGAGCTGGCCGCCCGCATTCTCACTGAACCAGGCGTAGTCGTCCAATCCGGCCGTATCATCACCATAGCACCAGAGGGTTTGTGAGCCGGCGCGGCAGGCATATTCCCACTGCACCTCGGTGGGCAAGGCATAGCGCTCGCCGGTCACCGCACTCAGCCAGTCACAATAGGCGCGGGCGTCCTCCCAGCCGATGCCGACTACCGGCAGATCCAGCGCCGCGGGACCGATACCGCACTTAGCGTAGTAATCGTTACTGCCCGTTTTGACATGGTACTGACTACCTTTCTTCAGCCACTCCGGCCAGTGTGTATTCGTTACCTCGCAAAAGCGCCGGTACTCGCCCCAGGTCACCGGCGTCCGCCCTAGGGCGAAGGCAGAGACGCGGACGGGGTGGATCGGCTGCTCGTTGTCTCTGGCCTGTTCATCACCCATATTAAACGTTCCGCCCGGCAAATAGACCATCGCCGGGGCCTCGCCCGCCACCTTCGTGCCGTCCTGACTCGCCACGTCCAATGGATCGCGGAAGACCTCGAAGGGGGTGAAACGGGATTTGGGGGCAGGCGCCGGCGGCTCCGGCGCCCTGGGCGAGGTCGCGCCGACAAGGGTAATAGGGTAAGAGGGCCAAGGGCCAGTCCTCGAAAGGCGGAAGCCGAGGCCGCGGCCGCGAACGGACGGCGCGACCCTGAGGCGGTACGCCGAACGGCAGAAGGCGGCGACGTCGTCCCAGGCACCGCCCCGACAAACCCGGCCGGAGCCCGACTGGGGCCCAGTGGGATTCTCACTGGCAGGCAGATCGCTGCTAGTCGCACCCTGCTGCATGCCAGTCACCTCTGCTGCAGCAGAATGCGACTGCGCTGCGGTGGAATCGACAAGTTCCCGGTAATAGCTGTCGGACCACCAGTCCTGGAACCACTCCCGCACATTGCCATGCATATCATAAAGATGCCAGGCATTGGGCCGTTTCTCCCCGACCGGATGGGGCTTGCCGTCGGCATTCTGGTAGTACCAGGCATGATCACCGAGCGCCGACTCGTCGTCGCCGCAGGACCAGCGGGTGGTGCGGCCAGCCCGGCAGGCATACTCCCACTGCGCTTCGGTCGCCAGGGCATAGCGCTCGCCGGTCTGTTCGCTAAGCCAGGCGCAATAGGCCTGGGCATCGTCCCAACTCACATTGATCGCGGGCCGCTCGCCGCGGCCCCAGCCCTCATCGCTGGGCCGCTCCCGCCCGGTCGCCGCGCAGAAGCGGTCGTACTCGGCGAAGGTCACCGGGTACTGACCGATGGAACAGGCATCCACCCGCACCGGGTGGGCGGGCTTCTCCCAGTAGTAGGGGCTATCGTCCTGCCCCATCATAAAGGTACCGCCCGGCAGCCAGACCATGGCCGGGCCCGTGGTGCCATCCATCAAGGGGTCGCGCAGACCCGGGATCGGCTCAGGTTTCGGCGGTTCGTGTTCGCCCGCGCCGCCAAGGGTAAAAGGGTAAGAGTGTAAAGGGCCAGTCCTCGAAAGGCGGAAGCCGAGGTAGTCGTAGCGGAAGGACGGGGGCCAGTCGCAGCGGGAGGCCGAGCGGCAGATGTCGGCGTCGTTGAGCCAGGCACCGCCCCGACAAACCCGGAGGGAGCCCGACTGGGGCCCAGTGGGATTCTCACTGGCAGGCAGCTGCATGCCACTCGCACTCTGCTGCACGCCAGTGGTATCTGCTGCAGCCGAGCCGTCGGGTCCGCTGTGCGGACCAGCAGCCCCCGCATCCGCAGCACGGCTATCGGTCCGCGCAGCGGACCCTACAAGCTCCTGGTAGTCGTCGCCCGAGTACCAGTCCTGGCACCACTCCCACACATTGCCGTGCAGGTCGTGCAGACCCCAGGCATTGGCGTTTTTCCCACCGACCGGGCGCGTACCGTCACCGGCGTTGTCGCCATACCAGGCATAGTCGCCCAGTTGCCCCGCGTCGTCGCCGAAGCAGTAGAGCGCAGCAGTGCCCGCCCGGCAGGCATGCTCCCACTGCGCCTCGGTCAAGAGGCCATACGCCTGGCCGGTCTCCTTGCTCAGCCAGTCGCAATAGGCTTGGGCATCGTCCCAACCGATGCAGACCACCGGGTGCCGGTCGTCTTGGTCCATATAGGGGTTGCGCCAGTTTGCATCCGCTTTCTGCCCGGAATGCTTGCCGCGGTTCCAAACCCAGGCGCCCTCCCCCTGCTCCGCCTCGGTGCGATACCCCGTCGCCTCACAGAAGCGCCAAAACTCGCCGACCGTTACCGGGTACTTGCCAATCCCATAGTGACTGAGCCTGACGTCATGGGCCGGCCGCTCACTGTCCTCGCCAACACCCTCTGGGCTGCCCATCCGGAAACTCCCGCCGGGCAGCCAGAGCATTTCCGGACCAGGGTTTGCATCCGACCAGCGGTCGCGGAATGGCGTGGGGGCCGTGGGCGGGGTCGGCTCGGCAACCCGGTCGGAAGCCTCAACAGGTCCCGGCCGACCGTAGAGATCGGGGACCATCACCCCCTCAACGTCGCGCAAGGAGGCAGTCGCCCCCGCCGCGCCCAGTCGCTCGCCCAGGGCCGCAAGTGCGGCTGGGTCCCGCAGCAGCCGCGCCACCTCGCCGGCATAATCGAGCAGGCCGCGATGCTCGGTAAGATTCGCAGCCAACTCATCGGTGAGGCGCACCAGACGCGCCAACTCGGCCACCGAGCAACCGGCAACGCCGGCACCGGGTGCGGCTGCGGTCAGACCCTTGGCAAAGGCATCCGCGATCTGACGCGCGGCCTCGCCCCGGCATTCTTCCAGATAGGCCATGGCCGACCATTGCTCGGCCTGTAGCTCGGCTGGTCGCAATCCGGCCCCGGCGCGGCCAAGGTGGCGGATGTAGCGCAACAGCAGGCGCGCCGCCTCACGCAGGGGCTCCGCCCCGAGGCAGTCGCGCAGCTCGGCGATGAGCCGGGCGCGCACGTCCTGGTCCAGGGCGTATTGCTCATAACCGACCGGCCGGCACAGGTCCGATAGCAATAGATCGGCCTCGGCGATCCAGGGTACGCCATCGCGGCCATGCAGGAAGCGCAGGTGCAGATAGTTGAGCAACTCGGGCGTGAGGATCAGCGGCATGGCGGCATACCAGGCGAGCCGCCGATAGGGCTCGCCAAAGCGCCGCACGAAGCGCTCGATGCGGTCGCAGGCAATGGCCTCGCGGACCTGCGCGCTCATGCGCTGCCCCCGGCGGCTTGACCGCGCAAGATATCGACGGCGTTGCCGAAACCATCCTCATCCATGGGAAACATGGGCACCAGCAGGGCGATCAATTGGGCGGTGGTCCCCGGCCAGCGAGTGGTGGGCACCGGATTGAGCCAGGCGAGCGAGGCGGTCAGGCACTTGATCTGCACGAGGACGCGCGCGCTCGCCTGGAAGCGCGACTGCTCGCGCCCGCCCCGCGCGGCCCCGGCATCGCTGACGACGAGCACACTCGACTCGGGGGTGCACTCGGCGAGCAGCCGCTTGAGCGCCAGCGGCCGGGTGCGATGCGGGTCCTGATAGACCTGCCCCGGCGGGACGTTCTGGAAATAGCCGACGTCCACCCGCAGCCCGCTCTCCACGGCGGTCTGTACCAGGTCGCGGGTCAGACGATGGAAGGGGACCATGGAGCCGCCCTGATCCACCAGCAGGATCAGATGGCCATGGTCGGTGGTGCGGCGCTCCAAGACCGGCCGGTCGAAGAACCCCTGGCGCGCGGCGCGCTCCAGTGTCGCCGACAGGTCGACCCGATCGCAGGGACCGTCCTTGACCGGGCGACGCAGATAGCGCCAGGCATAGGCCATGGTGCGGCGCGATACCGGGTCATGGGTGACCAGGTCCCGCTCGCGGCGGCTGGGCACCGGCTGCTCGGGGGCGCGCACGGGCAGCGGCTTGACCGCCGGGGCGCTCGGCGCGGGCGGCGATGCCCGTGAGGGTTCGGGCTCGGGCATCTCGGGCGGTGGTTCCAACGGGGGCGCGGCCGGCCCAGGTTCCGGTTCGGGCTGCCGCGGCATACTGGAGCGCTGCTCCGCCAGCAGGGTATCGACCTGTGCATCCAGATCGGCGTTCTGTGCCGCGGACTTGCACCATAGCAGGCGCAACGTACACTTGAGCCGCGCCGCCTCGCCGGTGCCGAACCCCGCCTGGAGCGCCGCGCGCGCGGCCATGAGTTCGGCGATCCCGAGCGCCAGACCAGCGGCCCGCTGGCGCTGGAACAGGC
>CAILVI010000288.1 GCA_903837595.1 uncultured Thiodictyon sp.
CTGCGCGGGCGGCTCAGCTCCAGCGAGTCGACGTCGAGCGCCTGCACATCGCCCTGCGCGGGGCGGCTGGCGGTGGGGGCGTCCTCGCCTTCGCGCGCCAACAACTGGGCGGCCAGCCGCTGCGCCTCCCGTTCGAGCGCCCCGCCGGCGCTGCCCAGCAAGGTCCCCTGGCCACGGTGCAGTTCCTCCACCCGGGCACACAGGGCCGGCCACTCCTCCGGGGGCAGCGCGAAATGCCGGCCCAGGTTCAGCAGGGTGACCTGTCGCACCCGCCCGCCCACGCGCTCGGACTTGCACCAGTCGGTGCGTCGCGTAGCGCTCGCCGGTGGCGCTGTTGCTCGTGTGGGTGCGACGGATGTACATCCCGGTACTCTACGACACCCGGTACCTGCTATATTCTGTCCCTATTGAAAAACATGGCACTACATTGCGATTTCAGGCAGGCGTGTACTTACGAATCAGTTGGTTGGATTCCCTTCAGGGCCGTATATCAATGGGGTCATGTTAAAGATGGGTTAGCGCGCCGGATGCCGATGGGAGCAGATCGCGGCGCTCAGCGCGGAAAATGGTGGCAAAAGTGGTCAGGCTCAATTAAAACGGAGCGGCAGCTCGACCTGCTCACCCACGGGGGCGATTCGTCGTCCTTTCGCCACCGTGGGCGTCCGCGCTGCTTGTTGCGCTCCCGGCGCCTGCGTCGGCCGGCGAGGCCGGTGTGCGTCAGTGGTCCGAATGCCGGCCTTCCTCGCTGCGCTCCTGATGCTTACCCTCCTCGTCCTTGTGCTTATCCTTATCCTTGTGCTTGTCCTTGTCCTTGTCTTTGCCGTTGCGGTGGCACTCCACGCAGTTCTCGTAGTTGGTGATGCCCTCATCCACATGCTTCTCACGAATCTTGGAGCGGGTGTGCTCATGGCAGCCGTAACAGGTGTAGAGCCGGTAGTCTTTGCCGACGTGGCAGGTGTTGCAGGACGCCTGATGATCGCCGGTGAGGCTGAACAGTGCCTCGTGGTCAAAGGTCGCGGGGGTCCAGGCGCGCTGTGAATGGCACTGGGAGCAGGTGCCAATGGTGCCCGAATGCATGGCGTCCAAGGGGGGCTGATGGCACCCGCCGCACTGATCGCGGCGCGCGACCTTGAGCAGATCGTGTGAGAAGCGGCCGATGGGGCGGAAGGCCTTCACTCCCTTGTGGTCGCTGTGGCAGGCGATACAGTCCGGCTGCAACAGGTCCTGATGAAAGGGGGTGAGTTTGCGCTCATTGGCGATCACGAGCCCTTTGGTGGTGACCAGGCCGATCTGTGCGGGTTTGTGGCACTTGGCACACTGTGCGGGGCGGCTGCCGATGAAGGGCCGATGACAGGCGAAACAATCGGTCTCAAACGACTGGTGCGCCGGCATGACATGCCCGGGGGCGATCATGAGTTGCGGCCAGGAGACGGCGATCACGACCAGGACGGCCAGATTGACAGCGACGAGGATGAAGACGCGTTGCTTATTCATTGCCACTGCCAGAAGAAAAAGATACTGAGGATGTGCGCGAGACCCAGGACGCCAAAGGCCAGGGTGATGGGGAAGTGCACGGCCCGCCATTGCTTCATGGTGTCCACGACGACCGCATCCCAGAAGACCTCGTGCTCGACGGTTGCCGGGCTGTCGCCGTGCCCGGCGAGGGCCTCCCGCTTCGCGAGCAGGTGACGCTTGGATTGTCCGAGCAAATATTGCCCGGTCATGCCGCTGATCAGGGTGATCAACATCGCCAACAGGGCGAGCCACGGCAGGACCGCGTAGACATGGACCCCGGCATGGACCAGGATCATCAGCGCGCCCAGCCAGGTCAGGACCTCATGCAATTGAAGCAGGGTCTTGGGGTTGCCTGACTTGATCAGTTTGCGTTTGCGCATGGAATAGAAGAAAGACATCAGGATCAGGAGCGTTCCGGGGATCCCCAGATAGCGTCCGATCCAATAGAGCCCGAGCAGGTGCAACAGGGCGTCGATGACGGCGGTGGCGATGACCAGCGCGCCGAACATCAAGAGGAATGGGAGGACGTCCTTGCGAATGATGGAGCGATGCATCGGGACCTCTATAGTGCCAGGGTCAGGTCGGCTTGCGGGGTGCAGGTGGGGGCGTGATATCCAGTTGCGGGGGCGACGCGCCGACCAGCGTCCGGTTCCCGAGGTCACTGCGCTCCAAAGTCCGCAAACGGCCGCGTTGGCGCAGCCAGCCGAATAACCCGATGATGGCCGCCTGGGCGAGGATTACTGCGGTGATCAAAATCACCAGGGTCGCGTTTGACATGATGCGTGTCCCGCGGGGCTCGAGCCTCGCAAGAATCGTGGCGATGGCCGATACGCGACAGCGCATCGCCAGGGGGGAACTCAGGGGCGTTTGTAGCCGTCGATCATCGCTTGCACCAGATTCTCTTTGTGCTGGAAGCTGGCGACCGCGACCCCGATCAGGTGCAGTGGGATCAGGGCCAGGGTGGCATAGGCGATGAACTCGTGGACGCCCTTGAGCGCATGCAAGCTCTGCGCGGCCAGGCCGGTGAGCGTGGTCAGGATGAGTCCCAGGATGAGCAGGACGGCCATGGCCCCGCCGGTCGGGTTATGGCCCAGGTAGCGTTTCGGGTGCCCGCGCAGGACCTCCCAGACATAGGCCTTGACGGCGGTGGGCCCGCGTACGAAATCCCACCAGCGGGCATGCTGGGGGCCGATCACACCCCAGACCAGTCGCGCGGCGATCAGCCCCATGATGAAATAGCCAACGAGCACATGCAGGCCCTCAAGCTCATCTCCGGTCAGGAAGGCGATCAGCACGGCGATCGCCAGGCTCCAGTGGAAGAAGCGCACGAAGGGGTCCCAGACGCGCACGCGCTCGGCGGTGGTCGTTGAGTTGGTCATGGGGGGAATCTCCTCATAAAGTGTATGATCGCGTCCCGCCGGTCGGCCAGACGCACGGTTGCGGCCATCCCCGGCAGTCGGGGGGCTGGCTGAAGACACACTGGCGTGCTGCTTTCCAGGCAGTTGGCGTTGTCGGCACGACGGGTTTGGGCAACGCGAAAGAGGGGAATAGTAGCCGCGCGGTCCGCTTTGTTCTGTGTGGTAGCGCACCCCGGGCCGGACCCACAGATCACGCCGGTGTAGGTCGCCCTTGAGGGCGACCTAGGCCTGCGGCGCAAGGCGGTCCGGCTGGTCGCGTCTCGTGCTGCTATGTCTGCGTTCAAGGTAGAACCCCAGCCAGAGCAGACTGCCGCCGCAGAGCAACAGGTGCAGGAACCACAGTTCGCCGGAATGGGGCACCACAAACTGGAAATAGAACGTATAGATGTTGATGATCAGGAAGGTCAGGCCGTAGCTGCGCAGCAGCTGCAGGCCCATCCGGGCGCCCGCGTAGAGACAGGCGCCGGCCAGCGCCGCCCACAGCAGCGAAAAGACCAGGCGCTCGCCTTGCGTGTCGGACCAGCTGATATCCAGATTCTCATAGTATCCGAACAATGAAAGAAACCACAGTGCCAGATTGGTGACGAGTAGGCCAAAATGGGCATAAACCCGGCTGAAGCTGGCCCAGCGTCCACGGATGACCAGCGCGTGTAGCCAAGCGAGCAGGAGTGTGGCGGCCCCGACGGCGAGGAAGCGCACGGGATAGGTCATGCCCAGGTAGTAGGCCCCCCAGCCGGATACATAGCCGGTCTCGGCACCAAAATAGAAAAAGAAATTGGCGCATCCGTACCACAGTACCAGGCGGTTAGCCACCAGGTAGGCGAGCGCGGTGAGCAGTAGCGCATCCACGCCAATCAGTGGCGGCCAATGCTCGCTGCCGCTCGAGTAGTGAGTCGCCAGTACCACCGTCAACCCCTGCAGCGCCACTGCGCCGGCCAGTTCCAGTGCCTCGCCAAGTGCTGGCATCGCCCGGTAGTGTTTGAGCCAATAGCCCAAGCCGACGCCCACCAGGAACGCGACGCCCAATGCCGCCTCCGCCATCAGCCACCAGTTCATGTGTTCTCTGGCCAGTATGACCAGCCCGGCCATGGCCGTGAGCACTCCCAGCACTGTCACTGAGCGCACCAGCGCAAGCACATCCCAGGCCGTCGTCGGATAGCGTTCCTTAAGTGTGTTCGCCTGTCCCGGGGTCAGGATCTGGCGTGCGACAAGCTCATCCAATTCGACCACCACCCGTTGGTTCTCGCGGCGACGTGGACTCATGTCGCACCCCCGTTCAGGCGCCGCGCCCGTGCGAGGGCCTCCAGGCCGCCTCCCATCGTCGCCAGGCCCAGGCCGCCTGCCAGGAGGTAGGTACCCAGACTGAATTGGTCCCAGAACCACTCGTGGTATCTGGTAAAGGCGTCAATCGCGAAAAAGGTGATCCCAAAGCCCCGCATCAATCCATTCTGCAAATATGCACCGAGGCCGATCTGCGCCAGGCAAGTGATGCTGAACACGCCGATCCACAGCATCGCCTGCCCCTCATCCCCGGACCAGATGGAGAGAATCAGCAGCGACATGTTCAAATAAAGCAGGCCCAACGACTCCCACGCCTGGTAGAATCGGACCGTTTGGGGATAGAGTTGGCGTTCGTGGTAGATGCCGATGCCAATCGCGGCGAGCGCCGCCAGGCACATGACCTGCGGGTCCTGGACGGCAAAGACATAGGACGAGCGCCCCCACATCGTGCTCCAAGCGCCGATCCAATGGAATAGCCCCAAAAGCGAGAGGATGAGCAGGTAGGTGTTGTGACTGAAATACGCGAGGAACAAGGCCATCGGCAGGCTGAGGAGGCCGGTGACCGTCAGGATGGCCTCGTCGCTCAGACCCGCGATGCCGCAGAGTAGGGCGATGGTGCTCGTTGCCAGGAAAATGCCAAGGGTCACGATGACCTTGGATGAGGTGGCGTAGCGGTCCTGTACATCGCGGGCCAGGCGCAAACCCCAGTAAGTGAAGCCGCCGCCGATCCCGCCCAGCGCCGCGATCGTGAATCCCTTGGAATCAGCCATTGACGCAACGAGGCCGAGCAGGCCGAAGAAGGCCAAGAGTCCGCCCGTGATTCCGACATATTTGATGACCCCAATCCACCCGAAGTGCTGCGCCTCGTAGCGTTCGTTCAGCACCGTACGCTGGTGCTGGTCGATGATGCCGTCGGCAAACCAGAGGGCAATATCGTTGCGGAGTCGCTCTTTGGTTGCTTGGCTAGCCATCAATCTTCCCTCCTCGTGTGGGTCATGATCATCACTTAGGCCGTCTTCGTCCGCCAGCGTCGGTCGCCCTTCAGGGTGATGGTTGGACATTGCACAGATCTGATCGCCCTAAAGGACGACCGACAGACTAGGTCTGGCGGCGGTCTCGGTCAAGGGGTCGCGCTGCCCGCTTGTTCACGCGCAGTGGATCGCGCGCCGCGCAATCAAGGCCGGCGTGCCGCCGGAGCGCGCTCAGGGCTGGAGCCGGATCTGGCCCGGCTGGGCCTTGGCGCACTTGGGCGCCGCCGGGTTCGCGGATGCCAATCCATTTCTTCTTCCGCTTGCCGGCTCGTCTACGGGAATATGCAAAGCGTAATCGCTTCTTTGCCTGCCGCGCTCCGTCACCTTATCCTGGGTTCGTGATCCGACGGTGCCCTAGAGCGGGCGCTGCTCGGGGCTCGATCCACTGCCGGTTCGCCGCGCCCCGCGGGAGGGGTGTCCGCATGAGCCAATCCTGCTTCCCGGAGAGCCTGAAGAGATGCGTCTCGCCCAATGGCTGCGTTGTCGACCCTAAACCGTCGCTTGATTGTTGGATTGCCGATCCGCAACTCCGCCCCGGGAAGAATGCTGCCATGCCACTCACGAGCGTCGTCGACTATTACAACGTCCGGTTGCCTGAACTGCACCCGCGGGCCCACCTGCGCCAGGGGGCCAGCTATCGGCTCAACCGCGGTATTTTGACCGCGCAGATCGCCGACTTTGTACTCACACCCTATCTGGTACCGGTGGTGTATGCCGCGACCGGCCAGGTGTTCGGCCAGCGC
>CAILVI010000289.1 GCA_903837595.1 uncultured Thiodictyon sp.
GTAATCCTGCTGCGAGAGGACCTTACGCTGGAGCAGCTCGGTGGCCCGTCGGGCGTCGGCGGCGGCATCGACGGCCTGGGCCTGCAACTGCGTGAGATCCGCCTGTGCCTGCTTGAGGGCCTGTTCGAACAGGGTCGGGTCCAGGGTGAACAGCGGGTCGCCCACCCGCACCCGTTGATTGTCGCTCACATGCACCGCCAGCACCGGCCCTGCGACCCGCGGTGCGACCTGCACCACCTGGGCCATGACCTGCCCATCGCGGGTCCAGGGATGTGCGTCACGCTGCTGCGAGACCCAGTGGAGCGCAAAGGCGGCGACTGCGACCATCGCCGCCGTCACGCTTACGCGGATCGCGGCCGGTAGCAGGCGACTGAGGCGGTTGGCGATGCTCATGGGCGGGGCTTGCGGATCAGCCGACAAAGGACGGTACCAGGGTGACGCCGACCACGACGGTACACAGCACCACCAAGGCGGTGAAGAACAGTGGCGGATGCCAGACAAAGCGGCTGAGCCCGGTCCAGTTCGCCAGCGTGGTGATGGCCAGCGCCAGCGCCAGGCCCAGCAGGGCCGACCCCAGCCAGGGCGGGAAATAGATACCGCTCAGTTCGATATCGACGGGGACTAAGTTCACGGTATCCTCGCCGGACTATGGCAGGGGGTGGGCGCGTCAGGGTGCAAATGGTAACAAACCTCAAGGATAAAGGGCATCTCGGCACTAGCGGGGTGGCTGTGCGTATTGCCCCGGGAAGGGGTCAGCGCTCTGTCGACGCTGGACCTCCGGTGTGGTCCATGGCCAGCGTGCCCCGGCCTCATCGAAGAAGGCGACCCCGATCACGCCCACGTTGCGACCTTCGCCCTTGAGCTCCGCGTAGGAGTTGGCCACTGACCCGAAGCGAAAGGCGGCCACCGTCTGGGCGCTGCGGCGAAAGCCGTCAATCACGAGGGTGGTCCCAGGGTCGAGCAGGTAGCCGCCCTTCGCATATGCCCCCGGGCCACCATCCATCACGTCGAGTCCGTCCACCGTGGTCACCACCTCCACGCGGTTGCCGGTGGGGTTGCGGATCTCAATGACATAACGCTGCCCGTGCTCGCCGATCACATAGTTCCGATCGGCCCGGTGCGCGCTGGGCAAGGGGCGGCCGTGCTCATCGAGCAGACGCACCGCCAGCCGACTGTCGCCGACGGCAAACGCATTCTCTGCGTCCTCCGGTTGCGGTCCGTGCCCCATCATGGCGGCGATACCCGCCCGGTCATTGTAATAAAGGGATAGGACGGCAAAGGGACGGTCGGGCGTTTGGCGCGTGAAATTGACCTGGTGCACGCGGCTGTCCCGGTTTTCGCCCCAGACGGTGCCGAGCCCAGGCCGCTCCGGCTTGGCCCGCGCCGCCTGCTCAGCACTAGCAGCGCCCGACGCCGGCGCGGTGGAACCGGCGGTCGTCGGCGCCGCTTCGCTGCCCAGTGGCGGCGCCGTGCGTTGCGCAGTTTCTCCGCCACAGCCAGCCACCAGCAAGGCCAACAAACAGACCAACAGTCTTAACTGCGTCACGGGTGACTCCTGCCCACTTGGGTGGGTCGCAAAACGGTAAAATTTGGGGTCTAGTCTCGTGCCAATCCGCTGCGTCATAGACGTGAACGGAGTGCGGCGGGCGAGCAGGGGGTTGCCGTCCGGCCACCGCCCATGAACTATGATCAAGCCCGCCGCCAGCCGATGCAACCGGCGTCACCTGGTTCCCCGGCGTGCCATCGGCCTGCCCGTGGGTGGGGACGGCGCAGGGACCCGAGCGCCACGCCGCAGTCTGGAGTATGTTGCAACTGGGGTCCTGTCGGCAGCCTCGATCATCCCTTCGGCGTCGGCTGTCAGGCCCACCGACGCCAGCACACCAGGCGTTCGAGGGTCGATAAACCAGACTGAAGACGGCAACATGCGCATCGACATTCCGACCATGGTGTTATTGAACGTTGCAGCGAGCGCCACCCTGGCATGTTCGCTGGGGTGGGTCGCGCGCCGTCAGGACAGGGACGGATTGCAACTCTGGACCGGGGCTCTCATCCTTTACACGATGGCGCTGGTGTTGCTCGCCCTGCGGACCAAAATTCCGGATTTCGTATCCATTATGGTTGCCAATGTCGTGCTGGCTGGTAGTCAGTCGCTGTTTCTGGCCGCTATCGCGCAATTATTGGAGCGCCGCATCGCCCCGAGCCTCCTCTGGGGGCCGCCGCTGATCCTCGCCGGCGCCTACGGCCTGCTGATGTCGGATCTCCCGATGCGAGTCATCGTCAGTAGCGTGATCTTTTCAGCTCAGCTGCTGATGGTGATGCGCGTCCTGGGGAGTCGCAAACACGCGGTGAACGGGCGTGGCAAGCACCTGGTGTTTTTCGGCTTGACGATCATGATCGCGAGTCACGTCGTGCGCCTCATTGGCGCCGCGCTGGGCGCGGAGGACGCCACCGACCTCATGCAGGAAACGCCGTTGCGGACCCTGCTTTTTCTTTCCACCTTCGTTACCCTGATAGTCGTCTCACTGGGTTTCATCCTCATGGTGAAGGAGCGTGCCGATGAACGCACCCGCCTGATGGCGATGCAGGATCCGTTGACCGGGACCTGGAACCGTATCCGCCTGGATGAGGCAGCGCAGACGGAGATGGCGCGCTTCGTGCGTCACGGGCATCCGGTATCCGTCATCATGGTCGATCTGGATCATTTCAAAGGGATCAATGACAAATTCGGACATGCCAGCGGCGATCGGATCCTGCGGGGGTTCAGCCGCATCGCGCAAGACTGTATCCGTGCCAACGACGTGCTCGGGCGTTGGGGCGGCGAGGAGTTTGTGCTGCTGCTACCCGACAGCACCTTGCCAGACGCGGTTGCGCTCGCCGAACGCATTCGCAGCGCACTGGCGGGGCATGCGTTTGGCGGGGGGATCAAGGTGACAGCCAGTTTCGGCGTGGCGACCTGCCAGGCGAGCGATACCTGGGAGTCCTGGTTGCATCGCGCCGATCTGGCCCTTTATCGCGCCAAGGCGGCGGGCCGCAACCGCGTCGAGACCGAATGCCAGGGGCCGCAGGGCGATGACCCAGGCGGTCACTTCGTCGCATTGATCTGGAGCCCTGCTTATGAATCGGGCAGTGCCCAGCTCGACGACCAACACCGGGCCTTGTTCGACCACTCCAATCAGCTGCTCAGCGCGATCCTGGACAATCGCTCCAAGCCGGAAATCATGGCGTTAATCCGCGTGTTGGTGGATTCGATCAAGCACCATTTCATGGACGAGGAGGCGATCATGCGGGTGCTCGGGTATGCGCAGGCCGAACCCCATTGCGTGCTTCACCAGCGGCTGATGGCGCGTGCCGAGCAGTTCGCCGACCGCTTCGCGCAGGAGCAACTCGGCGTGGGGGAGATCTTTCAATATCTTGCGCATGAACTCGTGGCCCAGCATATTTTGATCGAGGACCGGAAATATTTTCCCCTATTGGCGGCCTGAGTGTGTGGGCTTGGTCATCGTTCCGGCCTCCGCCCGGACATTCTGACTGGAGGTCGAGGCTTTAGCCGGATCGGGGCTGCGCCGATGTAATTTTGACTGGCTAAAGCCTCGACCTCCTGTCTTTTTGCGGCCATCATTCCTGATTGGCATCGCCACCCGCATAAACGCGCATGATGCGGTAAGGGAGCTGGCCGGCGTCGACCCCGCCATTCAGTGGTGGGGAACGCTCTAGCTGGTTCACGGCGATATAGAGCCATCCAGGCTCGCCAAACGCCAGGGAGTCCGGCCACAGCAACCGGTCGTCCTCGACCAAGGTTTCCAACCGGCCATCCGGGCGCAGGACGGCGATGGCGTTGTGATTGAGATCGGTGAAATAGTGATTGCCGGCGGTGTCGGTGGCGGCCCCGTCAGAAACCGGCTTCCGCCCGGCCTTCGCGATGGCCGCGGCGATGGTCGCGTCGTCCGCGCCCTCACGCAGCAACCGCACCGGGACCCGGTACCAGGTCTCACCGTTCATCGCCCCGAAATAGAGCGTCTCGCCGTCCGCGGACAGGGTGATGGGGTTTACCGCGACGCGGGCCGGCTTGACCGTGCCGTCCGCGCCCCGCGGTCCGAGCAGTCGGCCCTCGACCACGATGTCGACGTTCTCTGCTTGCAGGGTCGGCGAGGTGGTAAAGCGCCGAGAGGTCCGGTTATTCAGATCCACCACCACCAACGCGGGCTCATGGCTGCCGCCGGGGTCCGCGATATAAACGAAGCCGCGCGCATCGTCCACCACCAGGTCGTTGAGAAAGCTCCCGACGGGTCCGGTCTCCGGCGGGAAGTCATAGCGGAAGACCGGCTTGCCGTCGGCGAGCGCAAAGGCCACCAGCTTGGGCACCTGGGGCGGCTCGCCCAGGCCGTTGTCGAGCACCCACAGGCGACCCCGGCGGTCGATACGGATGCCGAGCACACTGTTGAGCACGTCGGGTCCAGAGCCGAAGGCCCCGTTCCAGGCTTTATCCGGCCAGGGCCGGTAACTGTGCGGCCCGGTGATCTCGATGAGTTGGGCCTCGGCGCGCCGGAACTGATGGACGGTGGCGAAGACCCGCCCCTTGGCGGTCACCGCCGCATTGCCCGGGTTGATGGGAAGTTCCGCCACCGACTCGATGGCACCGGCGGTCAGTTGCTCATCCGCCGCGGCGGGGAGCGACACCAGCGGCAGCAGGGCACATAGCAGGGCGGCGATCGGTGGGCGCATGGCAGAATCTCCAGGGTTCGGGCGGCGGGGTGTGGCGGTGACTTGGGTCTCGGATTTGCTGTTTCAACAGTGTCCTGCGGCGGGAGCGTCGCGCGGGCTGGCGGTGCGACAGGGATCGGCACGGAGCGCAGGAATGAGAGGATGGATGTGCGCATTCATCGGCCACCCGCAGCGCCGCACTGCCCCCGCCTCCCGCTCGCTACCGCTCGCTCCTTGCGCGGGCAGTCCCCGCTTCCCTACCGGCTTGCCTTCTCCGGGCCGGACTGGGTACCTCGCGCCAGCCGGAAGCCCAGAAGGCCGTCACGGTCGGCCGGTCCCCTGCGGTCGCGCCGCGCGGAGCGGGTGTCCCTGGCGTGGCCGAACCAGCCGCCGCCGCGCACCACGCGCCTCACACCCGTAGCGTCTTTCCAAGGGCGACCATCCGCAGGGGCGTCCTGGTAACCGTCGTGCCATTTGTCTTGCACCCATTCCCAAACGTTTCCATGCACATCGTGGAGCCCCATGGGTTGGGCCGCTTTTCGCCGACCAGGTGGGTCTTGTCTCCAGCGTTTCCACCAAACCAGGCGTAGTCGCCCAGGGTCTTCTCGTCATCGCCGAATGACCAGACGGTCCGGGTCCCCGCGCGAGCCGCATATTCCAATTCGGCCTCGCTGGGCACGCGATACGGCTTGCCGGTCTTGCGGGTTAGCCAAGTGACATACTGCTGCGCGTCGTCCCATGAGACAATGACCGGGCGTCGGCCACGGCCCCAACCTGCATCGCTGGGTTTCTGGGTACAGCCGCGGTCGGCCACGCAGGCGTCCCATTCGTCAAAGGTCACCTCGTATTTGCCCATTTCAAAGGCTTGAACTTGGACCCAACGGGCTGGCTGCTCGTCGGGAAAGCAGATCTTTTCAGCCGGTTGGCAGCCCATCAAGAAGCTGCCGGCGGGGATATGCACCATAGGGGGATTGAGCAGGGGATTGAGCACCGGGTCGTGGCCCCACCACTGATACCAGACAATGAGACCCAGCACCGTAAGGCCAACCCCAACCACCACCGGCCACCACCAGCGCCGACCTCGCCCCAGGTCCCGACTGGAGGTCGAGGCTTTAGCCGGACCAGGGCCGCTGCGGGCCGCGGTCGACTGGCTAAAGCCTTGACCTGCCTTCTCATGGTCGGAATGACCATCAAGGCCATCGTCTGATAGGGCCTCAGCGATGGACGGCATGCGCGGCAGCCCGATCCGCCCCGCCGTTTCCTCTTCCAGAGGGGCTTCGATCAAATCAGGCGTGGCCTGCTGGGCCGGCATTGGCACCGTATCTGGCGCAGGAGCTGGCGACGCATCTTCCGCTGCAGCAATCGGGTGGGCCTTGCCGCAAAATGGACAATATTCGATTATCCAACCCAGTGGCTGGGTGCAATGTCTGCATACCAACATCAGTTCACACCCTGTCGCGCGCGTCCTCGTTAATCACGGCAGTGGCACATTCTGGACCTCGCTTATCGCGATTCGCCGGCATCCTGTAGTATACGGGCATACAACAGCATCGCTGATCCAAAAGCCGGCAATATGCCGCAGATCGTCCAATATTGGACGCAGGCGACTGACCATACCTCTGCTCTTAGCCACCAGTAACACCCCCATCAAACCCATCACGGGAAGGCCTAATTCTTGGGCCGCACGCCGTCCGCGCCGCTCATCGATCAAGAGCAGCTTGGCCTTGAGGTGCAATGCACAGGCAATCGCCTCGGCCTCTCCAGCATCCAGATCCAGACGCAGTGCAGCGACCAAGGGCCGATTTGCGATAGATTGCTGCTGAATCCAAGTCGCTGTTCGAACGTCTGCGGCACCCGGGGCATCGGGAAGGGCTGCCGTGATCTCAGAAAAAACGGCGGGCGGCACCACAATGTCGCCATATAAAGCAGGCAGAAGATCGAGTTCGCCAATGCAGGCAAAATTGATGATTGGGGAGGTGTTACTGACGATCACGTCAGCGCATTCCTAATTGCTGCAAAGTAGCTAAGTCCTGTTCATATTCCGCCACATCGTAGTGCGGAGAGATATCTCGGCTAGCCAACAGATGCTGGAATTGCATCGGACGCATCTCGGCGAACGTAGCCGCCTGACTCAGGGTCAGCCGATCTTTCTCAAACAGCAATACCGCCAGCTCCTGTCTGATCTCGGCCGTCGTCAGATGCCAGGCATAGAGGGTTTCGTCGGGGATGACAAGCGCCATGATCGTCAGTCCTCAGTGTGTTATGTGATTCTTGAGAGTCATCTAGCGCCGCTAGATGATCCCTAAGAGCAGCGGAACTTGGGGCGCAGAGCGCCGCAGATACAGGCGTGACACCGCGCAGCGGTGTCACGAGAGTGAGGCCACTCACCCCGCCAGATTCTCCATCCGAATCCGCATCACCGCCCCCTGCACCGACCCCAGCGCCTCGATCTGCGCGATGGCCTGGTTCATCTGGCCCTCGCGCACCCGGTGGGTGAGCATGACGAGCGGCACATGGGTATCACCCTCGCCGGGTTCCTTTTGCTGAATGGCCTCGATGCTGATGCCCTGCTCGCCCAGGATGCTGGCAATACGGGCCATGACCCCGGGCTCGTCGCGGGCCATCATGCGCAGGTAGTAGGCGGTCTCCACCTGATCCATGGACAGGATCGGGGTGTCGGCCAATTCATCCGGTTGGAAGGCAAGGTGGGGTACCCGGTTGCTCGGGTCCGTGGTCAGGGTCCGCACCACGTCGACCAGATCGGCCACCACCGAGGAGGCGGTGGGCAGTGAGCCGGCGCCGGCACCGTAATAGAGCGTGGGACCGACCGCGTCGCCCTTCACCAGCACCGCGTTCATCACCCCGTCCACATTGGCGATGAGGCGCCGATGAGGGATCAAGGTGGGGTGTACCCGCAATTCAATGCCCTCGGGAAGCCGCCGCGCAATGCCCAAGTGTTTGATGCGATAGCCGAGTTGTTCGGCGTAGGCGACGTCCTGGGCCTCGATCCGCGAGATGCCCTCGGTGAAGCAGTGCGTGAACTGGAGTGGGATACCGAAGGCGAGCGAGGCCAGGATGGTGAGCTTGTGCGCCGCGTCGATCCCCTCGACGTCGAAGGTCGGATCCGCCTCCGCATAGCCGCGCGCCTGCGCCTCCGCGAGTACATCGGCGAAGTCCCGACCCTTGTCCCGCATCTCGGTCAGGATGAAGTTGCCGGTGCCGTTGATGATGCCGGCGATCCATTCGATATGGTTGGCGGCCAGGCCCTCGCGCAGTGCCTTGATGATTGGGATGCCGCCGGCCACCGCCGCCTCGAATCCGACCATCACCCCGCGTTCGCGGGCGGCGGCAAAGATCTCATTACCGTGCCGGGCGATCAGTGCCTTGTTGGCGGTGACTACGTGTTTACCGTTCGCAATGGCCCGCAGCACCAGTTCTTTGGCCGGGGAATAGCCGCCGATCAGTTCGACAACGATCTCAATCTCCGGGTCATCCACCACCGCGAAGGCGTCCTCCCCGATCCGCCCGATTGCCTCGATCCCGGGGATGGCATCGCGATTGAATTCGCGCGCCGCGGCGTGCGCGATGACGATCCCGCGGCCGGCCCGGCGTGCGATTTCCCGGGCATTACGGGTCAGCACGATGACCGTGCCGCTGCCGACAGTGCCCAGGCCCAACAGACCGATCTTGACCGGTTCCATAATCACTCCTCGTTGACGATGTTGAAGACAGAGGGCGGCACGCGCTCGATGGGGCGAAAATCGCACTCGGGGATGACCACGGCAACCTCTGGTGGCTAGTCAAGGGCCTGGAAGTTTACCGTTGCGCCCGGTTGATTGAAACCGTGGGCGCCGCCAGCCCGGGGTCTGCGGGTCACGCCGGGCGGACCATAAAAAAGGCCAGACCCGTGACAGGTCTGGCCTTGGTGGGTGCGGCCGGCCGAAGCCGGTCGCCGCGGGGCTTAGAGGATGTATCCGCGCTCGTCGTGCAGGGCGAGGTCGAGGCCCTCGGTCTCCTGTTCCTCGGTGACGCGCAGGCCGATGGTCCAATCCACGAGCTTGAGCAGGATTAGGCTCACAATCGCCGTGTAGACCAGGGTGGTGCCGACCCCGATGCCCTGGGTGATGACCTGCCCGACGATGCCGACCCCCTCGGCCAAGCCCTTGCCGCCCAAGGCGGCGCTGGCGAAGACACCGGTGAGCATGGCGCCGACGATACCGCCGACGGCGTGTACACCGAACACGTCGAGTGCGTCGTCATAGTGGAACATGCGCTTGACCTTGGTCGAGGCGAGGAAGCACAGCACGCCGGCGGCGAGGCCGATGGCGATGGCGCCCATCGGGCCGGCGGTGCCGGAGGCGGGGGTGATGGCGACCAAGCCGGCGACGGCACCCGAGGCGATACCGAGCACGCTCGGCTTGCCGTGGGCCGACCACTCGGCGAACATCCAAGCCAGCGCCGCGGTGGCGGTGGCGATCTGGGTCACGGCCATGGCCATGCCGGCCGTCCCGTCGGCGGCAAGCTCGCTGCCCGCGTTGAAGCCGAACCAGCCGACCCACAGCATGGAGGCGCCGATGACTGTATAGCCCAGGTTATGGGGCGGCATGGCGGTCGTGGGAAAGCCCTTGCGCTTGCCCAATACCAGCGCGGCGACCAGACCGGCGATACCGGCGTTGATATGCACCACGGTGCCGCCGGCGAAGTCCAGCACGCCCAGGGTGCCGAGGAAACCGCCGCCCCACACCCAATGGGCGACCGGAACATAGACGAAGGTCAGCCAGAGCCCCATGAACCACATCAGGGCAGAGAACTTCATGCGCTCGGCAAAGGCACCGACGATGAGTGCCGGGGTGATGATCGCGAAGGTCATCTGGAAGGTCATGAAGACCGATTCGGGGATCGTCTGGGTCCCGTAGATCGAAGTGAGCCCGATCCCTTTGAGGAACAGGTTGTCGAGGCCGCCGATCCAGCTGTTCAGCGCGCCACCGTTGCCGAAGGCCAGGCTATAGCCGTAAATGGTCCAGAGTATCGTCACCAGGGCGGTGATGGCAAAGCACTGCATGAGGATCGAGAGCACGTTCTTGGCGCGCACCAGGCCGCCGTAGAAGAGCGCGAGCCCGGGGATGGTCATGAACAGCACGAGCGCGGTGGAGGTCAGCATCCAGGCGGTATCGCCCGAGCTGATGACGGGGGCGGCCGGGGCGGCGGTGCCGTCGGCCAGGGCCAGGACCGGGGTCAGGCCCAACAGGGCGGCGCCGATGGTGCGCCCGAGGAATGGGGTGGGGGTACTCGATTTCACCTTGTGTTCTCCTCTTGCAGGGCCTACAGGGCTTCCGAGCCGGTTTCGCCGGTGCGGATGCGACAGACCTGTTCCAGATTGAATACGAAAATCTTGCCGTCGCCGATCTTGCCGGTGCGCGCAGCGTTGGTGATGGCTTCGATCACCTTGTCAACCAGGCCGTCGTCGACCGCAATCTCCAGTTTGATTTTTGGCAGAAAATCAACGACATATTCGGCCCCGCGATAGAGTTCGGTGTGGCCCTTCTGGCGGCCGAAGCCCTTCACCTCGGTCACCGTGATGCCCGAGACGCCGATATCGCCTAAGGCCTCGCGCACGTCGTCGAGCTTGAAAGGCTTGATGATGGCTGAAATCAGTTTCATGACTCAAAGCTCCGATGATTTAGCAATGGACGGTACCCCCCGGGCGTTCCGGGGGAGGGTTGCTGATAGATGGTGGTCAGAAGGTCTTGGAGAGTGTTGCGACGGCGTAGCTGCCGCACTGGAAGGGTGCCGCGCACAGGTTGTGCTTGTTGCGGTCCACCCAGGATGCGGTGAGAACGACGCCCTTATAGACCTCGTGTGAGAGGCCCACGCTGTAGTCGTCATAGCTGGCGCCGCCGCCGTTGGCCGCGCTGTTGTTGTAGCGTGTCCAGCCATAGTGGCCGGTGAGGGTGAAGGCATAGGGCAGGTTCACCGGGACCGTCAGGTCGTAATACCAGGCGGACTTGAAGCCGAAGAAGTTGTCGCTGTAGTTCGCCGTGAATTTTGGCGTAGCGTAGCCCGCTATGTCGTAGCTCAGGCCGAGGTGATACTCGTTGGTATTGTTGGCCGAGACGGTCGTGCGCGGATATTGATAACGCAGGTAGCCGAGATCCAGGCCGAGCTTGCCGAACGTGGGTGCCCAGCCCGCCTTCAGGTCCAATTCCATGGGGGCGCCGCTGTAGCCGGGGGCCTTTAAAGGTATATAAGTGGCCGTCGGGTCGTTCGCGTTGCTCACCACCGTTTGGCCGGCGGCGGTGGTCGTCGTGTAATAGCCGCTGGCGGACGAACTGTCGACGTTCGAGCCCCAGACGCTTGCATACAGGCTCCAGGGGACATAGGTGTAGTCAAAGCCACCCTGGACGGCCGGGCCATTATTGGTCTGACTGATGCCGCGGTAGAGATAGTTGGTGGTCAGTGCGACATTGGCCTTCAGGTCGTGGGGCGACTCGCCCGCCGCCAGGGCTGTCGTGCCGAGTCCGGACATGACCAGGGCGCTCAGGGCGACGGCCGTGCGGAGGTGTGGTGTCTTCATCTCTTCGTGTCTCTTTGTTCTTACAGGGTGGCTAGCGGTTCTGGGTGTCCGCGAGGGTACTCGGCCTGAGTGACTGGGCAGGCTCACTTGCTCAGACGGCCTGTCTTGGTCTCAGTTAAAGCAGTTTACGTGCCATCTTTGTCTGTGCCCGATTCGCCACGGCAACGGGCGGCTTGTGACGAAATCGCCACAGGCGCGCGCACCATGTGCGCTCGGGTCTGGGGGGCTGGTGGCCCGCTCTTGCACCAAAACAGCGCGGCCACCGTACGGGCGGCGGCGAAAGACGGGTTCGGCGCGACTCCCTATAATGCTGTCCAAACCCTGTCTCCCCGCGGGCGCCAGTCGTGCCGCGGCCCTACCTGAGGTATTCCTGACATGTTCGATCCCAAACAACTCGACGAACTCGCCCAGCGCCTGGCCGGCGCCTTGCCCGAGGGGCTCAAGGCCCTGCAAGAGGACCTGGGGCGCAATCTGCGTGGGTCGCTGGAGGCCGGATTGTCCCGACTGGACCTGGTGAACCGGGAGGAGTTCGATGTCCAGACCGCCGTATTGGCCCGTACCCGCGAGAAACTTTCCCGCCTGGAGCTCCAGGTGGCTGGGCTGGAGCGGGCCTTGGCGGCCAGCCAGGCGCGGGCCGACTGATCAAACCACGGCGCAGGGTGACTGACCGATCATGTCGCTCTGTGTCCTGTATAGCCGGGCCCGGGAGGGGATTGCGGCCCCGTTGGTGACCGTGGAGGTCCACCTGGCCGGGGGGCTGCCGGCGCTGTCCATCGTCGGGCTGCCGGAGTTGGCGGTGAAAGAGAGCAAGGATCGGGTGCGCGGCGCCCTGCTCAATGGGCGCTTCCAGTTTCCGCTGGGGCGGATCACCATTAACCTGGCACCGGCGGACTTGCCCAAGGAGGGTGGGCGTTTCGACCTGGCCATCGCGCTCGGGATCCTGGGTGCCTCCGGTCAGGTCCAGTCCGGCCGACTCGGCGACTATGAGTTTCTGGGTGAGTTGGCGCTGTCCGGCGACCTGCGCCCGGTCAGCGCGCTCTTGCCCGCGGCCCTGGCGACGCGCGCCGCCGGGCGGGAACTCATACTGCCGGTCGAGAACGCGGCGGAGGCGGCCCTGGTGGGGGGGCTGCGGCTGCGTCCGGCGCGCCATCTGATGGAGGTGTGCGGACATCTCAATGGCACCCAGCCGCTGCCGCTCTATGTGCCGGAGGTGACCGTGGAGCGCGACCCGGACTACCCGGACCTGGCCGATGTACGGGGTCAGGAACATGCCAAGCGCGCCCTGGAGGTGGCCGCTGCCGGTGCCCACAGCCTGCTGTTCATCGGTCCGCCGGGGACCGGCAAGTCGATGCTCGCCAACCGGTTGCCCGGGCTCTTGCCGCCGCTGAGCGAGGCCGAGGCGCTGGAGAGTGCGGCGTTGCGCTCCATCAGCGACCACGATGCCTTCGACCCGGCCACCTGGCGGCAACGGCCCTTTCGCGCCCCGCACCACACCGCCTCCGGGGTGGCCCTGGTGGGCGGGGGGAGCAATCCGCGCCCGGGTGAGATCTCGCTGGCCCACCTGGGGGTGCTGTTCCTGGACGAGTTGCCGGAGTTCGATCGGCGGGTGCTGGAGGTGCTGCGCGAACCACTGGAGTCCGGACACATCCATATCTCCCGGGCCGCCCGCCAGGCGGAGTTTCCGGCGCGGTTCCAGCTGGTGGCGGCCATGAATCCCTGCCCTTGTGGTTACTTGGGCGACAGCAGCGGGCGCTGCCACTGCACGGCGGAGGCGGTTGCGCGCTATCGTGGGCGCATCTCCGGCCCACTGCTCGACCGCATCGACATGCATGTGGAGGTGCCGCGGTTTGACCTGACGCGACTGGCCGGGCCGACCCCGGGTGGTGTGACTGGCGGTGAGGCGGGCAGCGCGGCGACGCGCCGGCGGGTGGCGGCGGCGCGGGAGCGGGCGCAGGCCCGGGCCGGCCGACCGAACGCCACCCTGCGCCCGCGCGAGATCGAACGCGACTGCGCACTCGATGACCAGTGCCAGCGCTTGATGCAGCAGGCACTGACCCGGCTGGCACTCTCGGCCCGCGCCTATCACCGCATATTGAAGGTCGCCCGCACCATCGCCGACCTGGCCGGCGCGGACACCATCACGCCGGCCCATCTGGGCGAGGCGGTGGGTTACCGGCGGCTGGACCGGGGGACGACGTAGACTATCTCCCAAAATAACCGTAGGGTGGATTAAGGCGCGCGCGAGATTCTTGCAGATCAGGCACTGGGCTTGGTCGCGCCGCATCCATCAGCGCTTCCCGGCGGCCGGGATGGTGGATACGCTGCGCTTATCCACCCTACCGACTACCTATTTCTCCGCTGGACCTAACCTCGACGATGTTGCAACTCACCGATCTATCAATGCGCCGCGGTCCGCGGCTGCTGCTCTCCGGGGCCTCGCTGACCGTTTATCCGGGGCAGAAGGTGGGGCTCGTGGGGGCCAACGGCTCCGGCAAGTCCAGCATGTTTGCCCTACTGCGCGGGGACCTGCACGCGGACACCGGGGCCTGCTCACTGCCCGCGGGCTGGGAGCTGGCCCATGTCGCCCAGCACACCCCGGACAGCGTTGATCCCGCCATCGAGTTCGTGTTGGACGGCGATCAGGAACTGCGGCGCATCCAGCGCGAGCTCGCCGCTGCCGACGCGGTCGGGGACGGGCTGCGCCACGGGGAGCTGGCCGGCCATCTGGAGTCGATTGGTGGCTATGGTGCCGAGAGTCGCGCCGGGCGCCTGCTCCATGGGCTGGGCTTCGCCCCGGGTGATGAGCGTCGACCGGTCAATAGCTATTCCGGTGGCTGGCGGATGCGCATCGCGCTCGCGCGCACCCTGATGTGCCGTTCGGACCTGCTGTTGCTCGACGAGCCGACCAACCACTTGGATCTGGACGCGGTGATCTGGCTGGAGGGCTGGCTCAAGTCCTATCAGGGCACCCTGATCCTGATCTCCCACGACCGGGACTTCCTGGATTCGGTGGTCAGTCACACCCTGCACCTGGAACAGGGGCGCCTCACACTCTATGCTGGCAACTACTCGGCCTTCGAGCGCCAGCGTGCCGAGCGGCTCGCCCAGCAGCAGTCCGCCTACGAGCGTCAGCAGCGTGAGGTGGCCCATATCCACAGCTTCGTGGAGCGCTTCCGCGCCAAGGCGACCAAGGCCCGGCAGGCCCAGAGCCGGATCAAGGCCCTGGAGCGGATGGAGCTGATCGCCCCGGCCCATGTGGACTCGCCCTTCCACTTCGGCTTCGAGGCCCCGACCCATCTGCCGAACCCGTTGATGCGTCTGGAGGGGCTCGCTGCCGGATATGCGGACCGGCCGATCTTGAAGGGGGTGAACCTGAGCCTCAACCCGGGCGACCGCATCGGTCTGCTCGGCCGCAACGGGGCCGGCAAGTCCACACTGGTGAAGGTGCTGGCCGGGGACCTGGCCCCGAGCGCGGGCCGTCGTACGACCGCGCAGGAACTCAAGATCGGCTATTTCGCCCAGCACCAGCTCGACCAGCTGCGGATCGACGAGAGCCCGCTCAAGCACCTGCAACGCCTCGACCCCAAGGCCACCGAGCAAGTCCTGCGCAACTACCTGGGTGGCTTCGGGTTCGATGGGGATCGCTGTGTGGGGCCAGTGGCGCCGCTGTCCGGCGGAGAGAAGGCGCGCCTGGTGCTGGCCATGTTGATCCGCCAGCGGCCGAATCTGTTGCTGTTGGACGAGCCGACCAACCACCTGGACCTGGAGATGCGTCACGCCCTGAGCGAGGCGCTCCAGGAGTATGAGGGGGCCTTGGTGCTGGTCTCCCATGACCGTCACCTGTTGCGCGTCACGGCCGACACCCTGTTGCTGGTGGACGGCGGGGCCGTCGCGCCCTTCGACGGCGACCTGGATGACTACCCCGCCTGGCTCGCCGCGCGCGACCCCGACCGTGACGGCGCGCGACCCGTCGCCGACCCCCGCGAGGGCGCCGACCGTAAGCAGCAGCGCCGCCAGTCGGCGGATGTGCGCAAGGCACTGCAACCACTGCGCAACCGGCTCCAGACCCTGGAGCGAACCTTGGAGCGGTTGGCCGTGCGGCGTCACGAACTGGCGACGGCCCTGGCAGAACCGGCGCTCTACGCGCCCGAGGCCAAGCCGCGCCTGCTGACCCTCATGGAGGAGAGCAACCGGGTGGCCGCCGAGTTGGCGGCCACTGAGTCCGAGTGGCTGGACGTTGGCGAGGAGCTGGAGCAGCGCCAGGCGGACCTGGCATGAGGCAGCGGCCAGCGGCCGACACTCTGCGGGGCGCGGTGGTCGGTGGCCGTCGACGCCGCATCGCCCACGCCCTGGCGTTTCCGGCCCTGATCGTGATCGCCTATCTGGTGTGGCCCTTCATCACCCTGTGGCAGCTGGACCGCGCCTTGGTCCGGGGCGACCAGGCGGCCCTGGGGCGCCTGGTCGATCTGGATGCGGTCAGGGACGCGCTCCGCCGCAAGCTCAATAAGGACGCCATCGGCACCATCGGCCCATTGTCTGATGCCTTCATCACCTGGCTGGAGGAGGGTATTCGGCGCGACGGCACCGCCGCCCTGGATCAAGCGGTTACGCTCGAATGGGTGCGGGAGCGGATGCTGGCGCACTCACCGTCCGAGGCGGGCCTCTGGCCAGCGCTCTCGCGTGTCCGTTTCGACGATCCGCTGTATTTCTCGCTGCGCCTGGGCGGCGAATCCCAGGTGCCGGTTACTGTCCGTATCGGCTTCACGGGTCTCAGTTGGCGGGTCCGGGCCCTCTATTACTGAACCGGCTCGTCCGCGATCAGGGTGCGGCCGAGCGCTCGGACCGCGAAAAACGGCAGATGGATCAGAGTGATCGTGTGGTCAGTCCTGTCGTTGCCGCGTCTCACGGGCGGGTGGATGTGTATGGGGAGGAACATCCCCAGTGATTCGGTGTACTAGGGGGCTGATGCCAGAGGTATGGAATCTATTCCATAGCCCCGAATGGCCGTCCCCCCCAGAACGCTCGGCGCAGGGTCGCGGCTTGAAAATGGATGTGATTGTATTTTATTTATTTTAGCGATTTTCGTCGGCTGCATTGAATGCTGGCACGTCGTATGCTTTATTCCAACCAAGCGACCGAGCCGGCAGGATGCCACACCGGGAAGCCCTGACCCCGTTAATCGAAGTGAGCGGATCAGGTGCCTCGATCGGCGGGGATGGGTGTGAATGGATTCGGCATGCGACCCAGGCCCGGTAGGTTCGCTTCCGACGCACATCATGTGCATTTATTCTGACGTTCAGAGGGTTAATAAAATGGCAAAAGTCGCCAACTCCACCGATTCTTCCAGCCTGGCCGAAGTCGTTGACCGCATCCTGGACAAGGGCATCGTGATTGATGCGTGGTTGAAAGTCTCCCTGGTCGGTATCGAGCTGCTCGCCGTCGAAGCCCGCGTGGTCATCGCCTCGGTCGAGACGTACCTGAAGTATGCCGAGGCGATTGGCCTCACCGCCCCCGCCGCCGCGCCGGCCTGATAGCGCATTGCGCGCTTGGGAGATGCCGTTGTGATGCCCTAGGCATGCGGGCGGCATCTCTTTAACCGGGTCGAGTGGTCAACCGCACGACCCCGGTTTTCGGCTGTGCGGGATTCCACTTGCTCCTGGTACGATTCCATAAGTAATGACTGGGAGCAAGCAATGGGCCGTTTTGCCGAGGACATGGCGCGACTGCGCGACGAGATCGAAGTGGAGCGTAGCGCCCGCCAAACCCTGATTGCCGATACCCGCGAGGACGTAGCGGGCGCTGCACAGGCCTTCATGAGCGACCTGAAAGACAGCGTGCAGACGCTGCAGGCCGATTTCCGTGACGCACACGCGAGCATGGTCGAGGCTGCGCGTGCCGATCGCGTCGCCTTCCTGGACCAACTCGGGGGCAGTGTCGCTGAGCTTCAGCGCGAGACGGTCTCGCTGGTCAATGATTTGGCCGATGAGCGTCAGGCTGGCCGCCAGGCTTGGCGGGGGGCGGTCGCCAAGTCCCGCGTGTTGCCGGCCCAACTGAGGGCGAAGACCAAGTGACAGACAAGGCGAATAATTCGAGCGCGGCGGCCGGGCGCTATATCTACGCGATCGTCTCCGATCAGGGCCAGCAAAGCCTGGGGCCCATCGGGCTTGAGGGGGCCGAGGTTTACACCATCGCAGATGCGGGTGTCGCTGCGGTGGTCAGCAATCTGAAGGCCGCCCGCATCCGCCCTCAGCGCCGCAATATGGCCGCCCATCAGGAGGTGCTGAAGCAACTGCTGCAAACGGTGACGCCCCTGCCGACTGCCTTCGGCCTGCTGGCGGACGATGACGCCGGACTCGTGCGCATCCTGCGGGACAACCACGAGGTCTTCGTGGACCAACTCAAACGGGTGGCGGATTGCGTGGAGATGGGGCTGCGCGTGACCTGGGACGTCCCCAATATCTTTGAGTACTTCGTCGCCGCCCACCCGCAATTGCAGGAACTGCGCGATGACTTCTTCAGCGGCGGCAGTAATCTGACCCAGGACCAGATGATCACCTTGGGTAGCCGCTTTGGGGCCCTGCTGGACGAGGACCGTGAGACCTATACCGAACAGGTCGAGACCGCACTGCGCACCTGCTGCCGCGAGATCAAGCGCAACAAATGCCGCTCCGAAAAAGAGGTCATGAACCTGGCCTGCCTGGTGCGCCGCGACGACTTGCAGCGGTTCGAAGAGGTGGTTGGCCAGGCGGCTCACCCCTTCGATGACAATTACGCCTTTGACTTCACCGGGCCGTGGGCGCCGCACAACTTCGTGGAGATGGACATCCAGCTCTGATCGCGCGGCAGCGCCGCACTCCAACCCCTCGTGACACCGCTGCGCGGTGTCACGCCTGTGTTAGGCGCTCTGCGCGTCTAGCGCCGATGGCGGCCGTGATGCTCAAGACCCTCTGACGCGCTGGACTTGCGACGACCTCATTGCGCTGCCGGCCGCGACTGGGCGGCGAAAAACCGCATCATTTCCCGTGACGCATCTGGTCCCCGGCCGTCGGTGAAACGGCCGCGGCGGCTGCCGCCGGACCAGGCGTGACCCGCCCCGTGCACCAGCCACTGCTCGGCCACCGGGGTTCCGTCGGGGCCTTCATGCACTGTCTGGGTATAGGCATGGCCGGTCCCTGCCTGCCCCCTATTGACCTTAGCTGAGGCCTGCGCCGCGATGGACTGAGTCATGAGCTGGTCACTGTTGCGCGGATGGACCGTGTCGTCGCGGTCGCCGTGGAACACGATAATCGGTACTCCTTGCAGGTCTGCATTGGCGGGTGCTGTGCCGCCGCCCCGCATGACCGCCATCCCCGACAGCATGTCGGTCGCCGCCGCATAAGGCACGCCGGAGTGGACGCCAATCGCGGCGTAGAGATCGGAATAGGTGGCGCCCATGATCGCCGCCATCGCCCCGCCGGCCGACATGCCGGCACAATAGACCCGAGTCGGATCAACCTGATAGGTCGCCATTATCTCTCGGGTCATGCCCGCGATGATGGCCGGCTCACCCTGGTCGCGCTGTTGATCGCCCGCGTTGAACCAATTCCAGCACCCGCTGCCGTTGGCCGCCGGATACAGCACCAGGCAGGGCTCTTGCTCCGCCATCAGATTCAACCGGGTGCCGGCGGCGAAGTCGTCCGGGTCCTGGCCGCAGCCGTGCAGCATAACCACCAGCGGCAGGGCCTGACCCCGGTAGGTGGTCGGGACATACAGTTTGTAGGCGCGGGTGCCGTCATGATTGGTGAACGAGCCGGCCAGGAACTGGCCCGCAACGGGAGCCCCGCCGGGGGCTGATAGCGGCACTTCGTTAACCGCCCCTGCCGGCGGTGTGGCAACCCCCAACCGGGCCAGCAAGTCCGGGACGAATCTGCCGACCGTGCCGACCGGGTTTGCTGTGCTGTCCAGTGGCGCGGTGCCGACGCCCCGGGCGGCAGGGGCGCCGGCCCAGGTGCCTGCCGCCATCAGGTCCCACAGCGTTTGCTGAATCTTGCCGGTGGCGGCGACTGCCCCGTCCTGTTGCAGCAGTGACATCGCCTCGCGCATGCCGGCGAGTATCTGTTCGTTCATCTTCATCTGCTCCTGTGTGGGGTTAGCGGATACGTCCGGCGAGCGCAGTCTTGACGGCCGGGCTGGCGTGCAGGGCGCCCAGCACGACCAGCGACTCGATGGTGGCCAGGGCCAATTCCGGCGACACATCGGCGCCGATGCTGGCTAGGCCCAGCACCTGAATCTGCAGCCGCTGCCCCGCCTGCTGTACCGCCTCCAGATCGGCGCGTGAATAATGTTGCAGACCAAGCACCAAACTCTTCCGGGCGATGGTCTGGCGCAGCGCCTCGGCGTGCGTGGCCAGTTGGTTACGGATCGCGGTGCGGATCAGGTCGGTGCGGTTGGAGTAAAAGCCCTCTTGGACCAGGAGGTCGATCTGTCCGAGATCGACGAGTCCCAGGTTGATGGTGATTTTCTCGCTCTCGGCAATCTTCGGGGAAATCGCGTGTACGCTCATCTCGGGTGTCTACCATCCGCAGGCCATCTGTATGGATGGTATATTAGGCCATCGTTGGCGCCTGTCAAGGTGGCGTTTGCCGCCTGTCGGGCGGTATGGGTTGGGTCATGGGAGCTATCTCCTTGCAGCAAGACGGATCGGCGGGGTCAGGTGTGAACCTCGGTGCGATCCGCCGCGGTTGTGGTTACGGGCGGTCTCGGCCTCAATCGCCGGTGAGGTCGCCACCGTGAGGACAAGGACTTTGCTATGCTCCGCGCTCGGACGGTGCGATTCGGTAACCGGTGCCATCAGCGTGATCGATATGCAAGTTCTACACTGGCCTTTGCGCCCGCCAACATGCGCCCCGCGTCACGCCTTGCACGCCTCTGCCGACTGTGCGGCTTTTCCTGCCTGTCGGTCCTGCCGGGTGCGGTGACGCCATGATCAACCTGATGCGTCGTCACCCGCGCTTCTTCGTCTATGCCTGCGCGGCCGCGGCTGCACTGCGGCTGTGCTGCGTCCTCTGGTTTCCGGTCAGCTTCGACGACGACACCGTCTATTATGCCGAGTTGGGCCGTAATGCCTTCCAGTATGGCACCTACGGCAGCCTGGTCGACGGCACCGTGATCCCCACCGATGTGCGGCTGCCGGGATACCCGGCCTTTCTCGCCGCGGTCTTTGCGGTCTTTGGCGATCAGCACTATCGACCGGTCTTGCTCATCCAGGTCCTGGTTGATCTCGGCTCCTGTCTGCTGATGGCTGGAATCGCACTGGTGCTGATGGGCGAGGGGGCGGCGCTGGCCGTCTTGCTGCTGGCGGCGCTCTGTCCCTTCACGGCCAATTATGCCGCGGTGGCACTGACCGAGACCTGGTCGATCTTTTTCACCTCGCTCGCGTTGTGGGCTGCCGTCAAAGGGAACGCTGTTCTGCGGGGAGGCGCGGGAATCGGGCTGAGCTGGTGGCTGGTCTGCGGCCTGGCCATCGGCGCCGCCACCCTGTTGCGACCGGACGGGATCATGCTCTTGATGGCCCTGGGGGTGTTTCTGACCTGGCGGCTGTTGCGCGCACCAGAGAAACGGCAAGTCCTGACGGCGGGCACCGCCAGCGCGCTTGTCGTGGTGCTCATGCTGACGCCCTGGACGTGGCGCAACTGGGTTACCTTCCACGAGCTTCAGCCCCTGGCGCCGCGCAATTTCACTGCGCCAGCGGAATACTCACCGGTGGGCTTCTACCGCTGGTACAAGACCTGGCCGGCCGAGTTCGCCACCCTTTACGATGTGTTCTGGAAGGTCAATTCAGTCGCTCCCGCCCCCGAGCCGATCGTGCTCGACGAGGTGCCGTCCCTGGCGTGGGACACGCCACCAGAGGGTGAACGGACGCTCGCGCTCTTTCGGACACTGAACGAGACCTCCCAGCTCAGTCCCGAATTGGATGCCCAATTCGGCGCGCTGGCCGCGGAGCGGATCGCTCGCGACCCGCTGCGCTACTATCTGTACCTGCCGGTCTTTCGCATCGCGGACATCTGGCTGCGTCCCCGCACCGAACAATTCTATGATGGCGAGCGGGAGCTCTTGTTCGATCAATACTGGTGGCGGTTCGAGTCGGTCGGCCAGTCGCTCTTCTCGATTGGCTATGCGCTGCTCAATGCGCTGCTGCTGGCGGTGGCCGTCATGGGGATGTGGAGCTTCCGGCGGGCGCCGGGGGCCGGGCTGCTGATCGGCTTCGTCGCCCTGCGCTCGGCCTTTCTGGGGACGTTGGAGAATCCCGAGCCCCGGTATGTACTGGAGTGCTTCCCGGTGATCCTGGTCTTTGCCGGGGCGCAGATCGAGGTAATGCTCAGGGCAGTAGCAAGAGCGGCCGGGTCGCGTGCCGCGCCAGGGTGCGGGCGGCCGATTTGAGGCTGGGTCTGCCGCTGACCTGAAAGGTGCGCCGGCCGAAGATGAAAAGGTCCGTTTGCGGGTCGTTGAGGCGAGCGAGCAGGACCCGGACCGGATCGCCCACGGCCAGCTCGAAGCGGGCGTCGCCGAGCCCCGCGGCGGCCGCCGTGAACTGGCCGCGCGCCGCCTGCGCCTGCGCGTCCTGCTCGCGTCCGATGTGGTCCAGAAACCCCTGGCGCGCGTTGCTGGATGACTGCCAGTCGTTGCCGATGAAGTCCGCCCAGCCGGTGTCGATGACAAAGATGCCCGTCAGGGTGGAGTCCCCCTGACGGGCCAGCCAGCGCGCGTGCCCCAGGGCCGCGGCGCAGGCCTGCGAGCCGTCGACCGCGACCAGGATGTGGCCGAAGCACACCGCTGGTCCCGGCGGCCTCAACGCCCGGGCGCCGCGCCCGGGCCGGGGAGTGCCGGGGGCGCGGCCGGCGCCGGTTTGGCGGCGGCAGGCGGTTTCATGAAGACGGTCAGTACCACCACCACGACGACCACCAGGACCGCGAGCGCGATGGCACCCAGGTCCTCGGCGCGGTCGCTGCGGAACAGCGTCATGGTGCCGCGGTCGCCCGCTGCCCCGATGGTCTCGCTGCCGGTATGTTCATTGGCCATGAGTCTCTCCCGTGTTCAGATGGCGACCAGATAGTCGCGGATCAGCAGCACCACCGCCAGCGCCAGCACATATTTGGTCACGCCGACCAGCAGGCCGACCTTGAGCGGTGCACCCCCCGCCTGGGCCAGCTCTTTGAAATCGATATAGGCCCCCAGCCCGACCAGCCCGAAGCCGAAGATCCAGGTCATCCACAGGCGCAGCATCTTGATCGTGTCCGAGGCCGCCGGCCCGCCCTTGAGACCGACATCGCCGAAGGCCCCCAGGCTGGTCAGCAGGACCATGACCAGGAAGCCGATGACGAAGACCGGGAACTTTTCCACCAGCAGGGTGCCCAGGCCCTTGCGCTCGCCGGTCTCCCCGGTCTTGCCCGACCAATACCAGAGAGTGACCGCAAAGACCGCGAAGGGGATGGAGATGACCCGCATGATGTTCCAGATCTCGGCCACCGAGACCGCGCTCCCGGGCGTGACCTGGGGATTGAAGGCCAGGGCGGCGGCCAGTACCTGCCCGGAATTCAGTATTCCGGTCCCGACCCAGGCCCCGTATTGCAGGTCGGTGAGCCCCAGGGCATGGCCGATGAAGGGGCTGATGAACATGGTGAGGATGCCGAAACCCAGGATGGTGGCGATGGCATAGGCGACATGGGAGGCCTTGGCCTCCACCGCCGGTGCCGTGGCCACCGCGGCGCTCACCCCGCAGATGCTCAGCGCATTCGCCAGGACGGCGGTCATGGAGCGCTCGAGCCCGAAGACCCGGCCGAGCCATAGGACCAGGACTAGGCTCAGGATCACGAAGCCGCCGATCAGCAGGACCGCCATGGCCCCGAGTTGGACGATGGCCTGCACCGTGTAGAGCGACCCCAGCAGGATGATCCCGGTCTTGATCAGGAGGCGGGAGAGCTTGAACCCGTCCTCGAACAGGGCGGGGATGCGCCCGCGAAAGAGCAGATTGCGGTAGAGCAGGCCGGCGATGATGCCGAGGAGGATGTAATTGAGGTGGGTGACCTTGATCAGCCAGCCCTTCTGGCCGAAGACCACCGCGTCTGTCATCCAGGGTTCGATCCAGTTGCGGATGACGACCATGGTCAGCACGATCAGCGCCAGCCCCGGCAGCACGCGGGGCAGGCGTTTATAGAAGTCGATATCGGTCATGTGGTCCTCCTCGTTCCCGGCGCTTGACGATTTATGCACCGCGGGTTCGGACGCGCCCCAAGCCCGCCCAAGACCCGCGCGGCCCGGCCAGAATAGGCGCGCGGCGACGCGAGGACAAGGGATTTGCTATCCTGCGGGCTTCGTCACCACGCGGCGTTGCCGGCTGTCATTCGCTGGATTGCCACGCAGGTTCTCGGCCGGCCTTTACTTGTACCTGCCGGTCTTTCGCATCGCGGACCTGTGGCTGCGTCTACGCACCGAAAAATGCTATGATGGCCGGCGGGACCTGCCGTTCGATCAATACTGGTGGCGGTTGGAGTCGGTCGGCCAATCGTCCTTGTCGATTGGCGATGCGCTGCTCAATGCGCACTGGTATCCCACCATTCACCAGAACAACAATCAGCCGGACAGAGACTGCGGGGCGCCGCGATAGACTGAAATCACGCCGACGCAGACTGCCGCGGCGCCACGACAGACGCAAACCGGCCGCCGCCGACCTGCGGCGGACCCCCGGGACCCTGGCGCGGTGTCGCTGAGCCCGCGGGCGGCACATCTCAAGACCTGCGGCGCGTTCCTGAGGGTTCGCGGCGTACGCCGCAAAGGCTCAGGCGTGAGGTGTAAAAACGCTTAATATCATCGTGTTAAGCGGCTTACACACGTCGTATTGCTCGCGGCGTACGCCGCGACACTTGCGGCGTACGCCGCGATCCTTGAGATGTATGCCGCGATCCTTGAGATGCACGCCGCGATCCTTGCGACGTATGCCGCGATCCTTGCGGCGCACGGCTGAAGCCTCGCGGGACGCCGCGCGAGTCTTGATCGGTACCGCTGGGGCCTGGCGTGGTGCGACACCGCTGGAGCGACTGTAAACGTATTCGCCGCCGCGCCAATCCGCACAGCGCCTGTAGGCTGGGTAGAGCGCGGCGAAACCCAGCAACAGATGCCTTGGATGCGCGCAAATGATGGGTTTCGCTGCGCTCTACCCATCCTACGGGAATCGCTGATCCACGCTATACCTCGAAGACCTTGAGCACTTCATCGCCATAATGGTTGATGACCTTCACCGCCACCTTGCCGGTGATTGGGGGCGGGAAGGAGCGGCTGCGGGTCCGGTACAGCGCCTCCCAGGCCGACTCGTCGATGTCGGCCTTGAGTGCACGCTTGAGCTTCTCATAGGGCTTGTCGCCGCCGGTGAAATAGGCGTGGCGGACAAAAAAACTCTCGCCGTTATAATTTGTGTCGATGAACCAGCAGGCGATGTCATCGGTGCCGTGGCTGCGGACCTGGCCGGTGGTGGGGTCGTAGATGTCCAGCCCGCGGATCTCGACAGTGAACCGGCCGTCTTTTTGCGCCATCAGCTTGCCGGTCTTGGGATCGACCGGGGCGATGTCCGGCTCGCCGAAGACCATGAACAGATTGCCGCTGCCGGTCTTCTTCAGCAACTCGTCGCCCATCGCCAGGTCTGGGTTCATCTTCACCGGCAGGATGGTCAATTTGCCATAGCGCTTGGCCTCCTCGGTCACCGAGGGGTCGAAGGCAAAGGCGCAGACCAGCAACAGGTCGAAGCCGAGGCCCTGGATCGCCTCCTTGGCCGCCTCCTTCACCTGGAAGGCGCCTAGGGTGCCATGTTCAGGCCCGAGTGAGAGCGCTACCCGCCGGGCCTTGCCGTCCTTCTCGGTGTATTCGCCCTCGGCCTGGATCCAGCACCCGGCCAAGGGTTCCAGCCGGTCGAAGGTGAGCCGTTCCTGTTTCACCGTATTCTGGACCCCGGCCTTGCGCAGATTATCGAGGATCAGGACGGCAAAATCGGTTGCCTGGTCCTTGGCCTCGCGTTCGGCCTGGGGCAGGGCGGCACTCCCCTCGCCGGTCGGCAGGACGCGATGGGGCGAGAGCGATTCGACGGTAAAGGGTCCGGTGACCCGCACCCGCTTCTTGTCCTCATAGGGCTGATCGAACAGTGTCTCGGTCTCGGCGTTGCGCGCAATCGATCCGTCGATGGCCTGTTGACGCGCGCGGCGCGCGTCCCACCATTGGCGGTGAATCTCGGCGATCGGTGTCGGCCAGGGGTCGGCCGGGCGCGGCGGCAAGGTGTCGAGTGTGTACTGGCGCCCGAGTGTGGCATTGAGCCCCTGCAATCCATGGTTGACGCTCTGGGCATCGGGTGCCGCGGTCTTGCGCAGCGTCTGCAGGCGGGCGAACTGGGTCTGGGTCTCGGTGGCCCATGGGGTTTCGGCCTCCCGCGGGACCTCCCATTCCTGCCAGTGCTTGTTGAGCAGCCGGTTCAGCTCGGCGCGCAGCGGCCCCAGGGTCTCCTGCCAGGTGGCATGAATCGTATCGATCTCGGCATTGTTGGCGATGGCCTTGAGTGTGACGTGCGGGACCGTTTTATAGACGAAGCCCTGTTTGATGTCGTCCCGCGGGGGCGGGGCATCCGGGGGTGGCAGGGTCCCGGTGAGCTCCATCGCCTTGCGGCGCCCCTCTTCCGAGTCGGCCAGCAGATAATAAGGATAGCGTGCGGCCATCAGCCGGGTGCGCGCCAGGGCCAGTGCAACGCGGGAGGTATCGATGGTGATCCAGCGCCGGCCCCACTGCTCGGCGACATAGGCGGTGGTGCCTGAACCGCAGGTGGGGTCCAGGACCAGGTCGCCGGGGTCGGTGGTCATGAGGATGCATCGCTGAATCACATCGTTAAATGTTTCCACTACATATATCTGCTCAGATCCGAATCCAGATTTCTTTATGTCCATCCAGTCATTGTTAATTTGATTGAAGTTTGGTTCGCGATAAAACTTCCAAGTTAACGTGTTCCCGACACCGAATGCCCGCCCACTCTTTACGACTGTTTTCATCTCCTCAGAAGTAACACTCCAGTGGCGACCATTAGGGGGAAGATAATCCTTGCCACGCCATTGTACTGCTCGCTTCGAATCTTCCGTCGCACCTTGTGAATCGGTGGGGCGAAGCTGCAGAATTCGTCCTTCTGGCCTAAGAATCGGGTTCTGCTTCTGCTTTAGCGAAAGATCTATGATTTCGCCTTCTGAGGTTTCTACGCATACATATCTTTCGTTTGGGTTTGGGATTGGATCAACTTCAACGCGAAGCTGACGATATTTTGAAACTGATAATGGTTGATTCTTTGCATACCAGATGATGTAATCGCAGGTTGCCGCAAGTTGGCTTGATGTTGTGCCGCTTGTCTTTGCAAAAGGGATAAGCGATATGAAATTGTTCGTTTGAAATATCTCGTCCATTAAGCAACGGACGAGATGAACATTCTCATCCCCAATCTGCACAAAGATCGACCCGCTCTCGGTCAGCAGTTCGCGCGCCACCTGTAACCGGTCGCGCAGATGCGGCAGATAGGAATGGATGCCATATTCCCAGGTGTCCCGAAACGCCTTGATCTGTTCCGGCTGCCGGGTGAGGTCCTCGGCCTTACCGTCCTTCACATCGCGCTTACGGGTGCTCACCTGCCAGTTGGAGCCGAATTTGATCCCATAGGGCGGGTCCAGATAGATCATCTGCACCTTGCCCTTGAGCCGCTCCTTCTCCGCCAGCGAGGTCATCACCTGCAGGCTGTCGCCCAGGATCAGCCGGTTCTGCCAATGCTGGTTGTGCTGATAGAATTTGATCAGTTGCTCGAAGGCGATGCCGTTGAAGTCAGAGAAGAAATCGAGCTGCAACTCGCCACTCTGACCGCCGGTGCGGATGTCCTCGATCAGTGCCTGCGGGTGGACCTTCTCCTGGATATAGACCGGCACCACCGGCACCTCCAGGTCGCCGCTGTCCTGCGCGTCCTTACCGCGCCAGACCAGTTGTGGATCGAGATCCGAGTTACGGGGATAGCGCATGGTCTTGGGCTCATGCTCATCGTCCGCGACAAAATCCCGCAACTCCTCGGTCGGGATATTCGCACGGCTCGCGTCCTGGTGCTTGTGACTGTCGATCGGGGTCTGATTGGCCATGGTGAGTTCAGCACAAAATCATGTGGAGTGGGTAAGGTTTGCGTGGGTAGGGGCGGGTTTGAAACCCGCCCCTACGGCCGATTTAAACCCCGCCCGTACATCATTGCATCGCGCAGGCATTGCGCACTGGAGGGCGAGGCTTTAGCCGGAGGAGGGCCGTTGAGATGCAATGTCGACCGGCTAAAGCCTCGACCTCCTGTGTTCTTATGGTCGAAGCGGCGTTCAATTGCGTCATTCAAACGACGCAGAGACTCCAATTTTTTCCGTCCGCCCTTTGATCGTTCGACCAGCGCAAGGCTCATGGCGAACGGAAAAAATCGCGGATGTCCTTCTTGGCATCGTGCGGGTCCTTTATTTGGACAAAGCCCCAGAGCCCGAAGCGCCCGTCATTGTTGACCGCCGGCACCCAGAGGCTCTTGACGGTGGCCACCTTGGCGTCCTTGTCATCGCGCTTTTCGCCGGACACCTCGATGAGCAGATTCAGCAAGTCGGCGGCGCCATGCCCGTCGTCGATACGGGCGATGAAGTCGACCAGATAGGTGCGCGTCTGCCCGCCGACGGTATAGGGGATCAGGAAGTCCAGCCGGGGGATGTTCTTCACATAGGCATGCACCTCGTCCATCTGCTCCAGTGACTTGGCGACCGTGCCCTCCCAACCGCTGTCCAACACCACATGCGAGATGTGGCTCTTGTGATTGGTGCGCCAGGTGGCCTTGGTACTCAGATAACCGATCCCGCCGGTATCGCCCAGCGTGTTATAGGGCTGAAGGATCGGCTTGAGCCGCGGGGCCGTGCCCGTCGTGTCGCCGCTGACGATGGCCTGATAGATGCGGTCGGCGGCGGTATGGGCCAGCTCGACCAACAGCAGGAGTTGGGGAAAGGTATCGTCCTGGCAGTGGGGGATCACGCAGTCATGGAGCCAGCGCCGGGCAATGACCAATAGTTGGGGAAAGAGCCAGCCCTTGACGTCGGTCTCCAGGGGGCTGCCGATGGCATATTCGGTGGCGGACTCTTCGCGAAAATACTTCTCCAAGACCAACTTGGCCAGCAGGAACACCACCTCGTTGATCCGCTTGGCCTTCAGGTCGTCCAGGTGTTGCATGCTGGAGGCCCCGATGATCGGGGCGTTCTCGACGATGGTCGGCAATTGCTTGGAATTGAGTATGAGGCGGCTGCTCTCGGAGAAGCGCGCAGTGAGCTGTTGCGCGGCGATCTCATGGCGATACCCGGTCAGCCGGGGAAAGCAGATCCGCGCCTTGCCATGTTGCTCCAGGCTGGCGATATGGGTGCTGTCCTTCGGCCGTTTGCGCTCCGGCCCGCCACTGGTCGGCAGGAACTCAAACGGCACCCCATAGACTTCGGCATACTCCACCGGGAAGGCGTCGAACGTGACCGGCTCGCCATCGACCAGCACCGTCTGGGGTTGCGTCTCATAGCTCATGCGGCGCAGCCCGCGGCCGATGACCTGTTCGCAGATGAGTTGGGTGCCGAAGGCGCGCACCCCCAGGATATGGGTGACGGTATTGGCATCCCAGCCCTCGGTGAGCATGGAGACCGACACCACGCACTTGATGTGCTCGCCGAGCTTGCCTGGCTTGCCCACCGTGTTCATCACCTCGCGCAGGATGTCCTCATGGGTCAGTGCCTCCACCGCGCGGCCCGGGAAGCGCTCGCGGATCTCGGCCTTGAATTCGTCGATCTCGCGCGCCGCCGCCTGTTTGAACTCGTCGGTGAGTGCCTCGCCGGACTCCAGTGCCTGGCTGTCGATCAAGAGTGTATTGGGGCGGTGCGACCAGCGGGTATCTTGAGCGTGCTGTTCGACATTACTGAAGATCGGCAGTTGGCCGGGGACGATGACCGTCTGGCCACCGTTCAGCGCCTTTTCATAGCCGGCGATCCAGTCGAACACCAGCTTGGAGACTTGGGTATTGCTGCATACGACGATGAAGACCGGCGGCAGGATGGCCCAGCCGGCGGCGGCCTGCTCCTGGTAACTGGCATACGATTTCGCATAATCGCTGTAGAGGTGATGCAGTGCGCCTTCCAGTTCCTTGGGCAACTGGGGCGTTTGCGCCTCGGTCTTCTTGCCGCGGGTCCCGCTGGGCAGTTGTTTGCCGATGGCATCTCACAGCCGGCGATAGACCGGCGATTCCTGCTGGTCGGTATTGTCCGCGACCGGCACCCGCGGCACCTTGACGATGCCGCTCTCGATGGCGTCGATCAGGGCGAAATCGGACACCACCCAGGGGAATAAATCGCCCTCGCGATAACCGGAACCGGCCAGAAAGAAGGGAGTGGCCGACAGGTCATAGACCGCCTTGATGCGGCGCTTCTCATGGAGCGCCTCCAGCCCGGAGATCCAGACGCGCGCATCGGCCTCGCGGCGCTCGGCCTCCCGCTTGGCGGTACCGGTGAGCTTCTCCTCGACGGTGCCCACCGGTTTGCGGTGATAGCAATGGTGGGCCTCGTCGTTGAGTACGATCACCGGCCCCTTGGGACCCAAGGCGGCGCATAGGCGCGTGATCATCTGCCCTGGTGTCTCGCGGAATGGGTTGACCTCGTGTTTGCCGTTCAGTACCCGTTTGGTCAGCCCGGCGGCCTCGCCGCCCTCACGTAGCATGAATGCGTGATAGTTGGTGATGACGATCCGGGCAGAGCCCAACCCATCCTGGAAGGCGACCGGGACCAGGTCGAGTGTGCGATAATAGTTATTCGGATCACTCGGTAGCTGGGTGCGCAGCCGGTCCTTGATGGTGATGCCGGGGGCGACAATCAGGAAGCGGTCGGTGAATAATGGTCCCTGGTCCCTGGTCCCTGGTCCCTGGTCCCGTGGCTTGGCATCGTCGGCCTGTTTGTTCAGGGTCTGCCAGGCGATCAGCATCGCCATGACGACGGTCTTGCCGCTGCCGGTGGCCATCTTGGCCGCGTAGCGCTGCAATATCGGGTGGCCTGCGGGGGTGGCTTGTGCGTTGGCATCTTTGAGGCGTTTGAGTAGCTTTCTTGCCTCCGTGCCGCCTTTGGCGGGGGCGATCTCGGTCAGATAGATGATGGTCTCCAGTGCTTCGACCTGACAGAAAAACAGTTTGCGCTCGCGCCCCGGGTCCTGCCAATGCTCCAACAGGCGCCGGGTGACGGTCGCGGCCCCATCGTAGTGAGTCGCCCGCCAGAGCCCCACCGACGTGCGGATATCGTTGATCAGATGGTTTTCTTCGGCGGTGCTGGTGAGCTCGAGATTGAGTTCGAGCGATTTGCCCTTGAGCCGCGGGCGCGGAACCGGCACAAAATAGACGCTCTTGCGCCGGCCGCGGCCGAGGGTGTCGGTGATGCCGTTGGCCGAAAACAGGAAATGGCGCCGCGGTTCGTCGAACGGCGAGTTGATGATCGGGTTGTCGATGGTGACGGCGGTCATGGGGTCCTCCCGTTGGCGCTCCTAATATATCGCACACGCTCGGCTAGCGCGCGGCAAGTTCCCGCAACGCCTCCCGATAGCCGCGGATGGCCTCAAACGTCGTCGGCCGGTCGAGAAAGCCCCCGAGCAGCTCGAGATCCAGACCAGGGAGCACCTCGCTCGTGGTGAGCGGCACATACTTCTCGCCGCGCAGTCCGTAGGGTTGAATGCGGCCCTTGCGCCAGTACCAGACCTCGGCGACACCGAGCTTGCGGTAGATGGCGAGCTTGTCGATGCGCCCGGAGGTCCAGACCACCTCGATCGCCAGGTGCGGGCGCTCGGCGTCGGGGTTACCGAAGATGTAGCTTTCGTCCGGCTCGGCGCCGCGCGACTTGGGTTGGGACTTGAGGGTCCAGGAGCCGACGACGGAAAAGGGGATATCACGCTCCAGGCAGAAGGTCTCGACCAGCCGGCCGATGACTGACTTGATCGCCTCGTGGGTTCGCGATGGGCTCATGATCTCGACCTCGCCGTGCAGGTAGCAAATCCGTGGGGCCGAGTGGTCCCCGCGCATCACGAGCAGGCGCTCGTAGTCGTCCCAGGTCACACCGGACAGGTGGATGATGTGGTCTTCGACGTCCTCGGTCGGGCGGTCGTCCGTCAGCGCGTAGCGGGCTTGGGTGGACATGGGGCCGGTCCTGCGGGTGGTTGGGCTGGGTCTGATTCTAAGCCGTTGATCGTGTGCTTGGCCACCCGGCTCGGGGCGCGCTCGCCGGTCCGCGCAGCGGACCCTACGGCCGCCGGTCCGGCCGATGTGCGATGCCCCTTGGCTGTGCGATAATCACCGCCTTTACAGCCTGGATCGGCGCCCGCATCCCCGGGCGGCACCAACGGAGACCCGATGGACGAAAATCGCAAAAAGGCCCTGGCCGCCGCCCTGACCCAGATCGAAAAACAGTTCGGTAAGGGGTCGGTGATGCGCATGGGCGATGTGAGCGCCGCGCGCAATATCGAGGTGATTTCCACCGGCTCGCTGGGGCTCGATCTGGCGCTCGGCATCGGCGGCCTGCCCAAGGGGCGGGTGGTGGAGATCTACGGGCCTGAGTCGTCCGGTAAGACGACGCTGACCCTGCACGTGATCGCCGAGGCCCAGAAGTTTGGCGGGGTCGCGGCCTTCGTGGACGCGGAACACGCGCTGGACCCGGGCTACGCCCAGAAGCTCGGCGTCAACATGAACGACCTGCTGGTCTCCCAGCCCGACACCGGCGAGCAGGCGCTGGAGATCACCGACATGCTGGTGCGCTCCAACGCGGTGGACATCGTGGTGGTGGACTCGGTGGCGGCCCTGACGCCCAAGGCCGAGATCGAGGGCGAGATGGGCGACTCGCATATGGGGCTGCAGGCGCGCCTGATGTCGCAGGCGCTGCGCAAGCTCACCGGCAACATCAAGCGGTCCAACTGCCTGGTCATCTTCATCAATCAGATTCGCATGAAGATCGGGGTGATGTTCGGCTCCCCGGAGACCACCACCGGCGGCAACGCGCTCAAGTTTTACGCCTCGGTGCGTCTCGACATCCGTCGCACCGGCAGCATCAAGAAGGGCGACGAGGTCATCGGTAGCGAGACCAAGGTGAAGGTGGTCAAGAACAAGGTCGCCCCGCCCTTCAAGCAGGCCGAGTTCGATATCCTCTACGGCGAGGGTATCTCGCGCGAGGGTGAGATCGTCGACCTGGGCGTGGCCGCGGGGATCATCGACAAGTCCGGGGCCTGGTACAGCTACGGCGGTAACCGCGTCGGCCAGGGCAAGGACAATGCGCGGGTCTTCCTCAAGGAAAACCAGGAGCTGGCGAAGGCCATCGAGGCGCGCATCCGCGAGAAACTGCTTCCGCAACCGGCGGACGACGCGCCCACCATCGATGTCCTTGATCCCGCCGAACCGGCGTCGGACCTAGAGCCCTAGGCGCGGCAGCCCGCCAGATGGAAGACCCCGACCCGCCTGCGGCGATCGAGCGCCTGGCGCTCAAGTTGCTCGCCGTCCGCGAGCACTCCCGGTTGGAGTTGGAGCGCAAGATCAAAGCCCGCGGTTACGATGCGGACGCGATCGAGCCGATCCTGGCCGGGCTCGTGGAGCAGGGCCTCATTGATGAGGTGCGGCTGGCGGAGACCTATGTCGCCGAGCGGGTGGGCAAGGGCTTCGGTCCCTTGCGGATCCGCGCCGAACTGCGCGATAAGGGCTTGTCGGATGAGGCCATCGATCCCCATCTGGAGGCGATGCAGGACGCCTGGCCGCAGCTCCTCGCGCAGACGCATGACCGGCGCTTCGGCCCGGTCCCGCCGACTGATCACGCCGATTACGGCCGCCGTGGCCGTTTTTTGGAAAGCCGCGGCTTCCCGTCCGAGCTGATCCGTCGCCACCTTCGTTGGAACGACTGACCGCCCTGTGTTGCGGTCCATTTGAGTAGCCCCATGACCACCAGTGCCGAGCTCCGCGCCAGCTTTATCGATTATTTCGCCCAACGGGAGCATCAACGGGTCGCCTCCAGCCCCCTGATTCCCGCCAATGACGCGACGCTCCTGTTCACCAACGCGGGCATGGTCCAGTTCAAGGACCTGTTTCTCGGTCGCGAGCGCCGCCCTTATCAGCGCGCAGTGACGTCGCAGCGCTGTGTGCGCGCCGGTGGCAAGCACAACGACTTGGAGAACGTGGGTTATACCGCCCGGCATCACACCTTTTTCGAGATGCTGGGTAACTTCAGCTTCGGCGACTATTTCAAGCGCGAGGCCATCGGCTTCGCCTGGGACTATCTGACCCGGGTGCTGGGCCTGCCGCCCGAGCGTCTGTGGGTGACGGTCTTCGTCGAGGACGACGAGGCGGCCGACATCTGGCTCAACGAGATGAAGGTCGACCCCAACCGCTTCTCGCGCTGCGGCGCCGCGGACAACTTCTGGTCGATGGGCGAGACCGGCCCCTGCGGCCCCTGTTCTGAGATCTTCTACGACCACGGCCCGACGATCCCCGGTGGCCCGCCCGGCTCCCCGGACGCCGACGGCGACCGCTATGTGGAGATCTGGAACCTGGTCTTCATGCAGTTCAATCGCGCCGCGGACGGCACCCTGACCCCGCTGCCGCGCCCCTCGGTGGACACCGGCATGGGCCTGGAGCGACTGGCCGCGGTCATCCAGGGTGTACACAGTAACTACGACATCGATTTGTTCGTCAACCTGATCGACGCGGCCGCCGCGGTGACCGGGTGTACCGACCGCGCCGACAAGTCACTGCGGGTGATCGCCGACCACAGCCGTTCCACCGCCTTCCTGATCGCCGACGGCGTCACCCCCGGCAACGAGGGACGCGGCTATGTGTTGCGCCGCATTATGCGGCGCGCCATCCGCCACGGCTACCGCCTGGGGGCGAATGAACCCTTCTTCTACCGTCTGGTCGCCCCCCTGGTCGCCGAGATGGGGCATGCCTATCCGGAGCTGGCCGCCGCTGAGATCCAGATCGAGCGGGTGGTTCGGCTGGAGGAGGAGCGCTTTGCGGAGACCCTGGCCAACGGGATGGGCATCCTCGAGGGCGCCATCGCCGGGCTCACCGACGGGCGCATCCCCGGTGAGACGGTCTTCAAGCTCTATGACACCTACGGATTCCCCATTGATCTGACGGCCGATATCGCCCGCGAGCGCGGCCTGACCGTCGATCATGAGGGTTTCGAGCGCGCCATGGCCGAGCAGAAGGGGCGCGCCCGCGCCGCGAGTCAGTTCGGCGTCGGCCAGGATGTCGCCATCGACTTCCAGGGCCAGGCCGAGTTCTGCGGCTACGACCACCTGAGTGAGCGTGCCACCGTGGTTGCGATCTACCACAGCGGCCAGTCCTGCGACGCGCTGGACGAGGACCAGGACGGGCTCGTGATCCTCGACCTCACGCCCTTTTACGCCGAGTCCGGTGGGCAGTTGGGCGACCGTGGCACCCTCACCGGGGAGGCCGGCCAGTTCGCGGTGACCGATACCCAGAAGAAGGGGGAGGGGGTCATCTGCCATCTGGGGCGGGTCGTCAACGGACAGCTGCGGGTCGGTGACAGTGTGGCGGCGGCGGTCGATGCCGAGCGGCGCACGGCTACCGCGCTCAACCACTCGGCCACCCATCTGCTGCACGCCGCGCTGCGCCAGGTGCTGGGCGAGCATGTCCAGCAGAAGGGCTCACAGGTCGGCGCCGAGCGGCTGCGTTTCGATTTTTCACACTTCGAGCCGGTGTCGCGTGAACAATTGATCACGATCGAGCGGCTGGTGAATCGCGAGATCCGGCACAATCATATGGTTGAGACCCGTATCATGAGCCTGGAGGACGCCAAGGCCACCGGTGCCATGGCCCTGTTCGGTGAGAAGTACGGTGATCAGGTGCGCCTCCTGCGCATGGGCGACTTCTCGACCGAGCTGTGCGGCGGCACCCATGTGAAGGCCGTCGGCGACATCGGGTTCTGCAAGATCGTCGCCGAGGGTGGTATCGCCTCCGGGGTGCGCCGGATCGAGGCCGTGACCGGGGCCAATGCGCTCGACTGGGTGCAGGCCGACGAGGAGCGGGTGCTGCGTCTGGCCGCTGTTCTCAAGGGCGGACGCGAAGACCTGGACGAGCGGGTCACGAGTCTCCTGGAGCGCAGTCGGACGCTGGAGAAGGAGCTCGATCAGATCAAGTCACGCCTGGCCAGTTCGGCCGGCAAGGACCTGGTGTCCCAGGCGGTGGAGGTGTGCGGGGTGAAGGTCCTGGCCGCGCGCCTTGACGGGGTCGACCCCAAGGCGCTGCGCGACACCCTGGACCAGATCAAGGATAGCCTCGGCTCCGCGGTGGTACTCCTGGCCGCCGTGGCGGACGGCAAGGTTAGCCTGGTAGCCGGTGTCACCAAGGACCTGACCGCGCGGCTCAAGGCCGGGGACCTGATCCGCGAGGCCGCCGCCTTAGTCGGCGGCAAGGGCGGGGGTCGACCAGACATGGCCCAGGCCGGCGGCAATGATCCGGACCGGCTGCCAGCCGCCCTGGCGTTTGTTGAGGGGTGGGTTAGGCAGGGGTTGGCTTGACCCCAGGGCGTTGCCCTGGGCTGGTATGTCACGCCCCTTCGGGGCTTAGCTAGAGATTTCGATGGCATTGATCGTACAGAAATATGGCGGCACCTCAGTCGCCAACACCGAGCGCATCCGCGCCGTCGCGCAGCGCGTCAAGCGGGGCCGCGATCAGGGTCATCAGGTGGTGGTGGTGCTCTCCGCCATGTCCGGGGAGACTGATCGGCTGATCGGGCTCGCCAAGCAGGTCCAGGAGCGCCCCCTGCCGCGGGAGCTGGACGTACTGCTGTCCACCGGCGAGCAGGTGACCATCGCGCTGCTGGCCATGGCCTTGGATGCGATCGGCTGCCCGGCCCGCTCCTACACCGGTGGCCAGGTCCACATCCTGACCGACAGTGCCCACAACAAGGCGCGCATCCACGATATCGACGCCGCTCGCGTGCGCGCCGACCTGGACGCCGGCCGCGTGGTGGTCATCGCCGGTTTCCAGGGGGTCGACGCGCAGGGCAACATTACGACGCTCGGGCGCGGCGGTTCAGACACCTCCGCGGTGGCCGTGGCCGCCGCGCTAAAGGCCGACGAGTGCCAGATCTACACCGACGTGGACGGGGTCTATACCACCGACCCGCGGGTGGAGCCCAAGGCGCGCAAGCTCGATCGCATCACCTTCGAGGAGATGCTGGAGATGGCCAGCCTGGGTTCCAAGGTCCTGCAGATCCGTTCGGTGGAGTTTGCCGGCAAATACAAAGTTCCATTACGCGTGCTCTCCAGCTTTGACGAGGGCGCGGGCACACTGATTACATTCGAGGAAGACACCGTGGAAGACGCCCAGATCGCCGGCATCGCCTTCAGCCGCGACGAGGCCAAACTGACTGTGTTGGGGGTGCCGGATCAGCCCGGCGTCGCCCACAAGATCCTGGGGCCGATCGCCGCGGCCAACATCGAAGTGGATATGATCGTCCAGAATATTGCCCCGGACGAGACGACCACTGATTTCACCTTCACCGTCCACCGCAACGACTATGAGCGTGCCCTGGAGATCCTTCAGTCGGCTGCCGCGGGGCTCGCGGCGCGGCAGGTGCTGGGTGATGCGCATATCGTCAAGATTTCCTTGGTGGGCGTGGGCATGCGTAACCACGCCGGGATCGCCAGCCAGATGTTTGCCGCGCTGGCCCGCGAGGGGATCAACATCCGGATGATCTCCACCTCGGAGATCAAGATCTCCGTGGTAGTGGATGAAAAATACCTGGAACTCGGGGTGCGCGCGCTGCACGACGCCTTCGGGCTCGACCGCGCACCGGCCTGAACCGACGCACGGGACCTGGTGTCGGGTTTTGTCGGACATTTTGTCAGAAAACTCAAGAAATGCTTGGGTCTTTACCCGAGCTATTGCTAAGATCCCGGTTGGGGGTAGTTCGCCCCCAGCTTGGTCTGGGTGTGGTTTCGCTCACATGATCTGGCGCTGGATTGCGCTGCGGTGATGCCGGGCGGGCCACTTAAGTCGGAAAAAAGGAACGGAAGGGAGAAAGCAGCAATGTTGATCTTGACTCGCCGAGTAGGTGAGACCCTTATGATCGGTGACGAGGTCACCGTTACTGTCCTTGGGGTCAAGGGCAACCAAGTCCGCATCGGCGTGAACGCCCCCCGGGACGTTGCCGTGCATCGTGAGGAAATTTACGAGCGCATTAAGCGCGAGCAGGCCGAGGCCCACGGGGCCGATGCCGATGGCCAGGAAGCCGAGCCCGAGTAACTGGCCAGCAGGGCGCGTCCGCGCTACAATGCCGGACTCGTGACGTTAACGAGTCCGGCTTGTTAGCTGAACAACACCAGAGATTGGCCCAAGTCAGTCTGTCGGGTGGGACGTAGCGGCTGCTGCGCGTGTTTGCGCTGCCCGAGTTCCAAGGGCCTATGTGCCCTTCGCGATTTTATTTCCCGGAGAGATGGCCGAGCGGCTGAAGGCGCTCCCCTGCTAAGGGAGTATGGGTCAAAAGCCCATCGAGGGTTCGAATCCCTCTCTCTCCGCCAATTCCCTAAAAGAACCACTTTATGCATCAGTCGCTTGACTCGTGCTCGCAGAGTGGGTCCGCGGTCTAGTCCCCCCTTTATGCATCTGCAAGGCCCCGACTTCGGCTCAACCAGCCAGCGGACGGTCGCCTTTTCGCGTGCCCTGGGCGTCTATACGCCTCAAATCTGCGCCTCGCCCGCCTTTTCCCTGAGTGCCATCACGCGGACCTTTTCTTCAAGGCGCTTGCGCTCGAAAAATAGCCCTGGCCAACTGTCGTCAGCAGACGACGGCAAAAGCCAGATGGCGACCGCGTTGACGATGAAGGCCAAGATGAAGCCTGTCACCAGTATCTGATCGGCCGCTGCATCAGGCGCACCGTGCTGGGTCAGCGTCCAGGCCAGGGCGCTCAGACACAGCAGGTTTAACAGGACGCCGATCACTCTCAGCGGTTTCTTCATGGGCTATTTCTCGCTCGGTTGTCCGGCGGAACCTAGGCCCGAAGCGGTGCGCGTGTCAAGCGGAGATGATCAGCGGTCGGTGCGTCCAGCCGCTTGACGTCGAGGGCTACCCCATTTCACGGTTGCAACCCTGTATCATGAATCGGAAGATTCAGCCCCAGGCGTTACCCTTGGGGTAGACCGAGAGGTTGCCATGGCCAAGCCCCCGCTACCCGACACCGCCGGCCACGCTGCGCCGCTACCCGCCATCCCTGGAGGCGATCCCCGCTGGTGGGTCTTCTCGACCTATTTCGCCCAGGGTTTTCCGTACATGGTGGTGCGAGCCATGTCGTCGGTGTTTTTTACCGACGTCGGGATGTCCGAGCGCGCCTTGGGCTATCTCAACTTTCTCGGGCTGCCCTGGAACCTGAAATTCCTGTGGGCGCCGCTGGTGGACATCTATTCCACCCGGCGGACCTGGATGATCCTGGTTCAGGCGCTCCTGACCCTATTGACCGCGCTGCTGGCCGTGCTGTGCCTGGGCCGCGGGATCGACCAGATCGCGGGGGTGCCGGACGCACTCTTGGTCGGCATCTTCGTTGCCATGGCCTTCCTCGCGGCGACCAATGATGTCGCCATCGACGGCTATTACATGGAGGGTATCGCCGATCCCAAGGAGCAGGCCGGTTATACCGGCTTCCGCGTCATGGCCTACCGGGTGGCCATGATCATGGCGCGCTTCGGGATCATCCTGGCGGTGGCCCAGATCGCCAAGAACGCCTTCGAGGGCAACCTGTATGCTGCCTGGGGCTGCGGTTTTGCGGCCGGTGCCCTGGTCATGGCGGTTCTCACCATCCTGCACTGGCTCAAACTCCCGCGTTACCAGCAGGCGCGCACCCGGGTCATCGGCGTGCGGGAGGCGGCAGGTGACTTCTTGAGCTCCTTCGCTGACTATCTGGGGGTTTCGCGCCGTCGCTCGGTGATCGCCCTGGCCAGTGCCCCGGCGCTCGGCCTAGTCTTGAGTGGCGTCCTCTTGGGCGCTGGTGTTCCGGCCATCCAGGCGGTGACCTATGGTTTTGCCTTCATGCTGCTCACGCTGCTCGCCCAGGCCCGGCCGGCCGTGGCGCTGAGCCTCGCCTTCATCATGTTCTACAAGATCGGGGACGAGATCATCTTCTCGATGGGGACCCCGTTCCTCAAGCGTTTTCTTTTGGTGGATAACACCCAGTTAGCCTGGATGAGCGGTCTCTTGGGGCTGATCGGGTCTATCCTCGGGACCACCGTCGGGGGGCTGTGGATCAAACGCACGGGCCTGCGCCGCGCCGTCTGGCCGCTGACCCTATTGATGAACATCAATATCCTGGCCTATGTCTGGCTGGCCTGGGAGCACCCGTTGGCGACCGAGCCGGTCGGGTTCCTGATCATCTGCGGCGTTTACTCCATCGAACAGATCGCTGCCGGTCTGGGTAATGCCGTGTTGATCGTGTACATCCTGCGGACCTGCAACCCCGCGTTCAAGGCCGGGCACTACGCCATCGGTTCGGCCTTCATGTCGGTCTTCTCGGCACTCTTCGGCGGGATGGGCGGGGTCATCGTCGAGCGGGTCGGCTATCTCGGGCTCTTCAACATCGGCCTGTTGGCCACTATCCCCGCCATGGTCCTGTTGTTTTTCGTGCGCATCGAGGACGAACAGACCGCTGGCCGGTGAACTGCCTCAGAATCCCGGCCAAGTCGCCGCCGCGGCGGGCCCCGGGGTTGTCACCGTTCGCCCTACCCATCGCGCATGCTGAGGAAAAACCTCGCGGTCTTTGCGTCCCGGCTGATCATTTTCCGACACCGTCTCAGAAATTTCCGACAAGCTGCCGCTGCTGCCGCTGATGGCTCACCGGGGTCCCAGCGATCAAACTTAGGACTGTGAGGCCCCCCATGGGGTCTTGCAGCCATTGCGCAGCTACACCCTGTAAGGGGTCCACAAGAAATCGGAGGCAGTTATGAAGATCCAGAGCAAAACCGGTCTGGCCATTGCGGCTTTAATGCTGAGCACCAGCGCGTTCGCCTACAACACCGGCTATTATGTCCAAAGGCCCATTCAGGTGACGATTCCGGGGGGACCGACGACCAATTTTGGGCCCGTGGTCCCCGTGCTGACAACGACTGTGGAGCCAGGCAGTTATCTGATTACCGCGCGGATCGACGGCCAGTCGACCGCACCCAAGAGTGGCGCCCAGTGCTACTTCACATACGACTATGATGGTCATCAATATCAGGTGGGCACTCAATATTACGCGGTGAACACCTCGTCCGACTGGACGCGTCAAGTCAATGTCAGTGCGGTGGCGCTGAACCGGTTCACCGCTCCCTCAACGGCCCAGGTCTCTCTGATGTGTACGCATGGGTATCTCTTTTCCAACGCTTCGATCTTCGGCGGCGAGATGACCCTGACGCCGGTCGACGCGATTGGGCCCTGAACTCGATCGGCCCATCGCAGGATGGCCAAAGCAGACCAGTGGCGGTCCAGACCTGAGTACAGGAAGGGCTTGATTATAATCAGCGGCCGCCTCGAGCTTCGTATTATGCCTTATTCCGGCGGTATCTATGAGACGGTA
>CAILVI010000290.1 GCA_903837595.1 uncultured Thiodictyon sp.
ACCGAAGAACCATTAAGATCGGGTCCATCGTGCTGGTCGCCTCCAGGGCCTCGATGCGTCGCTCAATTAGCTTGGGCATTGGTGGTTCCTCTCGTGTCTTGGTGGTCGGTCGTGGGGTAGGGTTTCCGGGTCAGTCGCTCAAGCTCCGCGTCAAGCTCTGCGTCGCTCATCTTGCGCACGTCCTTATGGGCGGCGTCGCCAGCCTCGAGGATTTCCACTCTGGTTCTGATCGTCTTCACGTCTTCTGCTCCAGGGCCGCAATGCGGCTTTCCAACTCGGTGAACTCCCGGACCTTGACCAGTGCCGACAGGACAGACGCCAAATCCGCGGCCTGATCGGTACTGACAATACCGTCACTCAATGCCGCCAGCACAGCGCCGGATGCTTGGTTAAGGTCATCGCCAAGGGCAACCGCTACGGGGGCCGCAGTGGGCCGCAGGGCGGGCAAGGCGCGGTCCATCAGCAGCCGCGCGGCCTGAACGTCGCCAGCCTTGGCCTGTTCCACCAGGGCGGCAACGATCTCGGGCAGGTCTTTGACGATGGCGTCGCGCAACTTGCCTGCCTTGGTCAGTGTCCCCGGCTTCCTCCCCCGTGGGTTGCCGCTGGCTCCGGGCTTGAACTGTGTCATGGGCGTTTTTCCTCTGCTATTTCCTGCAAAGAACAGGGATCGGGGCGCAGGCCAGTGGTCGGGGTGCACTGCTCTGTCGGGTCCGGCTTGGGCCGCCCGTAGAAGGCGACCATGAACGCCACCTCTGCGGCGGTCGGTGGCTTTGGTCGGTCGCGGTATAGGCCGGGGCGCTTGCTCATGCCGTCACCTCACCGGCGGGCGCAATGGATTCCGACACCGGGCGCCGATGCCTCACATCTGCCAGGCACGCGGGCGCGACGAACGTCAGATGTTCGGTTGACCCGTCGGCGTAGGTCACCAACCAGGACCGGCAGCGCGGCGCGGGAGCGGCGGCGGTGTCCTGCCCGATGCCTGGGACCTCCGCGGCGCGACCGACGAAGTATTCCCGGGCCGCCGCGCTCGAACGGCACCGGGCGATGGTCGCGGCGATTTCCCCGGGGTCAGTCTCACCGATTGACGCCAGCCAGCGGAGAACCGCGGCCTCGTCATCCTGGGATAGCGGATCAGGCTCGAGGCTGGAGGCGGGACGCGATAGCATCGCCACCAGGGCGGGCTTGTTCTCCGCGATCAGTCCACGCAAGCCGGGGGTCAGGGCCGCCGCTGGTCCTGCCCGGAGCTTGTCGCCTTGCAGTTCCAGCCGGACACCGGCGGCGGTCAAGTGGTCAAGTAGTTGGGTTGCGAGCATGGGCTAGACCTCCACCATGTCATCGTCCGCGGCGGCGCCCGGATCGCTCCCAAGGTGCCCAACATCGCCGAAGGTGCCCAAGGTGCCCAACTTTTCTTGTTCGGGATTCTTGGGCATCTTGGGCACCTTGGGGTCAAGATGGGCATCTTCGGGGGTCGGAATCGCCCAAACCCAGCCAGCGGAAAACCCGCCTTTAGTCGGCTTTATCCCGAGCTTTTCCCGGGCGGTGCGCAACGCCTTATCGGTCAATCCCGCGTCCTTGGCTTCCCGCTGCACGTCCTTGGCTTTCGCCGGGCCTGACTTCAGGTGCTCAAGTAGCCAGTCCATAGCCTCCGTGGTCGCACTCTGTTGCTCCGGGTCGCCGGCCTCGTCCGCCCGGCTCAGCAGGTCCCGTGCGCTCCCCTCCAGTGCTTCACCCCACTGCACCCTCGTGGTGATTATCCCGGGGTGCGCCTCAAGCTCTACCTGCTCCAGGTCATACCCGAACCCTCCTGAGTCGATCCCAAGATTCGACTTGGCCCTTACCAGGATGCGCCCCCCGCCCTCGTCGTCGGATAGCTTCGCCGTGGCCAGGACCACGCGAGCGAGGGCGCCGAACGCCAGCGACCCGGTAACCCGCTCGGTGGGGTCCCGGCCCTGGGTGCCCTTGCTGAAATGGCTGATACCCAGCACAGCAACCCCTCGCAGGGTGGCCAGGTCTACCAGCGGTTGCAGGGATCGCCGAACCTCTGCGTTCTTATGCGAGTCGCCAGCAATAGCCGACACGATAGGGTCAACGATCAGTAGCGCGGGGGCCGGGTCCATGGTCGCCAGATGCTCAGATAGAGCATCAATGTCTGTCGCCGGATCGAATGCGCGGGGGTGCCCTTTCTCGTCGGTATGGCTCGCAATGAAATGAACCCGCCGCAGGTCGGCACCCGATGCGATTAGGCGCGGTACAAGGGTGTCCTTGGGGTCATCCTCCCCTGACCATACCAGCACGTCACCAATCGGCGCGCGGCTACCATCTGGCCAGCGTCCGCCTATCGTCATGATTGCAGCCAGGGCAACCGATGCGGTGGTCTTGCCGGTGCCGGGAGCGCCAGCCATGACGTGGACCTTACCGCGCGCCAGCCAGCCGGGCCATACCCAGTCAATCCGCTCTGGCTTAATGCGGTCGGCGCGTATCAGGGTGACACCGATAGGGCGCGGCTTTCCGGTGGCCTCTGCGGGCTTGGCGTCCGGTTTGGGGTCATGGTCCGGGCCGGGGTGATAGCTACCGCCGGCCAGCTCCTCTAGGTCCTCGGGGCTCAATCCGTCTGATACAAAGCCGTCCATCACGACACCCCCCCTGCCGCGCGTAGCCGAAGAACCGCAACCTCGACTCGGGCGCGACCCTCGATAGATTCCGCGATCCCTGCCCGGCGATCAGCGGCGGCAAATTTCAGAATGCTGCGCTCGTGGTCCATCGGGTCTAGGTCCGCAAGGGCACGCTGTAAGTGTTTGCGCGCGGCCTCGTTGGGGCGCCTCTCTGCGCAAACCCAGCGGTCGGGATAGATGTCTTTCCAGTCGAGTCCGACCGCGGTAAGCGCGTCGGATGGGTCGCAACCTGCAAAGCAGTGGATCAAGACCCTATCGCCCTTGTCCGCCACGCTGAGCGATGGGCTCTTGTCGTCGTGGGCGGGGCATCGCGCATACCATTTGCCAGGACCGGCAGGGATGACACCCTCAAGGCGCGCGAGTAGGGGCGCAGCAAGACCGCTGGCGGTATAATGTCGGGGCTCGTTTCTGCTCTGCCCTCTCGCCCGTCCCGGTCCCTCCCCGGTTCGGGCGTTCTCGGTTGTGGTGTCCATCATGCGGACACCAAGATAGCCACAGGCGCCGGGCGATACTGCGGGCGGGCCTTGGCGGCGCGACTGGCACGCGACGAACCAGCAGGATCGGTGGGGCCGGGAACAGGGCGGGGGGCAGGCTGTGCGGCTTCAATCTGCGCCTGCATCCAAGCGTCGATCTCATCCTCGGGCCAGACCGCGCAACGCGCGGACAGCAAGACGGGCGCCGGGAACGTGCCCTCGGCGATCCGCTTATAGACGGCGGACTTCTTGAGAGCGACGCGAGCGGAAACCGCAGGGAATCTTAGGAAAGTGGACATGCGCGAGTGCCTCACCGCTAATGCGGTATAGACGGCACTCTTGCGCCTGACGGGAAGGCTCATGCCTTCGCTGGAATGGGTTTGCCGCGGTATTGTACGCGACAGGGAACAGGCTACCGCGGACTACCGCGGGAGTCAAGACGCAACTATGCGGTACGTCGGAACTCCAGCACATCCGCGCCATGCTTCAAGCGGTCCAGATGATCCGCCCACGCCTGCATCATCTTGGCGCGGTCGCTCAGATACTCAGCATGGTTGTAGGCGCGCCGCACGGCGTTGGGTTCGGCGTGCGCCAATTGCCGCTCGATCCAGTCGGACGGATAGCCCATTTCGTTTAGGCGGGTGCTGCCCGTGGTGCGGGTCGCGTGCGGGCTGTAGCGCCCTGCCCATCCAATCGTCATGAATGCCTGTCGAAAGGTGCCGCCGCTCATTGGCTTGGCGCGGTTGTCACGGCCAGGGAACAGGTGCACTTGGTGCCCGGTAACGCCTTGGAGCGCGCGCAGTAGTGCAACGGCCTGGGTCGGTAGCGGTATGGTGTGCTCCTTGCGGAGCTTCATCCGCTCGGCAGGAATGCGCCAGAGGGCTGCATCAAGGTCGAGCTCTGACCATTCGGCCTCGATTACCTCTGACGGCCTGGCCAGCGTGAACCACATCAAGCGGAATGCCGCCAAGGTCTCATGCCGCACCGGGTGCGCGTCCATATCCCTCAGCAGTTGCCCGATTTCCTCAGCCGTCAGGGCGCGCTTGTGCTGGGTCTTGTTCTTGGGGAGTGCCTTGCGCACCGGGTAAACCGGATCGGTCGCGGCTCGCAGGGTGGACACGGCCAGGTCGAACACGCCAGACATTGCCCGGCGGGCTTCAACCGCAACCGCTGGCCCGTTGTCCTTCTCCGAAGTCTTGAGAACGTCCAGAACGTGCGCCGATGTGACCTGACCCACGGGAAGCGCCCCGATCTTCGGGAACACCACTCGCTTGAGCATATCCAGGCGCCGGGCCTTGGTGTCCTCTGTCCAGTCCTTCAGGGCCAGCCATTCGCACGCCACGGCCTCGAAGGTGATGGCGTTGGCCTGTGACTGCTTGGTGCGCTCCAGTTGCCGGGCCGCCGCGGGGTTGGTCCCCTGCTTGACCAGTCCGCGGGCCTTGGCGCGCTCGTCTCGCGCTTCGGCAAGGGTGAAGGTCCCGCCGTCGCGCCGGGCCTGTGCCGCTTCCAGGGTCTCACCGGCGGGGGCCGCCCCATAGTTGCCGACGGCGAACGTGCTTTCGCGATCCGCCAGCTTGAAGCGGTACCGCCACGCCTTCACCCCGTTGGGCTTGACCTCCAGATAGAGCCCCTGTCCGTCAGGGAGCTTGTAGGGCGTCGCTTGGGGCTTGGCTGTCCTGCATTTGGCGTCGGTCAGCATGGCGCGGTTATCCTCTTGGCCAGGTTCGGGTTATGGGCTTGCCGGCCGTACCCGCTTTTTCCTGGGAGGGTGCGGGGGCCGTACCCGCTTTTATACCCGCTTATACCCCGGCTTACAATGGCCCACTGCGGAACACAGGGGACAAGAAACGCTATTGTTTGATTCTGAAAACAGAGGTTTATCGTTCCGGGGAGTTCCGCAGAAGTCCGCTAGACGGTTTAAACGTTAAATCGGAAGTGGATGACATCGCCATCCTTGACGACATAGTCTTTGCCCTCGGAGCGCAGCTTGCCCGCCTCTTTGGCGCCCTGCTCGCCCTTGCAGGCGACGAAGTCGGCGTAGGCGATGACCTCCGCGCGGATGAAGCCGCGCTCGAAGTCAGAGTGGATGACCCCGGCTGCCTGCGGCGCCCGCGAGCGCGCCGGGACGGTCCAGGCGCGGACCTCCTTGGGCCCGGACGTGAAATAGGTCTCCAGCCCCAGGAGCTCGTAGCCGGCCCGCACAACCCGGTTCAGGCCCGGCTCTTCCAGGCCCAGCTCGGCCAGGAACTCACCGCGCTCGTCGTCGGCCAGCTCGACGATCTCGGCCTCGATCGCGGCGCACACCGGGACCACCAGGGCGCCCTCGTCGGCGGCGTGCGCGCGCCCGGCGTCCAGCAGTGGGTTGGCGGTGAAGCCGCCCTCAGCCACGTTGGCGATATACATGGTGGGCTTGTTGGTGAGCAGGAAGAGCTCGCGCAGCTCGGCACGCTCATCGTCGCTGATATCCAAGGTGCGCACCGGCTTGGCCTGGTCGAGGTGGGCGCGCACCCGCTCCAGCAGGTCGCGGCGCACCATGGCCTTCTTGTCCCCGACCTTGGCGGCACGGCTGGCGCGATCCAGGGCCTTTTCGACCGATTCCAGGTCGGCCAGGGCCAACTCGGTGTCGATGATCTCGATGTCACGCAGGGGGTCGACGCCGCCGGAGACGTGGACCACGTCGTCGTTTTCAAAGCAGCGCACCACATGTGCGATGGCATCGGTCTCGCGGATGTTGGCCAGGAACTTGTTGCCCAGCCCCTCGCCCTTGGACGCACCGGCCACCAGTCCCGCGATGTCCACAAACTGCATGGTGGTGGGCAGGACCGCCTGGGGCTTGGTGATGGCGGCGATGACGTCGAGCCGCGGGTCGGGCAGCAGGACGACACCCACATTGGGGTCGATGGTGCAGAAGGGGTAGTTCTCGGCCGCGATGGCGGCCCGAGTCAAGGCATTGAACAGCGTGGACTTACCCACGTTGGGCAGGCCCACGATTCCACATTTGAAGCCCATAATTTCAGTCCCAGAAAGGGTTTCGCACGGTTTCCGTGCGAAAAGCTGCCCATGGTACAGCAGGGACGCCCGACTGGACCAGTTGCGATGCGCCGCCCGAACCACCGCAAACGCATCGACAGGTGCCCCGACGGCGCCGCTCGGGTATGCTATGTGGCATTGAAAATCAACATGGAACCGGACCGGAAACGGCACCGGCAGAAACCACACCATGGCCATTGAACAGACCCTCGATCCCATTTGCTACACGCCGGCCCAGCCCCGTCGGCCCCAGCTCCGGCCCTTGGGGCGCGCCGCCTTGGCCGTGCCGCTGCTGGTGACGCTAACCGCCTGTGCTGAACTGCAGGGCGTGCCCGGCTTGCAGGACTTGCAGAGCTGGATCCCCAAGCCCGAGGCGCGTACCACCGAGCAAGGACAACCCAAGGTCGCCGACAAGGCCGCGGCGCCCGCGGAGGTCGCGCCGGGCCCCATCCCGGCCCCCAAAGAGAAGCCCGCACCCGGCAAGCTCTACGAGTGGGACGCCAAGGATCGCAAACTCACCCGCATCATCGTTAATACCGACGAACAGAAGGCGCGCTTCTATGTCGGGGATGAGCAGGTGGGCTGGACCACGGTGGCCTCCGGGCTGAAGTCGCACCCGACCCCGGTGGGACACTTCGAGGTCCTGGAGCGGTCGGTGAACAAGCGTTCCAATCTCTACGGCAAGGTGTTGGGCAAGGGCGGTCGGGTACTGAGCACCAATGCCAAGTCCGGCCAGGGACAGTTCCCGTCGGGGGCGCGCTTCGAGGGTGCGAGCATGCCCTATTACCTGCGCATCACCTATGACGGCGTGGGGCTGCACGCCGGTCCGATCCCGCACCCGGGCCACCCCGCATCCCATGGCTGCATCCGCCTGCCGGCCAAGCTGGCTCCGGTCCTGTTCGAGCACGTCGGGGTCGGCACCCAGGTGAGCATCGTCGGCAGCGGGCCGGATTATGGCAACTACGCGGCTAAGCAACGGGCCTATGCCGCCGAGCAGGTCGCCAAACGGGAGACCGAGGCACGCGCGCGTGCTCAGGCCACCGCCCAAGCCAGCGCTGCGGGCGTCGCCCCCGCCGCAACGACTGCCGGCGCCGCAGGTGCCGCCCCGGCGGTGACCACGGCCACGGCGACCCACACCGCAACTACGGTGGCCATGGCCGAGCCCGCCGCTGAGCCGCGCGCTGCGCGCAGCACGCCCGTAACCCGGGCACCGCGCGAACATGCCCCGGCGCCGCGCCGGACCGCCACGGCGCGCGTCGCCCAACCCCAGCCGGCACCCGCCGCGACCGGCAACGTTGCGCAAACCACCCCGGCGGCCAGCCCCGAGCCGAACGCGACGGCGAGCACGGTCGCCCAAGCCGCCCCGGCCAGTCTGACCGGCGCGCCTGCCACGGCCCCCGCGAACCCGGCTGTGGCCCAGACCCCGGCCAGTGTGACGCCGAGTGCCCCGGCGCAACCCGCGCCGAGCCCGACGCCAGCCCCGGCCGCCGCCGCGCTCAGTCCTGCGCCCGCCCCGGCGGTGGCCGCAGCAGCCCCGACGCCCGCACCGGCGGCCGCCGCACCCGTCGTCAAGGCGCCGCCGGTTGCGGCCGAGGCCCCCGCCGCACCTGCGGCGGCGCCCGCAGCGGCCCAGCCGGCCGGAGACAAGCCCGCCGCGGGCTGAGTCGGAGCCGGGGGTCGGGAGCCTGATCTAGGCGGTCCGGCAACTGACCCCCTTTGCTGAATTCAACCTTAGTCATCGTTCCGGCCAGGCGATCGGTCCACTGTGCGGACCAACGACCTTGCCGCGAGCGAGGGGTATACTTGCCCCCCTTTCCCCATCCACCCTCGCCTACTCCCGCGGATCGACGCAACGCCATGCTGGACAAGAACTACGACCCCCAAACCCTGGAAAAAACTTGGTACAGCCACTGGGAGGACAAGGGTTGGTTTGCCCCTGGACCGAGTGTCGACGCCGCCCAGCAGACCGCCGGGGCCGGGACCTATTGCATCATGATCCCGCCGCCCAACGTGACCGGCAGCCTGCACATGGGCCACGGGTTCAACAACACCGTGATGGACACACTGATCCGCTACCGCCGGATGTGCGGTGATCGCACCCTGTGGCAGCCGGGCACCGACCACGCGGGCATCGCCACCCAAATGGTCGTGGAACGCCAACTGGAACAACAGGGCAAGACGCGCCACGACCTCGGCCGTGACGCCTTCATCGAGCGGGTCTGGGAGTGGAAGGCCGAGTCGGGCGGCACCATCACCCGTCAGTTGCGCCGGCTGGGTTCCTCTCTCGACTGGGCAAACGAACGCTTCACCATGGACGCCGGCCTCTCGGAGGCCGTGCGCGAGGTCTTCGTGCGCCTGCATCAGGAGGGCCTGATCTACCGGCGCAAACGCCTGGTGAACTGGGACCCGGTCCTGCACACCGCAGTCTCGGACCTGGAGGTGCTGTCCGAAGAAGAATCCGGCCACATGTGGGATATGTGCTATCCCTTAACCAATGGGATCGGACATCTGGTGGTCTCCACCACCCGCCCGGAAACCCTGCTGGGCGACTGCGCGGTGGCGGTGAACCCCAACGACGAGCGCTACCAGCACCTGATCGGTGAGTTCGTCGAGCTGCCGCTCACCGGCCGGCGCATCCCCATCATCGCCGACGACTATGCCGACCCGGCCTTCGGCACCGGCTGTGTGAAGATCACTCCGGCCCACGATTTCAATGACTATGCGGTCTGGGAGCGTCACCGCGACGAGCTCGGCATCGTCGACCAGCCCCACGGCGGCCTGATCAACATCTTCACGCCGGACGCGGCGATACGCGCCAACCTGCCCGAGGAGGGTGACCTGCTCCCCGCCGCCTATATCGGCCTGGACCGCTATGATGCGCGCCGGCGGGTGGTCGCGGACCTGGATGCCATGGGGCTACTGGCCCTGGTCAAGGAGCACCGCTTGCAGCAGCCCCGCGGCGACCGCTCCGGTGCGCTGATCGAGCCCTATCTCACCGACCAATGGTATGTGCGCGTCGCCCCGCTGGCCGGGCCCGCCATTGCGGCGGTGGAGGACGGGCGCATCCGCTTCGTCCCGGACAACTGGAAAAACACCTATTTCGAGTGGATGCACAACATCCAGGACTGGTGCATCAGCCGCCAGATCTGGTGGGGGCACCGCATCCCCGCCTGGTATGACGCCGAGGGCAACGTCTATGTCGGTCGCTCGGAGGTGGAGGTGCGGGAGACGCATCATCTGGGCGCAGAGGTGGCACTGGAGCAGGACCAGGACGTGCTCGACACCTGGTTCAGCTCCGCACTCTGGCCCTTCAGCACCCTGGGCTGGCCGGACGACACGCAGCGCCTGCGCGATTTCTATCCCACCTCGGTCCTGATCACCGGCTTCGACATCATCTTCTTCTGGGTCGCCCGGATGATCATGATGGGGCTCAAGTTCATGGGCGACGTGCCGTTCCGCGACGTCTACATCCACGGACTGGTGCGCGATGCCCACGGCGACAAGATGTCCAAGTCCAAGGGCAATGTGCTGGACCCCATCGACCTGATCGACGGGATCGAGTTGGAGGCCCTGGTCGAGAAGCGCACTCGCGGCATGATGCAGCCGCACCTGGCCGAGAAGATCGCCAAGCAGACCCGTGCCGACTTCCCCGGCGGCATCCCCAGCTTCGGCACCGATGCGCTGCGCTTCACCTTTGCGGCGCTCGCCACCACCGGGCGGGACGTGAAGTTCGACCTGCGCCGCATCGAGGGCTACCGCAACTTCTGCAACAAGATCTGGAATGCCTCGCGCTATGTGTTGATGAACACCGAGGGTCAGGATTGCGGGCTCGGTTCAGACCCGATCGAATTGTCCCCCGCCGACCGCTGGATCGCCGCGCGGCTGGCGGCCACCACCAACACGGTGCGCGAGTCCATGGACAGCTACCGCTTCGACCTGGCCGCCCAGGCGATCTATGACTTCACCTGGAACGAGTTCTGCGACTGGTACCTGGAGCTCTGCAAGCCGGTCCTGACCGGGGCCGATGCCTCAGAGGCCGCCCGTCGCGGTACCCGCCGCACCCTGGTGACGACGCTGGAGACCCTGCTGCGCCTGGCCCACCCCATCATGCCCTTCATCACGGAAGAGATCTGGCAGAAGGTGGCACCCTTGGCCGGGGTGGCGGGTGAGACCATCATGCTGGCCCCCTACCCCGCCGCGCTGGCCGTGTCAGCAGACCCGGAGGGCGACCGGGAGGTCGTCGCGGAGATCGACTGGGTGCGCCAGTTCATCCTTGGCGTGCGCCGCATCAAGGGCGAGATGAACATCCCGCCGGGCAAGCCACTGCCGATGCTGATCGCCAACGCCTCAGACCAGGACCGCCGGTGGCTGACGGCCGCCCGCCCCTATCTCGACTTCCTGGCCCGCACCGAGTCCATCACGGTGCTGGAGGACGAGTCGCACGCCCCGGAATCGGCCATCGCACTGGTCGGTGAGATGAAGGTGCTGATCCCCATGGCCGGGCTGATCGACAAGGACGCCGAATTGAAGCGCCTGGACAAGGAGATCGGGCGTCTCTCCGACGACGTGGCGCGCACCGAGGCCAAGCTCACCAACCCCGCCTTCGTCGACAAGGCCCCGGCCGCCGTGGTGCAGAAGGAGCGCGACAAGCTCGCCGAGCATGCCACGGCGATCGGTAATCTGAAGACGCAGCGGGAGCGGATTGCGGCGCTCTAGGGAAAATGTCTCGTGACACCGCTACGCGGTGTCACGCCTGTGTCGGGCGCTGCGCGCCCGGAGTCCGGCACCACGCCGGAATGCCCATGTCGACCGG
>CAILVI010000291.1 GCA_903837595.1 uncultured Thiodictyon sp.
CCAGCGGACGCTTCCTTCTCCAGGACGATGACGTGTTGATCCGGATAGCGACGCTTGAGCTCGCGCGCCAGGCAGAGCCCGACGATACCAGCACCGATAATCAAGAAATCTGCGGTATTGAAGTGACTCATGTAGACCTTCGCCGACGTTGCCGGTGACCACGCGATACACTGGGGAAAGACAATTGATAAACAAATTGAAAAATCGCCCAGCAGGCGATTTTTCAATAAAGATAGAGAATCCACACCAGCCCGACCGTCACCCCCATCGTCAGCACCAGCAGCGGCAGCCCGATCTTGACGTAATCGCCGAAGGTATAGCCCCCAGGTTCCATCACCAGCATGTTGACCGGAGACGATACCGGAGTCACAAAGGCGGCGCAGCAGGCGATCGACACAGTCATCGCAAAGGCCTGGGGCGACACGTGCAGCGACTGCGCCGCCTGGATGGCAATGGGGGCAATGAGGACGGCGGTTGCCGAGTTTGAAATAAACAGCCCGATAACCGCCGTGACCAGGAAGACCACCGCCAACATCGCGATCGGCCCCAGTGACCCGAGGGCGGCGACCAAGGCGTTGGCCATCAGCCCGGTCGCACCGGTCTTGGTCAATGCGGTGGCCAGCGGCAGCATCCCGGCAATCAGCACGATCGTCTTCCAACTGATGATGCGATAGATGGTATCCAGCTTGATGCAGCCGGTGGCGACCATCAGCAGTGCGGCGATCAGCACCGTGGCGGTGTTCGGCAGGAGTTGAAAGGCCATCACCGCAATCATCGCGATCAGAATACCCACGGCGACCGGCGCGCGGCGCCGTTGCGGCAGGCGCTCCTGGTACTCCGTCGGCAACGCCAGGACCACGAACGTCTCCCGCTCCTCGCCCAGCCGACGGATATCGCCCCAGTCGCCCGACACCAGCAGGGTATCGCCAAAGTCCAGCGGTTCATCCGCCAGATTCATCGTCAACGGCTCACCACGGTGGCGAACGGCCACCACGGTCGCCCGATAACGTCCACGGAATTCGAGCTCGCGCAGCGTCTTGCCGATCAACTTCGACTCCGGGGCCAACATGATCTCGGCGGCACCGAGTTCTTGCAGGGCCTCATAGCGCTGTCGCTCGCCGAGCCCGGGAAGTCGCACGAGGCGGTGCGCCGCGATCAATGCCTCGACCTGCGCGTTATCCGCGACGACGACGATCGCGTCATCCGCCTCAAACACCGTCTCGGCCAGTGCCGGCAGGTTCTGCACCTTGCCGTCGCGATGCTTCTCGAAGCCCACGATGACACAGCCGAAATGGCTGCGCAGCCGTGCCCCCGCCACCGTTTGCGCGAGCAGCGGCGATCCGGCGAGCACCCGCAACCGGTGCCACCGATCGCCCAGGCCATAGCTGCGCACCAACTCGGCAATGCTGGTCTGCCGCATGCCCCCGGCCTCGGCGTCGCGGTGTTTACTGAGCAGTGTGCGGCTCAACAACATGAAAACCATGGCCGTGATCAGCACGGCCAGACCGAACGGCGCCCAACTGAAGAAACTCAAGGGGGCAAGATGGTGTGCACGCAGGGTATTCTCGATGATCAGATTGGGCGATGAGGCAATGAGTGTCATCATGCCACTGATCAGTCCGGCGACCGACAGCGGCATCAGCATACGCTTGCGGTTCAGTCCGGTCTTGCTGGCAATCGCCAGCACCACGGGGATAAGCATGGCGACGATCGCAGAGGAACTCATAAAGGCCCCGACGCCACCCGCCAGGGCCATCACCAGCACGATCAGACGCGCCTCGTGACCTCCGCCCGCCGCCAGCACCGCCTCCCCAAGCCGATGCGCGACCCCGGTGGTGACCAGGGCCTCACTGACGATAAACATGGCGGCAATCAGCACCACCACCGGGTCACCGAAGCCGCCCAGCGCCTCCTGGGGGGTTAGCACACCGCTCAACATCAGCGCTAGCACCACCAGCAGCGCCACGATATCGGCGCGCAGACGGCCCCAGGCAAACAGCGCGATAGCTGAGCCCAAGATGGCGAATACGATCAACATGTGGTCGGTCATGGCCGCGCCCTCATCGCCCATGCGGCGGCACCAGCGCCGGACGCACCCACCGAGCCGGGATTACCGGTAGATGCCTCCGCCCGATTGTTCGCCCCGCAATGGGAATTTCCGCAAACGATGGTACCAACGCCACGGCGCGTCCCGCCGCGGCGGCGAAGGTCGCGGGGCGGGATGCCCCGCTGCCTGGGACTAATCCATGGTCACCGTCAACCCGGAGACCTTCCCGAGATTGAGATCGAGACCCTGAGTGCGCGAATGCAGGGTCATGATCACCCCATTCTCGTTCTGCAATTGCTGGCCACCTACGCCGCCACCCAGTGCGACACTCGCGTCCAACTGGGTATAGGTGACGGCAAACTTGGCGACATCCTTCATATCGTATACCTCGCCCACAGCGGTCATCGTTGATGCGCCGACGTTGAGGCCTGCGCTCACTCCACTGACCTCAAAATGATATTCCTTCCTTTTGAAGATCAGAGTACCGCGACCCTTGCTGCCGCCCAACAGCATTCCGAACTGTTCTTCGGCAATGATCACCGTCCCGACCGGATGCTTCGCCCCGGCTGCTAAGGCCAGCCCCCCATCAGCAGCAAGGTCGCCATCAGCACGCCCCCGTCAGTTTGCGATAATTCAGCATCACTGAATTGCCATGGTGTTTGCAAGGACTTTGCTCCAGCGCCTAGACAGAGCCTGAGTCATACCGTCCCGGGAAGAGCGTTGCACCATCTTGATCCAAGAGCCGCCGGGTGCGCATCCCGACACCAAGCACCAAAGATGGACGCCAGTCTGTAACCCCGGTGCGTCCGCGCCCCAGTCTTGCACATTTCGCGAGCATATCGCGTGAGCTGATGCGGCAACGGAACAACATGCATCGACCCCATCGCCGGTCAGTTGGGCCAGCTCGGGCAAGCGTAGCGCCTGCACCCGACGACCGCCTAGGGCGCGGGCCACGGTTACACCTTGCTGTGACGCAGCCATCATCCCCCCGCACGTTGCGCGAACGCGACCGGCCGAACTAAAGTAGACCCTGATAACTGAACAGTCATTCAAGACTGACGTTTCCTACTCTTGATCGGGGGCCTTGGCCATCATTCCGCCTATGCTATTGCGGGCTCCAGTGGAAATTGCAATTTAAATTCAGCCACTTAAGGCTGAATGAGGACTCGATTCGGCGTATAACCAGAGGTGCCTAGGCCGTTGATTAGAAAACCAAACGAGCCCGCATTC
>CAILVI010000292.1 GCA_903837595.1 uncultured Thiodictyon sp.
CCCAGGTAAGTGGAGTAGACTGGAGCACTTCCCTGAGCATTGAGCTTAAAGATGAATGCATCTTCCCAACCCACCTGGTTGGGATAAATTGCGTTCTGCGTGGGGAAGTCGCTGGACGAGGTGTATCCCGTCACATAGGCGCTGCCAGCGCCGTCCACGGCGATAGCATTCCCTTCATCATCGGAGCTGCCGCCCAGGTAAGTAGAGTAAACTGGAGCACTTCCCTGAGAATTGAGCTTAAAGATGAATGCATCTCTGCTACCCCTCAGATTCGCATAAAGTGCGTTCTGCGTGGGAAAATCGCTAGAGCCGGTGAATCCCGTCACGTAGGCGCTGCCAGCACTGTCCACTGCGATAGCGCTCCCTACATCAAAGGAGCTGCCGCCCAGGTAAGTGGAGTACACTGGAGCACTTCCCTGAGCGTTGAGCTTAAAGATGAATGTATCGCCACCCCTTAGGTTCGGATAAAGTGCGTTCTGCGTGGGGAAGTCGCTGGACAAGGTGTATCCCGTCACATAGGCGCTGCCAGCGCCGTCCACGGCGATAGCCCTCCCTCTATCTACACCGCTGCCACCCAGGTAAGTAGAATAAACGAGTGCGGTCCCCTGGGGATTGAGTTTGACAATAAAAGCGTCGCAGTTGTCCCACGGATTCGCGTAGGGTGCATGCTGTGGGTAGGGCGCATTCTTGGTCGGGAAGTCGGCGCTGTCTGTTTCTCCCGTAACATAAGCGTTACCGGCGCTGTCCACGGCGATGCTCGATCCGTGCTCAAAAGTCATACTGGAGCTGCCGGCGCCACTACCGCCCAGGAAGGTCGAATAGGCGAGCACCGGATCGATGACCAACGCTCGGTCAGAGTCATAGGCCGCAATCACAAACCCTACAGCCCGCTCCCCATCCGTATCCGCCATTCCAACATCACCGCCCCGTGCCACCCCGCCGATATTCCCACGTTCCAGCAAGACATAGCGCCCCGCGACCGCCCGCTCTCGCCCCTCCACCAATTGTATGACGCGGGGCGCTTGCTGCACAATCTCCCCACCCGCCATCGCGAGCACCAGGTTCCCCTCGCCGTCGATGCGCATCCCATCGACACCCTCGAAGCTCAAGCGGATCTGACCCGGGTCGGCACCGGGGGCGACCACCAGGTCATATTCCAACTGCTGGGGGTTGCCGTAGTAGACCAGATCGATGCCGGGATAGACCTGGTCGTATTGGACCTTGGCGTAATGGGGGACGGAGCTGCGCCATTTGGCGGGGTCGTTGCCGAGGATATAGTTGCTGATGCCGCGCTGACGCTCGAGGCCCGCGATGGCCGGGGCTGGGTTGTGGGTGGCGCCCGTGAGGCGCATGCGGACCACGGCGGCCTCACTCTGGCTCCCTCGCTCCAGCCACGCTCTAGCGTCGCGTAGCGCCTCGGGCCGCCGGAGCGGCCAAGACGGCATTCCAACGATGGAGCGTTGGAACGAGAAGGGGGCGCTGGAGCCTTGGAATGAGAAGGGCGCGATGGCGCGGTGGAGAGAGAGGAGCGCGAGGGGGGCGACTTCCGGCGGGCTGGAAGCCTCCGCCACTGCCTTGCGCAGGACCAGCACCGCCTCGGTGTCGGTGAGGAAGAGGCTGTAGCCGGCACCGCGGGCGAGGTAGCGGACCTCGTCGGCGCTCTGGCCCTGGTTGGGCTCGAAGTGCATGGGCAGGCGGCCGTAGCGCTGCTGGATGCGTGCCGTGGCGGCGGGGTTGGCGGACGGTGGCGGCGGCCGGTTGGTGGCTGATTGTTCTTCCTTGTTCGGCGAGTGCTTTAAGGCTGAGGGCTTGCCATCCATGGCGCTGGATTCCGGGGTCCAGCCGGAATGACGCGACCCGAGCGCACCGGCGTCAGGCCTGCCCGGCGTGGGGGCCACGCTCTCGGCTCCGACGTCGAAGGCCGCCGCACCGGTTGCGATTGCCAGAATTAACCCGGCCAGCGTGGGCCAGGTGTGGAGCGTGCAGGATGCATCCATCAAGCCGTTCATCGACCATCCCCTTTTCGAGCATCGGGCGGCGGTGAATGCCCGTCGTGGGTCCGTGACCGCCCCTGTCGCCGCCGCTCAGTCCGGAACGCACGACCTTGATCGTCATGTCCGCACTCGCCCAAGGGTCCTGTAAGGGCTGGATAAAGCGCTACCGACCGGCCAACACTTCGACCTCCTGCGTCCTTGCGGCCGGGACGACAATCGAGACCCGACACGCATAAAGTTAAAGATAGTCGGGTCACGGGTGTTTCGCCGAATTTATCTTGGTTCGCTCCCCGTCGACGCCACTATGGATTGCACCGCTCCCGCAAGCCCCGCACCTCGAACACACTCAGACCGGTCTTCTCCGCCATCACCTGGTCGTCGGCGATCAGGTCCAGCAGACTGCGGGCAATGCGCAGCCGCTCCTGCTGTTGACCTTCTTTGCGGCCCTGGTGCATGCCCCAACCATAAGAGGATTGCACCATACTCGCCTGCTGGTGCAAATCGTCCTGATAGCGCTCATAGGCAAGCCGCTCCGCCTCCGGCAGTCGCAGGATATCCAATTGCTCCTTGGCATCTTGCAGGCCCCGTGCCCGGAAGCCATCTGGCACCTCCTCGTGCTTGAGAAAATAGATCCATTCATCCAGGCAGTCGCGGGCCACGTCGTCGAACTGGTTGACCTTGATCAGATAATATTCCGGGAACAGCGCGTGCGGCTCGTGGCGCCGATACAGGTCCTGCTGTGCCTCACTCAATCGCAGTTCATCGTGACAGTGCAGGCCGATGAAGCGGGTGGCACCGTGATAGACATAATCCTCGCCCTGACCCAGGTCGAAATACAGGATACTGACGGAGATGACCTTGACCACCTCGCCATAGGGCTGCCCCTCCTGAAGGTTTTCCACCAGGGTGCGCGCTGTGCTGTGCAGAATGCGCTGCAAGTAATCGAACTGGCGCTGGTATTGCACCTCGATCAGGATGATCTCGCCGCCGGCATTGCGCGCCTTCAAGTCCACCCGGTTCTGCTTGTCGAGGGCGGTATCCTTGTTGCTCTCACTGTCCAGGACCTCCAGGACCTGGATCTCCTCGCGCAGCAGCTCAGTCAAGAACCCTTCGAGAATTCCGAAATAGGCCTTGCTGCGCAACAGGCGCTTCATCGCCCAGTCGAAGCTGATCAGGCGGCGGGGGCGGGTCATGACGGCGATCCCGCCCGGTGAATCATGCGGCTGCCATTCTGCCGTTTTCGCTTCGCTTGTATCATGTCCTCTACCTCATCAGACCGCTCAACGCTCGAACTTATAGAATATATCCCCGCCCGGGGTGTTCCCGGTCTCGGTCTGGAGTTCAATGCTGCGGCTGAGCTCATAGCGGAGCTTGACCGCGTCTTTGGTGTCGCCGGTGCCGCTCACATATTCCATATAGAGCTTGGGTGCCACATAGGTCCCGACGGAGAGCGCCTGTCCGCCCTGGCCCGCCTCGCCGCTGGGCGCAACACCGGTCAACAGATACTTGGTGATGTCCGCCTGATTCATGCCCGGGTCACTCTCGGAGAAGAAGGCGAGCTTGGAGTTGCGCAGGGTACCGACCACCCGCACCCCGGCGCTCAGGTTACCGCTCTCGCGCTGCGCCAGGAGCAGCAGACCGGGATTGCCGATGGGGCTCCTGGCATAGACCAACCGCCCCTGGGTAATCGTGAGTGGCGCGCCCAGCTCGGTGCCCAAGTCGCTCAGCAGCGGGATCAGGTCGGTGCCCAACCCGACCCCCGGGTTGAACCTGTAGGTCCCATCCACGATCGCCAGCTGGCCGTCCCCCAGCATCTCCTGGCCCGGGGCCTGCAGGACCCGCAGGTCACCGATCAGCTGCCCGCGTACCCCGAAGGCGTCGATGGTCACGTTGTTGCCCAATTTAAGACGCAGGTCGATGTCCACCGGGAAGGGCGGCGAGCGCGGCCCGGCCTGGTCGACCAACACCACGTCCGGCGACGGCAGGATGGCCCCGGCCGGGATCTTGCGCGGCCGGATACGTGCCTCAGGGACGGCGATCTCGCCCCGCACCTGGGCGCCCTGAGGGCTCAGGTTGACGTTGATCGCGGGTGAGAGCAGGACAAAATACTCCTTGGTATCGGCCACCTTGAGCCGGTCACCCGCGATCCGCAATGCTCCGCTGAAACCGTCGGCCCCGGTGCGGGCCTCACCGGCCATGGTGAGCAGGCGTCCGCCGACGCCACCCTGACCCTGGATGGTCAGCCGCTCCAGGGTCGGCGCCGTGACCGTCAGGTCCAGGTTGGCAATCTTGGTACCGGTCAAAGGCGCCTCGGCGCCGAAACCGCGCAGGGTCCCCTGCCCCTTGACCCCGGGCCGACCCAGGGTACCGCCGAGCGCGAAATCCAGGGCCAGCGCACCGGTCACCCCGGTCAGGTCCGGGACCAGGTTGGAGACCCGCGCGAGCCCAGTGATGTTTCCATGGATCGCGCCGCCCAGGGGCTGCCCCGGACGCGCCGGGGCGTCCAGCCGCCAGCCCGGCAGGTCCACCGAACCGCCGAGCTGGCCCAGACCCTTGAGCGGCAGGTCGAGCCGCGCCCGCATCCCACTGGTGCCGGAGTCCAGCGTCAGACGCGTCCGCGAGAAGTCCAGCTCCTCTGACCGGCCACCCGCCACCACCAGCCGCAAGAGCCCCTGCGGGACCTCCGCCACGAGGCTGCCGGTCAAGACCGGTCCCTTGGCCGCAAAGCCCCCCTTGACCCGGGCGGCACCCTGCGCGGTCATAGTCTGCGGCAGCAGCCCCTGGATCAGCTCGGCCCCCAGGGGGGCCAGGTCGATGTTCGCCGACCACTGACCGATGTCCGTCTGCTCAAACCCGACACAGCCACCGGAACCCTGGGCGTCGCGCAAACACAATGGGCCCGCCGCCACCTTGGGTCCGGCCAGGCGCAGCGGCATGGGCCTCTGCAAACGCCAGTTGCCGTAGCCCTGACTGTCCAGGTCCAACCGGCTCAGGGTCCCCTGGTACGCGCTCAGGGGGGCAGTCGTCGCGAGCCCACCCGCTGCCTCCAGCCGGACCGTCAGTGGCTCACCGATGGCCGCGAGGCTCAGACGATGGCGCGGCAGACTCCCATCCCCACGCACCTGGAGCGTCTCCCAACGCAGCCCCCCGACCGCGAGCCCCCGACCGTCCAATTGGATGCGCAAGGGTGCCGCGGGGCCGAGCCCCAGGTTCAGCGAGCCGCTCAAGCCCGCGATCCCCTGGCCGTTGAACTCCGCATCCCGGGCGTTGAGCTCCAGGCCGAGCGTCGGCGCCTTGGCCTCCCCTTGCACCTGGCCCTTGGCCTGGAAGCTCCCTTTGGCCCCCGGCAGCAGACTCGCGAGATCCGGCGAGGCGAGGTCGAAGCGCAGGTCCAGGGTCTGCGCGATCACACCATCCACCCGCGCGGTGCTGGGACCCGAAGACGCGGTCAGCCCCTCGACGCGGATCGTCCCTTCCGCCATCCGCAGCCTACCCGCGGCGGAGATGGGATAGCCGCGCAGGGTCCCCTGCAACCCCTCGATCGCCGCGGTCAGATTCGGTCCCTTGGCTTCCAAGGTGCCGCTGCTCGTGAGTCGCCCGTCGATGCGCCCCGGCCACGCGGGGGCATAGGACCCGGGGTCGATGCCGGTCGCTGTCAGGTCCGCCTCCCATGTCACCCCCGGGGCCCAGGTGGCGCGGCCGCGCCCCTCGATTCGGCCCTTGAGGATGTCCAGGCGCAACGACTGGACCTCGGTCCCCTTTGCATCGCCCTTGCCGCCCACCGCCAGGCGCGCCGGGGGCAGCCCGGGCCCCTGAGAGCTCAGCATCAGGTCATAGCCGAACCCGGCTGGAGCGCCCTTGGTGGCCAGGGTGAGAAAGATCCGATCGGCAACGCCGGGCGCGAGCTTGACCGGGTTCAGGTCCTGGCCCCGTACCTTGAAGTCCCAGGCCAGGTCCGGCGCCCAGGTGAGTGCCCCAGACGCATCGACACTGCCGTCCAGAGTGACGAGTTTAAGGGCCGCGATCCGCGTCCCCTTGGCGTCCCCTTGGCCCTTCAGCGTCAGGTCAACCGTCGGAAAGGCGGGGCCCGCAACCCCCCAGGCGAGGCTGTAGTCATAGGCATCGAAGGTACCTGAGGCGTCAAACCGCCCCTGGGGCGCCGTAGCGAGCAGGTCGCCGGTAAGCGGCCAGCGCAGCCGCTCCCAGTCGCCCGCCATGTTGAAGGTCCCCGGGCTGGCCTTGAGGTCCAGCCCACCCTTGGCGTTGAACCGCGCCCCTGAGACCGATTCAGTCAAGGTCAGGGTACGCAAATCGAGCCGCTGGTCCTGCCACCCGGCATCCAGGGCCACCTGGAGATGGCCGAAATCCGCGCGGTTCGGGGCCGTGCCGTCCAGGTTGCCGGTGAGGGTGGACGCGTTGAGATCTCCATGGGTCTCGAGCCGGCCGCGCACCGCCATCTGCGGGGCGTCCGCCTGGAAATCGGGCACGCGGACCTCATTGATCTGCACCACGGCGTCCCAGCGCGGGCGCCCCAGCACGTCATCCAGATGGGCCTCCAACCCGAGTTCGACCGAGCCGGTCAGGTCGGACGCGACAGTCAGCCGGGCCAGATCCCCTTTGAGGTACCCAACGCCGTGGATCTTAACCTTCGGCAGCTGCGTCAGGTTCCAGTCCAGCTTCAGGTCCAGCGGATACTTGTCAGCCAGTTGCGCCTGACCCGCAACCTTGGCCGTCAGCCGGGATTCCGGCAGGACCAGCTCCAGCGCGGCCAGATCCAGTTCGCTGCCCGTCAGCCGCGCCGCCAGGGTGCCCCGTTCCAGCACGAAGAGGGGCTGCGCGGCCCCGCGTTGCAGGACCCGCAGGTTCTCCACCACGGCCTCCCCGACCTCGACCTCCAGGGGCAGCACGATCTGTGGCAAGGTGATGAGGGTGAACTCGGCGGCCTCGCTGGGGGTTGTCACCACCTCGATATCGCTGGCCGCGATCCGGGCGATACGCAGCGTGCCGGTGACGGCCGCCAGTGGCGACCAGTCGAGATCCACGCGGCCCAGGTGCAGGTCCAGGTCGACCAACTTGATCGCCACGGACTCCAGGTGCAGCCGCCCCAGGACCCGCCCATCCGCCTGGCCCACTTGGAGCACGCCAGGGGCCAATTCGGCCGCCAGCGTGAGCGCCGTGCGCAGGCCGGTCTGGGTGCCGAGCAGAAACCCCAGCAGGACGAACACCAGCAGCAGCGCTTTGAGCGCGGTCAGGCCCAGCAGGCGCAGGACACGGACGACTGGATGGCGGCGGCGCCGACCGGGCGGGGCGGTGGTTTCGGCCGCGGCCGCTTCAGGCGACGGCGAGGCTGAGTCGACGGGTTCCTCAGTGTCCTGGGTCATCGGTGGCGCCGTGGTCAGTCATAAAGAGTCAGTTGCGGTGGATGAACGCAGAAGGGCCGGTCGATAAGCCGCGACCCCCTGTCAGAAGAAAGGATAACCGATGAAAGTCCCCGTGGGAGCGGCTTTAACCGCGACGAGGCACGCCAGCTTGCGAGGTCGCGTCGCGGCTAAAGCCGCTCCCACCGGGTCCCGGCCTGACTTTCACGGTAAGCCTCGACCGCTTGCCACAGCCCCACCTCGGGACTACCCTGCCAGGGTATCAGACATTGAGCTATCCACTCCTGCAAGGGCCGGCCATTGCGCGAATAACTTTATTTCACAAGCCGCTACGGAGAGATATCCTTGCTCACCAACCCCACCCACCATGGACACCCCTACCCCTTTTTCACCGTCGAGCCGGCCTTTTCACCGGCCGACTGCGCCCACCTGGAGGGCGTCTTCGCCCAGGACCTGCCCTGGCTGGCGCACGGCGGCTCGTTCTACGAGGTCCGCAATTGCGACGCGACCGACCGGTTGGCCCCGGCCTTTCTCGCCGCGCTTGCCGAGCGCATGCGCACCCTGACCGGCCAGCCGCTTACCGCGCGGGTTGCAGCCACCGCGCAGATCATGGCACCCGGCGCGCAGATCGGGGTCCACACCGATCGGCCATTGGTGGGATGGGAGACTGCCCGCCTTGTGATGCAATTCAGCCGCCAGTGGCAGCCAGCGGACGGCGGCGTCCTGCAGGCGCATGATGACGAGGCCGGCAGCCGGGTCTGTGCCAGTGCGCCCCCGCGGTTCAACAGCGCATTCGGCTTCGTCATGCACCAGGGCTCCTATCACTCGGTGACTGAAACGACGCGGCTTAGGCAGACCTTCGTATTCAACTTTTGGCATATGGGAAATACCGCGGAACTGGCCGTCGCGGTGCAGACCCTGTTCGCACACAGACAGTTCGGCGAACTCACACGGCTCCTGGACGCGGACCGCAGCACAGCCGAAGGATCACTCCCGGAAGAACAGACCTACCGGGCACTGATCGTCGCCACCGCACTCCAGCGCTGGGGCCTGCCGGACCCTGTCATCCGCGATGGCTACCGTGCTGCTACCGGTCTCGCTGCACCACCGCCGACGGACTGCGCCGCCGGGGTTGCCATCGCCTTGGCCCAATGGGCCGCACAACTCTATGTCGAGGACTTTGATGTGGCACAGTGGCAACGGTTGAGCCTCGCCATGGCGCCGCTGCAACAAACCGATCAGTCGCCGCTGGCGGTCTTTAGCCGAGTAGCCTTCCTTCCGCTCTAGCAGGGCTTTGCGGCTCGTCTTGCGAGTCCCCGAAGCCCCGATGACTATGCCTTCAGGGACACCACCATGACTACGACAAAGCACACTGCGTAGATCCACGGCAGCGCAATCAGCCCGGTCACGACCTGGCTCGCGCCATAGCCATTCGCGAGCCAGGCGCCGACCCCCGAGACCACGAACGTGACTGGAATGAGGAGGGCGGCAATCAGCAGCGCCCCCACCCAGGGGACCTTCATATTGGCGATGCTGATGATACTCCCGGCGGCGAAGAACAACCCCAGGATGGCGCCTATACTACAGACGATACTATTGATGATGATGGCAAACGGCATCCCAGTACCTCGAATCAGTGGATGGGTAGGGGCCGATGCCTATTTCTTGGCATCCTCTTCGTCTTCATCCTCGTCATCCTCGTGATCCTCGTCATCGTCTTCCTCCTCTTCTTCCTCTTCTTCCTCATTGTCCGCGGCCTCTCCATCCTCCGCGGGGGCCTGCCAGCGCTCGATGAGTGCGTCGATGAATTCACGCTCCCCGGTCTCGATGCCATCGGCCGCGGCGGCCTCCTCAATCTGGTTGGTGATACTGGCCAGGACGTCGTAATCGAACCATTCCCAGAGTAGATCCATCGACTCCTCCAGCAGAGCCTCATCACCAAGCAAGCGCCGCGCCTGCTTGAGGATGCCGGCCGCATTGCGGTTGCCTCCGGTCACCTCGATCACGGGCTCCAGGTATTGCTTGACGACGTCCAGTTCTTCGTCGCTCACCTCACCGTCGGCGCCAACGGCGGTCAGAAATATCAGCGCGAGGCGCTGCTCGAACGGGCATGCGCCCATCGCTGCGAGGAAATTCCCGTAGCTATCCTCATCCATCGCCGCGAGCGCGTGCGAGGCCTCTTCGAGTACGGACTCAACATCGTCGCTCCAGGACTCCTCGTCCCGCGGCAACTCATCGATCCGCTCGATGATCCAGCAGTCACCATCGTTATACTCCGGGCTCATCAGGTAACGATAGGGAATATAGCAATAGCCCTGATCGCCCCAGGCCGTACCCCAGGAATTGCGCACGATGAAGACCTCATCGGGATCGGAGTACCCCACGCAGAGCATCGCATGGCCCGCGTGGGTCCCCCGCGCGGCCTCTGCTCCGGATGGCGTGGGGACCAGGCCGGGCTTGCGGTGCTTGTCGAATGAATCGAAGAGCTCGAGCCCGAAAATGATCGGATTCCCGGCGGCCAAGGCCGTCTTCCAAGCCGCGAGTTCGACCGGAACCAGCTTGGCGTTTTCGACCATGAAGCAGGCGCCTTCGTCATAGGCTCCCGGTTCAGGTTCGGCATTGACCGACGCCTCATCGAAGGTCCAGGTCTTCTCAGTACAGGCCCCGTATTGCTTGAGGCCCTCGATCACGTTCGAGATGGTCGCGCCTTCATCTGCGATCTGGTCCGGGTCGTCAACATAGCGGGCGTTGTAATAGATATAGAGCCGGCTGACGTCCTGATTAACGCCCTGGTGGCGCTTGAACAAATACTCGAAGGCACCGGCCGTCGCGTTGGCGGTACAACTGTTGGTCTGGCCCTGATCCTCGATGCTGGTCATCTGGGGGCGCAGGTCGACCTTGGCCGGCAGCTTGTTGAGCCCGGCGCTCGCCTTGTCGTAGGTCTGGGTACCGTCCTTGGGTTGGGAGCGTTGGTAACCGATGACGCTACGAACGACGCCATCGGCCGCCACCAGCTTGAACATTTCGGACAAAATTCCCATCGTGACAGGTCTCTTATAAGCGAAAAAGGATTGGTCTTGGTCGGCACTTTCCGGCTGCGGCCCGGCCGCGCTAGCGGGAGTCGGTTCGCACGGCGGGCGCTTGGCCAGGCGGGATTGCCGGAGCGCCAGGGTAGGATACTGCATGCGCACCCCGAGCGGGAGCAAGAGCACGGCGACAACCCCGCCCCGCCCGCACCATTTGCCGCCACGCGGCCATTTAGGCTAGGCTAATCGCCTACGCACCACTGTCGACGGGGTTAGGCGCCATGCCAGGTACGCCGGCCCAAGTTTCCAAGGAGCCAGCGACCCCATGCATACCCCAGGTTCAAAGATCCTCTTCGCGGGCACGATTTTCTCCAGTTCATTCCTGCTGTTCCTGGTCCAGCCCCTGATCGCCAAGCAGATCCTGCCGTGGTTCGGCGGCTCGGCGGCGGTGTGGTCGGTCTGCATGGTCTTCTTCCAGGTGACGCTGCTCGCCGGCTACGCCTACGCGGACTGGCTGTCGCGCCGCCTGCCACCGCGCCGTCAGGTGCAGGTCCATGTGGCACTGCTCGCGGCGAGCCTCGCCATGCTGCCGATCCTGGCGGGCCCCCAATGGAAGCCCACGGGTGAGGCGGACCCGACACTGTGGATCCTGGGCCTGCTGATCGCCACCATCGGACTGCCCTACTTCATGCTGTCGACCACCGGCCCGCTGCTCCAGTCCTGGGTCGCGCGCAGCGTGATCGGCATCCACGTCTACCGCTATTTCTCGCTCTCCAACCTGGCCTCGCTGCTGGCCCTGATGAGCTACCCCTTCCTGATCGAGCCGCACGCGCGGCTCGTCACCCAGGCCTACGTCTGGTCCGGTGTCTTTGTCCTGTTCGCCCTGTCCTGCGCCGGCTCGGCCTGGTACTTCCTGCAGCACACGCACCGGCTGCCGCCCGCGGCCCATGCCGTATCCCATGAGCCCGAGGGCGATTGGGACCCGCAGACCCGCGACTACCTGCTGTGGCTCGGTCTCTCGGCCATGGGCTCCTGGCTGCTGGTGGCCATCACCAACCACATCACCCAAAACGTGGCGGCGATCCCCTTCCTGTGGCTGCTGCCGCTGTCCATTTATCTCTTGACCTTCGTGCTCTGTTTCGAGAGCGACCGCTGGTACCGGCGCGCGGCTTTCCTGCCGGTGACCGCGGTCCTGCTGCTGGTCTGTGCCTACGGGCTCCAGGACAGCGCCATCGGGGTCAACATTAAGGTCGCCATCCCGCTCTATGCGGTGGGCCTGTTCTTCTTCTGCATGTTCCTGCATGGGGAGCTGGCGCGTCGGCGCCCCGGGCCTCGCTACCTGACCCGTTTCTATCTCATGTTGTCACTGGGCGGCGCGCTCGGCGGCATCACGGTCGGTCTGATCGCCCCGCGCATCCTGCCGGCCTACTATGAACTGGGTATCGGACTCATCATCACCGCCCTATTGGCGATGGCCGTCCTGCGCCCGTCCCCGAACGCCAGGCGGCCGGTCGGCGCCTTGGGCAGCGCCACGGCCGCCGTCCTGGCGGTCCTGTGCGGCTACTTCCTCTATGTCCAGGTGGCGGACGACCTGGCGGACACCCGCCGCCTCACGCGCAACTTCTACGGCAACCTACAGAGCGTGGACGTCCATCGCAAAGACGCGCGCGACGATGTGCGTCAGCTCTATCACGGCTCCATCAAACACGGTGAGCAGTTCCTGGCCCCCGACCGCCATCTGCTGCCGACGACCTACTATGGCCCCACCTCCGGGATCGGACGGGCCATCGCCGGCACCGCGGGCAAGCGGGTGGGTCTGATCGGGCTCGGGGCCGGTACCCTCGCCGTCTACGGGCGGCCGGGCGATGTCTACCGCTTCTACGAGATCAATCCGCAGGTGCTGGAGCTCGCGCGCAGCGAGTTCAGCTTCATGAACGAGAGCAAGGCGCAGATCGAGACGGCCTTAGGCGACGCGCGCCTCACCCTGGAACGTGAGGCGCCCCAGGGGTTCGACGTGCTGGCAGTCGACGCCTTCTCCGGAGACTCGGTCCCGGTCCACCTGATCACGGCACAGGCGATGGATCTGTATCTGCGCCACCTCAACGCTGACGGCATCATCGCCTTCCACGTCACCAACCGCTTCCTGTGGCTGCCGCCCGTGGTCCAGGAAATTGCCCGCACCAAGGGACTCTCCACGGCACTGATTCGCGACGACCCGGACGGCCCCGGCCTGCGGCGCACCGACTGGATACTGGTGGCCCGCAACCCGCAGGTGCTGGAGCGCACGGGCATCCGGGCGGCGGCGACGCCCGTCGCGCCCATCCCCGGGCTCACGGCCTGGACGGATGACTTCAACAACCTGTTCCAGATACTAAAATAGGCTCAGGGCGCCGGTTCCGCGGGCGCGGCCGGCGGCTCCGGCCGCTCTGCGAGCCAGACCACGAACAGTTTGTAACCCAGCACCAGCACCACTGAACCGACGAACAGCCCGATGATGCCGGAACTGAGGAAACCGCCGATGGCCCCGACAAAGATCACGGCCATCGGCACCTCCACTCCACGGCCGAGTAGGATGGGTTTGAGGATATTGTCGATGGTGCCCACAAACAGGGTCCAGATCAGGAAAACCACAAAGGTCAGGGTGCTGCTGTGGAAAAAGACGTAGATCAGGATGGGCAGCGCAACGGGAAGAATGCCAATCTGCACTACGCTCAATAGCAATGCCAACAGCGCCCAAAGCCCCGCCAGCGGGACCCCGACCGCCAGCCAGCCCAGGCCCGCCAGGACCGCCTGGATCAGGGCCACGCCCAGGATGCCGCGGGTGACGCTGCGCACGGTCGCCGTCGCCAGTTCGGCGAACTCTACCCCCCGCGCCCCGGCGAGGCGCCGGGCAATGGTCTGGGTTGACCGTTTCGCGGCACCCTCATGCGCGAGCAGCACCCCGGCAATGGCGATGGCAAAGATGAATTGCAGGATCCCCATCCCCGCCCCGGCTGCCATCCCACCCAGCCAGCGCAGGGCCATCTTGATCTCCGGCAGCGCTCGTTGCAGGACATCGGCCAGATTGTGCGAGGCCTCCCGCCAGAAGCTGTCAACGGCCCCACCCACCAGGGGCAGACCCGCCACCCAATCCGGCGGCAACGGGACCTGGAGTTCGCCCTCCCGATAGTCCACCATCAGGATGTGGATACCATCCACCACGGACCCGCTGAGCAGTACCGCCGGTACGATCAGGGTCGCGAACGCCACCAGGGACAACAGGATCGCGGCCAGCGCGGGCCGATCGCCCAGGACGGCGTGCAGACGCCCATGGATCGGGTGCAGGCCGATGGCGATGATCAGGCCCCACACGGAGGGCACGATGAAGGGCCGCACGATATCGAAGCACCAGGCGGCCAGGATGGCGATCAGGACGATGCGGATAAAGGTCTCGATCGCCCGGTCCATGAACTGCCGGTCGGCTGGGGTTTCTGGCGACATGGCGGTGGGTCCTCGTGGTTTCAGCCGGTGTCAGGGGGCCTAATGTTAACCCTAAAGCTATGGATCAGAGACCGACAGTCACCCTAAAAAAAGCAGTTGTTGCCCGCCGCAGGCCGTTCATCTCGCTCCCACGCCCTGCGTGGGAGTGCAACCTTGGCCGCTCCAGCGGCCCGATTGGCCACGGAGCGTCGGGACTTGCTCCCGCGCTGGATCGTGGCAGCCAGACAACGAATGCTGTTGCGGTTCCTTCGTCGCCCCTACGGGCTGCATCGGCCCAAAGGCGTCAGATTGAGCCACGCAAGCCCCTATCTGAGGACACGAAGGCCGGCGGCCGACTCAGGAGCAAGCGGCTTGTCCCGGCAGGCCAATTTTCGACTCAGGCAGGACAACGCTTACCTTGAGATTCTCCATGACCGCGGGCCTGACATAAACAGAACACTCGGCAATCTTCCTTGCCGTTCGACCGAACCCCAGGCGTTTGAAAGATATCCTGTTGCATTGATCGTTGAGTACCACATCCACCTCCATGGGCATGACTCCACCCGGATGACCAAATACGAAGGTCGGCCCAACGTCCCTATCGCGAAGCAGATCATTTGCTATGGTTCCCGGCACCGCTGCCGCTGCGGCAAAACAACAGGAGCCGGTGCCCATGAAAGTCGGATGCATGCCTCGCGCAACCACCAGTTTCCCGATCAATGCACATTGCTCTCTCCCGATCACCGTACCGTCCGACGCGGTATAAGTCTCGGGTCCGGTCACCATGCAAACCGGCGGCAAGAACCATTCCCTGGCGTCCTGCCAGCGATCAACCAGCCCGGCCAACATGGCCGCTTTGCCGCGGATCTCGGCGCAACGATCGAACAGCGCGTGCCTGGCATTGAGTTCATTAAGCGTTTCCTGTCCGCTGCAGCCGACAGCGCTCGCATGAACATAAACGACAATATTGGATACGTCGCAAATGGTCACGAAAACCTCAGTGCCGTCTTCCATGACGACACGGTCCTTGACCCTGCCGGTAGGAAACATCTTTCCTGTTGCAGCTCCCACTGTGTCCCGGAAGTCCATGAATATCTTGGAACCGCTACCCGGAATCCCGGATATGACATAATCGCCGGCCACCAAGGCCTGGTTGTTCTTTATGGTCAATTCCGCATAGAGCAGCTTCTGGGTGTTCGTATTCCAGATCCGTACTTCGTGTTGCCCATCCGGCAGGGTCATCAGCCCTCTGTCGAGCGCAAACAGGGGAACCCCGGCTGAGACATTACCGCAATTGGAATTATAGTCGAGCGTGTCGGTCAGCGGCTCCACCTGAACAAAGGTGTAGTCGATATCCGCATCGCCGCGCCGTGACCGGCCCACAATTGCGACCTTTGAATTCCAGAACTGCCCGCCACCCAAACCGTCCACTTCAAGCGGGTCGGGCTTACCCATGACGGCTGCCAAGAACTGCTCCTGGCCATGCCCCATCTCCGGGATTTCATCAGCCAAAAAGAATAAGCCCCGGCTGGTGCCTCCTCTGATGATCGTCACCGGAAAAATCATCTGCTCATTGTTCGTGTCGAATCTGCTCATCGGTGGTGAACCTCTTTCGGTCTACTTCCAGCGATCATCTCGTTCCCATGCTCTGCGCTCAACCTTATACATAAGTGGTTCTGATCCAAGCACGAACTCCTCGCGGCGCCTAAGATGGCAGGATCACCAACCCACCGGAGGGGAGCATGAACAACTGGGCACGCGAAGAAGTGGCGACGGCAGACCTGGGCGATC
>CAILVI010000293.1 GCA_903837595.1 uncultured Thiodictyon sp.
AGCGTCCCGATGATGGCCACCACGTCTGCCAGCATGTGGCCCCGGCTCATCTCATCGAGCGCGGCCAGGTGCGGGAAGCCGGGGGCACGGACCTTGAGCCGATAGGGCTTGTTGGCGCCGTCGGAGATGATGTAACAGCCGAACTCACCCTTAGGCGCCTCGACCGCCGCATAGACCTCCCCCGCCGGGGTGCCATAGCCCTCGGTGAATAGCTTAAAGTGGTGGATCAGGGCCTCCATGTCCTCTTTCATCGCGGTGCGCGACGGCGGCATCACCTTGTGGTCGGTGATCGCCACCGGCCCCGGGTGGTGGCGCAGCCACTCCACGCACTGGCGCATGATGTGATTGGACTGGCGCATCTCCTCCATCCGCACCAGATAACGGTCGTAGCAGTCGCCATTGACCCCGACCGGAATATCGAAGTCCACTTTGGAGTAGGCGGCATAGGGCTGCTTCTTGCGCAGGTCCCACTCGATCCCGGAGCCGCGCAGCATCGGACCGGTGAAGCCGAGCTGGAGTGCCCGCTCGGGCGAGACGACACCAATACCCACGGTGCGCTGCTTCCAGATGCGGTTATCGGTGAGCAGGGTCTCATATTCGTCGACCAGGCCCGGGAAACGCTCGGTGAAATCCGCGATGAAGTCCAGCAAAGACCCTTGGCGGGCCGCATTGCGCACCGTCAGCTCCTTGGCGGTGTGCCATGGGGTGGCGACTTCCCGGTACTGCGGCATCACGCCCGGCAGGTCCCGGTAGACGCCGCCGGGACGGTAGTAGGTGGCATGCAGGCGCGCACCCGAGACCGCCTCATAACAATCGAGCAGGTCCTCGCGTTCGCGAAAGCAATACAAGAAGACGGACATGGCGCCGATGTCCAGCGCATGTGCACCCAGCCACATCAGGTGATTGAGAATACGGGTGATTTCGTCATATAGGGTACGAATGTACTGGGCGCGCTCCGGCGCCTCGACCCCCAGGAGCTTTTCGATGGCGCGCACATAGCCGTGCTCACTGCACATCATGGTTACATAGTCCAGGCGGTCCATGTAGCCGATGCTCTGATTATAGGGTTTGGTCTCGGCCAGTTTCTCGGTACCGCGATGCAGCAATCCGATATGGGGGTCGGCGCGCTCGATCACCTCGCCATCCAGTTCCAGCACGAGGCGCAGCACGCCGTGGGCGGACGGATGCTGGGGACCGAAATTCAGGGTAAAATTGCGGATCTCAGGCATGTTTCGGCACTCCGGATTCACGCCCGGCATAGCGGCTGTCATCGCGAATCACGCGGGGTACCAGCACGCGCGGCACCACGCTGACCGGCACATAGACCACGCGCCCTTGGGCCGGGTCGTAACGCATCTCCACATGGCCCGAAAGCGGAAAATCTTTGCGAAACGGGTGACCCACAAAGCCATAGTCGGTGAGGATGCGGCGCAGGTCCGGATGGCCGCGAAACAGTATTCCGAAGAGGTCGAAGGCCTCGCGCTCGAACCAGTTGGCTGCCGCCCACACCGGGATCACCGAGTCCACCATGGGCGCCGCGCCATCGGCGAAGACCCGCAGTCGCAAGCGCCGGTTGTGGGCCAATGACAGCAGGTGATAGACCACCGCGAAACGCTCCGGCCCATCCAGTGTGAGGTCCAGGTCCCGATCCACCGCGCGACCGAAGCCGACACCGGCCCCCGCCTCGGTGTCCCACTCGGTCTCGCCGTAGGCGGAGTAATCCACCCCGCAGCAATCGATCAACTGTTCGAAGCGAAAATCGGCATGGTCGCGCAACAGCCGACACACCGCAAGCAACTGCGCAGCGGGCACCACCAAGGTGACCTCGCCGGGTGCGCTGCGGGTCTCGCAACCGTGCTCGGCCAGGTGCCTCTCCAGCGCCTGCTCAAGCCCGGCAAGTCTGGCGTCACCGGTCAGGGAATCTGTTGCCATGGGTCCTGCGACCTATCTAAACGGGTTGGCGGGCGATGGTATTGGTACGGCGGATCTTATTCTGCAACTGCAGGATACCGTACAACAAGGCCTCGGCCGTGGGCGGGCAGCCGGGCACATAGACGTCGACCGGCACGATCCGGTCGCAGCCCCGCACCACCGAATACGAATAATGGTAATAGCCGCCGCCGTTGGCACAGGAGCCCATGGAGATCACCCACCGCGGCTCGGCCATCTGGTCATAGACCTTACGCAGGGCCGGGGCCATCTTGTTGACCAGGGTGCCGGCGACAATCATGACGTCGGACTGACGCGGGCTGGGGCGGAAGATGATGCCAAAGCGGTCCAGGTCGTAACGGGCCGCCCCGGCGTGCATCATCTCAATCGCGCAGCAAGCCAGGCCGAAGGTCATGGGCCACAGTGAACCGGTGCGCGCCCAATTAATGAGCTTGTCGGCCGTGGTGGTGACGAAGCCCTGCTCCAGCACACCCTCTATTCCCATTCCAAGGCCCCTTTCTTCCACTCGTAGATGAAACCGACGACCAGCACCGCCAGGAACACGAACATGGCCCAGAAGCCATAGCCGCCCAGATCCGGGAGCACCACCGCCCAGGGGAACAGGAAGGCGATCTCCAGGTCGAACAGGATGAATAGGATGGCCACCAGGTAATAACGCACATCGAACTTCACGCGCGCACTTTCGAACGCCACGAAGCCGCACTCGTAGGGTGAGTCTTTCTCGGCGTCCGGGCGGCGGGTGCCGAGCACAGCGCCAGCCAACATCGCACCGCCACCCACGAGGGTGCCGACGATGACGAAGATCAAGATGGGCAGGTAGTTCCCGAGCACTGTTCCTCCAGACCGCAATCGTTTACGTGAGTGTCACGGTTCCTTGGTAATGAGTCTAAAGCTCCACCCCGCACCAAGTCAACCGGCCCAATGATCCTTATAGAAAATTTTTCAGTTGACTATCCGGGAGGCAAAAAAAAAGCGGCATGTCGCATAAACGACATACCGCTTCACTGATGGTGCCGACGGCCAGACTCGAACTGGCACGGCTTGCGCCACTACCCCCTCAAGATAGCGTGTCTACCAATTTCACCACGTCGGCATCTTGTAAAACATATTAATTCTACTGCATTGCACAACATCACCACCCCATAATTGAGACAGCTAAATCCG